>JANMLJ010000481.1:0-24548 GCA_031372465.1 Chitinophagaceae bacterium | reverse complement strand
TCAAATACCGGAATTAAATTTTTCTTAAATCTACCGGTTAGTATCGCTTTGATGTCAGACATCCTGAATAATGAATCTGGCGATGCTGGATTTACAATCACTGCAATCCCATCTCTTGCAATAACCATACTTCTCGGCGACACTTTCATTGAATCAACCATGAGTTCTTTTTCCTCCATATTAAAATGCCTGGTAGCGATGATGAGCCGGATACTATCGGTCAGCATATCCTTCAGGCAGTCTGCTTCCGGTTTGTATTGAACGATGATCCTTGTGCCCGGGTGGTTTGCTTCATATACCTGCACCATTTCATCAATAACAGGTTTAAATGATTCGTCTGCGCTGACATTAATACTGCCTTTATTCCTGTTATCCGGCAATGCATCTTCCTTTTCTTTATAGGACTTGCAACCTATTACTAAAAGCAATAAACAAAGAACTGGGATGATAAAAATTTGGTGGTCAATCTTCCTGTAAACATTCATCTGAAATAATTTTTCTTATAACCCCTGTAAAGCCTCCAGCATCCATAAATAATGCAAATGACACCAAATATCTTATCCATATCATTGGGCGGAAACCGATGATTAAAAGAAATTTCGAATTTGCTCCGCAAGAAAAAAAACAATCCTGCCAGTAATATCATGAGGCCCATGCCGTAATCCAGGAGGGACTTCATAAAGGAAATTTGCTTCCGCTTTTTCTGTTCATATTCTTCAAACATCGTCAGGTAGTTTCAGGGGTAGCAAATTATAAAATATTATTCGACTACACCGATAAATGTTATGGGTAGCATATAACTTACCGGAACGTTAATACCATTTTGGATAGCCGGCAACCAGCGGGGCATTTTCTTACACACCCTGACTACCTCACGGTCATATTCAATTCCACCGCTGGTTACTATCTCAAAAGTGGTAACAGCGCCGTCTTTGTCCACCTTAAATCTTATCTGTACCACCTTCTTTTCGCCATCTTCCAATTGACCGGGAGAACTCAGGTTACGGGCCAAAAATTGCTTTAAAGCACCCTGACCTCCGGGAAATTGAGGATCTCTTTCATCCATAATAAAGTCAGGTTGTGCATGCTCCGTTTCTTTTACAGGACCGTTTCCCGCAACTACTGGCTCCTTTTCAATAACTACCGTATTATCAGCTACTCTGCCGATAGAAGTCATATCAGCAATCACTTTGCCTTCCAGTTCCTTTATGGCAGCCATTTCATTCTTCACTTCCATATCTTTCTTTATTTCAGGAGGTGTTGTATATTTTATAGTGGCAATCTTTGGTGCCTGTTTTTTTCTGACAACTTCTTTCGTCTTTTCGGGAACTTTTAATTTTTCCTTCGGCATTTCAATAGATTTTATAACTATTCCTTCCCGTATTTCAATTACGGGCTTTTGGATGTTTTTGGTTTTGCCGGCAGTTAAAATAAAAACAAACAGCAGCATAAAAGATAGCCCTGATCCAAGTGCAATCAGTAGCCTGTTATTATATCCTTTACGTAAGGTATAAGCACCATAGGCTTTATTACGGTTCTCGAAAAGTAGTTCGAGAAGATTCGTTTTTAAAATTTCACTGTTTGTCATTGTGGTGTATTTGGTAATAAGATGCAACAACTGCACAAATCCATAAGTTAACAGGAGAAGCTGGGGGTTTTGTGTTGCGAGTTACGAGACTGAAATTCCTGATTATCCTTAAGCAGGATAAGCTGCGTTAAAACGACCTTACCCATAACTCTAAACTGATAACTCATAACTATATTTGCTTTATGAAAATTTTAATGGTTTGTCTTGGTAATATTTGCCGTAGTCCGCTTGCGGAGGGCATTTTGCAGGACAAATCTTTTAAGGCAGGATTAACATGGAGTATCGAAAGTGCCGGCACTAATAGTTATCATATTGGTGAGCCGCCGCATCCACTGTCGCAGAAAGTAGCCAAACTTAATGGTATTGATATCAGCAAACAACGGGCAAGACGGTTTACCGCTTCTGATTTTGACGTGTATGATAAAATATATGCATTGGCAAAAGATGTGCTGGAAGATATTCGACATATTGCTAAAAATAAATACGATGAGTCAAAAGTAGATTTGCTGATGAATGAATTGTATCCGGGTAAAAATAAAGATGTACCCGATCCCTACTATGGCGCAGAAGCAGGATATCATGAAGTGTATAAGATGATTGAGGAAGTGTGTGATACAATAATCTTGAAATATAAAAGCACAGGACATACAATAGATAAAGTTGGGCAGCTTTCAGAAAACAATAATCTATAAACAAATAAATAATCCGCCAATCGGCGGAGATAGGGGCATGGCAAAACCATCATTACCACAAGGAACAAGAGATTTTGGGCCGGATACAGTTCGTAAACGGACTTATATTTTGAATACAATTAGAAATGTATTTGAGCTCTATGGCTTTCAGCCATTGGAAACGCCGGCCATGGAGAATATGGAGACCCTGATGGGAAAGTATGGGGAGGAAGGAGATAAACTGATTTTCAAAATTCTGAATAATGGTTTAGATAATCCTGAAAAGGAAAAAAATATTCGGGAAGATTTTGAAAAAGTTTTACAAGGCAAAAATGTAAAAGGAATTTCAGAAAGAGCTTTGAAATATGATCTGACAATACCATTTGCCAGATATGTTGCCATGAATCATAGTCAACTCACTTTCCCTTTTAAACGGTATCAGATTCAACCTGTATGGAGAGCAGACCGGCCGCAAAGAGGAAGGTACCGTGAATTTTATCAATGTGATGCAGATGTGGTGGGAAGTAATTCGCTGCTGAATGAAGTAGAGTTAGCCGGCATTTATCAGGAAGTATTTACCAACCTGGGATTAAAAAATTACACCTTAAAAATAAATCATCGGAAAATTTTAACGGCTCTTGCAGCTATAAGTGGTGGTGCTGATAAGATGATGGATATTACGATTGCCATTGACAAACTGGATAAGATCGGACTGGATAAAGTAAAAGAAGAGTTACTAGTAAAGGGTTTGAATCCCGAACAAATCAGCATCATTGAAAAATATCTTCAGATTTCAGGAACAAATGAGGAAATGCTGGAGGGTTTACATTTTTTACTGGGCGATAACGAGGATGGAAGAAAGGGTATGGAAGAAATAGGACATATTATCTCTAAACTCTCCACTCAAAACACAAAACTATTCCTTGACCCTACGCTTGCCCGTGGTCTCAACTATTATACCGGTATTATCTTTGAAGCAAAAGCACCGGATGAAGTAAAAATAGGCAGTATTGGTGGCGGTGGCCGTTATGATGATCTTACCGGACTTTTTGGTGTGCCCAATATTCCCGGCGTAGGTATTTCTTTTGGGGTAGACAGGATCTATGATGTAATGGATGAGTTGAATTTATTTCCGGCTGATGTTCATATTGGAACGCAGGTACTATTTTTTAATTTGGGCGAAGCAGAAAGTAAAACGGCTTTTCAGCTGATGCAGCAACTTCGTAAAAAGGGTATTCGGAGTGAACTGTTTCATGAATCATCAAAATTTGACAAACAATTCAAATATGCGGAAAAGAAAAATATTCCTTATGTAATCATCATCGGGGAAAAAGAAATAAAAGAAAATACCTGTACACTAAAAAACCTGGCTACGAGCCAACAGGAAACTATAGTGGCAAATGATTTAATGAATTACCATTTTTAATATTCATTGAATAAATGAAATAAAGATGCCAGGTTAAAAAACCTGGCATCCAAATATTAAAAAATAGCTATAATTAATTTTGCTTTCGAAAGGCTAAATCTATCAATGATGAAAAACTAAAAGCAAGTCCTTCCGTTTTTTCTCCTTCCATATTTATATCTCCGACAGTTACCTGAACGCCGCTAATTTTTCCTTCCTTTCTTCTGAATGTGGCGGTACCGCCATATGCTGCTATTTCAAAAACATCGACAGTAGAAGTAAGTTTAAGCTCTGTAGTACCCATGGCAGAACTGGCCATTAACAAACCATTGTCCAATGCTACTGTTATTTCAGTTACCGGACTTCCATCCGGAAATTTATACTTGCCGGTGTATTGTTGCAGTGAGTCAGTCTGTGCATTTACAGTTATAACAGCGCAAAGAACAAATAAAGAAAGAAGCATTTTTTTCATATAGTGTGATTTTTGAATTCGATGACGAAAATTACTGCAAAAAAGTTACAGCGGGTTACTATTTTTTATATTTTTTCATAAATAATTGCTGCCCCCTGCCCTACACCAACACACATGGTAGCTACTCCATATTGTACGTTCTCGCGTTTCATTTCATGTAATAAAGTAGCAGAAATACGTACACCACTGCATCCCAATGGATGACCGATGGCAATAGCACCACCGTTTACATTTACTTTATTAGTATCAAAACCAAGCTCTTTTATACAAGTAATAGATTGAGAAGCAAATGCCTCGTTCAGTTCTACAAGACCAATATCACTGATATTTAACCCGGCTCTTTGCAATGCTTTTTGCGTAGCAGGCACCGGACCTATTCCCATGATGGATGGATCAACACCTGCTACTGCCATGGAAACAATTTTAGCCATGGGTACCAGGTTATATTTTTTTATGGCTTCTTCACTTGCCAGCAACATTGCTGCCGCACCATCATTGATACCGGAGGAATTGCCGGCAGTTACGGTGCCCTCTTTAATAAATGCCGGTTTTAGAGCCGCTAATTTATCAAGAGATGTTTCCCTCGGATATTCATCATTCACTACCCAGCTTATAAGGCCATTATTATTTAATTCAACCGGTACAATTTCATCCGCCCATTTATCTGCAGTTTTGGCGGCAAAATATTTTTGCTGGGAGGATAATGCAAACTCATCTTGTTCATGCCGGGAAATATTCCATTGCCTGGCAACATTTTCTGCCGTTTCACCCATACTGAATGGATGATACATTTCTGCCAATTTCTTATTAATAAATCGCCATCCGAGTGTAGTATCATATATCTCCGCATTACGCTGAAAGCTACTTGTTGCTTTTGGTAATACAAATGGAGCTCTTGACATACTTTCTACTCCACCGGCAATTATTAAATCTGCATCTCCGCACATCACCTGCCTTGAAGCATCCATGATTGCCTGTAACCCTGAAGCACATAGCCGATTTACTGTATTACCCGCAACTGTTACCGGTAAGCCTGCCAGCAAAGAGGCCATTCTTGCTACATTTCGGTTGTCTTCACCTGCCTGGTTGGCTGCACCGGCTATTACTTCTTCAATGGCATTAACATCAACCGTTTCATTTCTAAGTAACAAGGCTTTAATTACATGCGCCAGTAAATCATCCGGGCGGATACCGGATAAAGCACCGCCATATTTTCCAATGGGGGTTCTGACTATATCTATTATATAAACTGGCTTCATTGTTGTTAAATATAACCGCAAGATAAACGATTCATCCTTTCTTACCCGCCGGGCAGGGGTTTGCTATCTTTGCACCATGGCAAAAACAGCAATTAAAAATATTCGTCATTTAGATCTCCCTGAAATTGAACACTATTTTGAAGAGATCGGTGAAAAAAAATTCCGGGCTAAACAAGTGTATGAATGGCTATGGCTAAAACCGGTGCAGCATTTTGACGCCATGACCAATATTTCCAAAGAGCTCCGGCTGAAATTAGCCGCAAGTTTTACTTTACCCGGGTTAGTGGTTGATACGGTGCAGGAATCAGCAGACGAAACAATTAAAACACGCTTCAAAACCCATGATGGTCATTTCATAGAAGGAGTATTGATACCAACAAAATCAAGATTTACTGCCTGCGTTTCTTCACAAATTGGTTGTTCCCTTACCTGTAAGTTTTGTGCCACTGGTTATATGGAAAGAAAAAGAAACCTGGACTTTGATGAAATTTATGACCAGGTGGCCATTCTCAATCAGCAATGTGAAAAAAAATATGGTAAAAAGCTCAGTAATATTGTTTTTATGGGAATGGGTGAGCCGCTGCTCAATTATAAAAACGTATTGAAGTCTATTGAAAAAATCGTATCCCCGCATGGAATGGGAATGAGTCCAAAAAGAATTACTGTTTCTACAGCAGGGGTGGCAAAAGGTATCCGCCAGTTAGGAGATGATAAAGTAAAATTCAAACTGGCTTTATCACTCCATGCAGCTAATGATGCGAAGCGGCATGAGATAATGCCGATTAATGATACTAATAATATTCAGACATTGATTGACGCCCTTAATTATTTCTACAAGCAGACAGAAAATGAGATCACTTTTGAATATATTCTCTTTAAAAATTTTAATGACTCTCCGGATGATGCTGATGAACTGATAAAATTATACCGGCAGGTGCCAGCGGATCTGGTAAACATTATAGAATACAATCCAATTGCTTTTGCAAAGTTTCAAAAACCTGATGAAGAAAGGGTAGATGCTTTTATGGAATACCTGGGTAAGAATAGAGTAAATGCCCGCCTACGCAAAAGTCGTGGAAAAGATATAGACGCTGCTTGTGGTCAGTTAGCTTATAAGGATTAATGTTTTGCCGGGTAAAATTTGACAGAAAGACCAATCTACGAAAATTTTCCTACTCAATTAAACCTTCTGATTAAACTTCTGTCTTTAATAAGTGAACTTTAATTAAACATGCCCTTCCCAAAGTATTAACATTCAAACCGAAAGTTTAACAAAAGACAGGGCGTCTAAAAAAAAATGAAAAACATGAAAAAAATAATTTTATCCGCATTTATTGTGATGTTGGCTGTATCTGTAAAGGCCCAGGAAATACCTGAAAGAAAATCCGATAGACCTCACATGATGGAAAGAAACCGACATCCACAGGGAAGGGAATTCCAAAAGCTGAATCTGACAGATGATCAGAAAGTAAAATTCAAATCGCAGAAGGAAAGTTTCCATAAACAAATGGAAGAGCTTAAAAAAAATGATAATATTACGGTGAAAGAATGGAGAAATAAAGCGGAGAATCTTCGTAAGGAATTTAAAAAAGGTGTTAGTGGAATAATGACTCCGGAACAAAAAGCACAGCTGGAAAAAAGGAAAGTGGAAGGAAAAGAAAAGTTTGCCAATATGGCTAAAGATAGAGGTGCAAGAATGAAAACCGAACTTGGATTAACGGAAGAACAATCGGCTAAAATGCACTCAAACCGGCAGGAAATGGGTGAAAAGATGAAAGCAATTCGTGAAAATAGTACTATGGGAATGGAGCAAAAGAAAGAGCAAATGAAGGAAATGATGAAAAAACAGAAAGAATATATAAAAACAGTTCTTACGGATGAGCAATTGAAGAAATTTAAAGAAATGAGAGACAAAAGGCCAGAAGGTGAAAGAAAAAGACCGGAAATCAAAAAAACGATTTAATCAAATACGCTATTTAAAAAAACGGGAGGCTGTCAAAAATTAAATAATGCCGGGAAGACGGAAAGTCGGGAAGAAATTAGTAGTTGAATTTCAATACTTCCCGTCTTATCGCCTTACCGGCATTTATTCTTGAATTGACTTTTGGGACAGCCTCTTTCCTTTTAACGAATGAAAAATGATTGCTTATCTTTGTATTTCACTACTGTTGTAAAACAGCAAATCACTCCACATGAAGAAAAAATCAACCGACAATTTCAGCAAGTTTGCGCCTAAAAAAAGTAATGCTGCAATTAAAGAACAATACAAACAGGAAAAGAGAAAGTATAAGAAAGAGAAGGAAGAATTCTTTGATAAAAAGAAAGCCGAAGCAAGAGGTCTGAGGCCACAAAGCAGAAATCAACAAGCCGGCAACAGACAACAACCAACCCCTGTTATCATTGCGCCCATACTTCCAAGACCTCAAACGGCAGCCCTTATGCCGCTTAATAAATTTATTGCGCATACAGGTATCTGTGGTAGAAGAGAAGCTGCTGAACTGGTAAAAAAAGGATTGGTAAAAGTAAATGGACAAGCCATTACAGAACCGGGCTATAAAGTTTCTTCTACTGATGAAATAAGTGTAAACGGGAAAAAAGCTTTTCTGGCAAAAAACCTGGTGTACATTTTACTGAATAAACCAAAAGACTATATTACAACAACGGATGACCCGCAGGGAAGAAAAACTGTATTGGATATTATTGGCCGTGCTACTTCAGAAAGAGTTTATCCGGTGGGCCGACTGGACAGAAATACATCCGGCGTTTTATTATTAACGAATGATGGAGAGTTGGCACAAAAACTTACTCATCCCAGCAATGAGATAAAGAAAGTTTATCATGTTACACTGAACAAGGAATTGGCAAAAAAAGATTTTGACAAAATACTTAGTGGCGTAACATTGGAAGATGGCCCCGCCAGTGTGGATGTGCTGGCATATGCAGATATGAAAGATAAAACGCAGATTGGCGTGGAAATACATAGTGGCCGCAACCGTATAGTTCGCCGCATTTTTGAAGCGTTAGGCTATGATGTAAGAAACCTTGACCGGGTAATTTTTGCCGGATTAACCAAGAAAAATATTGAGCGGGGAAAATTTCGTTTTCTTTCAGAAAAAGAAGTACGGGATTTGAAACATTTTGGTAAAGGGAAATAGCGGCCACGAATGATCACCAATAGACGGGAAAAATACAAATACAGTTAGCCACAGATTGACACAGATTGACACAGATTAATACAAATTAGCAGCTTACGCCGCAACTACATAAAACGACTATTTAAAACATAAACGACCTAAAGCCCCTCTTGCGGAGGCAACCGAGGTACGAAGGTTGGGAACATAGTTCGAAGGGAGGCTAAACAGATTTATACAATGAAAATTTCAGAATTAATAATTTTTGAGAATGATGATTTTATTGCATTGAATAAACCTTCAGGATTATTATCCATTCCTGACAGGGAAGGGAAAGAGATTTCGTTAAAAGCATTATTAAAAGAAAAATTCGGAAATATTTTTACGGTACACCGGTTAGACAGAGATACCAGTGGACTGATTGTTTTTGCAAAAAATGAAATAGCACACAAACATCTTTCTTTGCAATTTGAAGGACGGCAAACAAAAAAGATCTACCAGGGATTAGTCATTGGATCTCCTTTGGAGAAAAAGGGAACTATTGATTCACCAATTGCTGAGCATCCGGCATTATATGGAACAATGATCATTCACCGCAATGGTAAAGAATCGCTGACAGATTATGAAGTACTCGAAAGTTTTGGTGTTTATTCTTTGGTACAATTTCAGATCCATACCGGAAGAACTCACCAGATAAGGGTACACATGAAAGAGATTGGTCATCCGATAGTTTGTGACACTGTGTACGGCGATGGAAATCCTGTTTTGATCTCCTCGTTGAAGAAAAAATATAATCTTGCCAAAAATGAATTGGAAGAAAGACCCATTCTTGGGCGCCTGGCCCTGCATGCTTTTCAACTTTCCTTCAAAGATGTAAATGACAAAATGGTGGAACTGGAAGCACCGCTTCATAAGGATATGAGGGCTACCTTACAACAACTTTCAAAAAGGAAAAACAAATAACCACTCAGGATTTATCCAATGCCTGTAAAATATCGTTGAGTATATCTTCCGGATGTTCCAACCCAACCGAAATGCGGATAAGCCCCGGTGTGATACCCACTGCTTTTCTTTCTTCCTCCGTTAATTTAGAATGTGTAGTACTTGCGGGATGCGATGCAATACTTCTGCTATCTCCCAGGTTATTCGTTAAGGATAACATTTGCAATGCATTCAAAAATTTTCTGCCACTTTCAATACCGCCTTTTAATTCAAAGGTTACAATGCCGCCACCATTACTCATTTGCTTTTTTGCAATGGTATATTGCGGATGCGTTTCGAGGAAAGGATATTTTACACCAGCGAGTTGCGGATGATTTTGTAAAGAAGCAGCTAATTTCAAAGCACTATCAGCATGCCTGTCCATCCGGATAAATAATGTTTCCAGACTTTTACTCAGCACCCATGCATTAAAAGGGCTCATAGAAGGTCCGGTGTTACGGATGAATAAATACAGCTGATTAATTAATTCTTTTTTTCCTACCACTACTCCGCCTAAAACTCTTCCTTGTCCATCAATAAATTTGGTAGCAGAATGAAGAACCAGGTCAGCGCCAAATTTAATTGGTTGTTGAACAGCTGGTGTGGCAAAGCAATTATCAACTACGAATAAGATATGATGCTGCCGGCAAATTTTGGCGACGAATTCAATATCAATAATATCCAATCCAGGGTTGCTGGGTGTTTCCACATACAGCATTTTTGTATTTGGCTGAATCAATGTTGCAATTGATTCAGGCTTATTCATATCGAAATAAGAAGATTCAATGCCCCATTTCGGCAGATATTTTGTGAGAATAGTATGTGTAGAACCAAATACCGCAGAAGCAGATAGGATATGATCGCCTTTACTTAAGAATGTCATGAACGTTCCAAACACAGCTGCCATACCTGTTGCAGTAGCAATGCCATCTTCGGTACCTTCCAGTGCAGCAATTTTATTAATAAATTCATCAACGGTTGGATTAGAAAACCGGGAATAAATATTTACATCGAGACTATCATCGGCAAAAGCCGCCGCCATATCTTCTGCAGAATCGTAGGTAAAACTGCTGGTCAAAAATAAGGGAGTGGAATGTTCTTTTTGTTCTGTTTTCGCTGTTTGAATACGGATGGCTTTTGTTTCGGGATGTTGTGACATAATTTTTTTTCCTTATGATTAAAGAATAGTAAAGATACAATCCAGGCTTCATTCTATTTGACTAAAACCGGAATATGTAAATGCGGAAGAAAACCGGTTTATCTCTTAAATAATTTTGACTAGAATCCTAATACTCCAGATAATAACGAGGGTGCCTAGAAGTATAAACGCAGTTTTTCGAGGCAGCTTGCCTGCCAGCTTTGCAGCTATTGGTGCGGCAACCAATCCGCCAATAATTAAGGCTATTATTGTTTGCCAATGACTAACACCAATCATCGTAAAGAAGGTAAAAGCACTGGCAAGTGTTACAAAAAATTCTGTAAGACTTACAGAACCTACCACATATTTATGACTTCGTCCATTATTAACTAAAGTGCTTGTAACAATAGGTCCCCATCCACCACCTCCAAATGAATCAAAGAATCCACCAACGCCTGCCAGCAAACGGTACCGTTTAAATTTCTTTTGTGGTTTTATTTCCCTGAATGCGTTTACTATAAATTTTATACCAAGTATTAATGTATAACCCGCTATTACCGGCCTGATTAATTTACCATACTTTTCGCCAGCCAGCACCAGTATTATTGCTCCGGCAATAGCACCTAATACTCCGGGAACCAATAAAGCTTTGAATAGTTTTTTATTTACGTTGCCAAATTTATAATGACTATACCCCGATGCACCACTGGCAAACATTTCTGCCGTGTGAATACTGCCACTTATAGCCGCAGGATTTACACCGGCAGATAAAAGTATAGTAGCACTTGTAACCCCGTAGCCCATACCTAAAGCTCCATCCACTAACTGAGCACAAAACCCTGCCAGCAGCATAACAGGAAAAGCTTTGTCTAATGTATTGTACCAGGCCACCGTTTCATTTGCCATCTTTTGCAAAGGCAAATAGGAGAAAATAAAATACCCAATCAGCATAAATGCAAAAGCAAATAAAGAACGTGTAGCGATTTTCTTCCACCTTTCCGTCTTATCGCCATTCTCTACCAAGGCCTTTGTAATAGTATTCAACTTTTTAACCTTAGATTCAAAATCACCATTCAACCTGTTTCTAACGATATTTAAATTATCAATTAGATCATCTAATTGTGCAGGCAATGCTTCATTCAATACCTCCTTTATCCGCTTGGCAGCCGTGGGTGATTTTCCATTGGTAGATATGGCAATTTTTAAGCTCCCTTTTTGCACGATGGAACTCAGATAAAAATCGCAGAGGTCTGGAGTATCCGCCACGTTTACGAGCAGGCTTTTTGCTTCTGCCAGTTTTTTTATCTGTCGATGCAATTCAGGATTATCTGTTGCCAGTATTACCAGGTCTTTATTTTCAAGGTCATTATGCTCAAATGGCCGTTGAATAATTGTACAGGCAGGATACTTTTCCAATAATGACCGCAGTTCATCTTTTATGATTGGTGCAACAATTGTAATTTTTGCATTGGGGGAGTTTGATAATATTGAGTTTAATTTTTCATACCCCACATTTCCAGCACCTACCAATAGTGTTTGCAAATGATCCATTTTCAAAAAAACAGGATACAACTGATTCTTTTCACTTTTTATTACTGACTCCATTTGCCATAATTGTTTTACTAAATGTACAAGAAATGAAATGTTGCGTTGACGTTGCCAACTTACTCCAGATATACCCGGCTTGTAAGTGGGTGGAGGTATTAAAAGAAAAAATGGCTGTTGTCGCCAACCTATTTTGCTGAAATGTAAATTCTCCCCTGGCATATTGCCGCATATATTCATTTGCCAGTTGTATTTTCCATTTCTCTGATAAAACCTGAACAATTGCCAATTTATACCGAAGTCTCATAGCAAAATTTTTATCTCTTAAAGTTGTGGCAGCAAAAAATCGTTCTTCAATTCTGGACCGGTTCTGTAAAATCAATTTTTTATTCAATTTATTTTCTTTCACTACTTCCTGCCACAACCTGAACTCCTGCCCAAACTCATGATTGGTTTTATCAAAACTTGTTCGGGTAAAAAAGAAAGCCAGTCCCGTAGCTACATTCCACTTATCATTAATAAATCTTCTGATTCCTGTTCTGAATGTATACTGAAAGGCTGAAGCTGATACACCAATTGTTCTGTAACTAATATCATTATGTACCTGCCAGCTGGATGAAATCTGTACCGGAAGTTGTAAAGTATTCCAATGCAATAATTGTGATTGTTGTCCGAAACTGCTTTGAACATATAAAAACAAACCGACAGGTAAAACCAATAGTTGTTGCCCCTTTTCCATATTGCAAAAATAGGCTATTATAATAGTCTACCAAATTAATAGACTTTAATTTTTACTATTGATTTGAGTTAAAATACAGGAATTACTCTTGCAAAATGCAGTGTAGGACTCAGGCAGTGCCGGTACTACCTTCATTGCCCCAGGGCCGGCAACGAGCTGAATGGAGTATTACCGCCTGGGAAATAATTTTTCTGTGTTAGTAAACAATATTCTCAATCCAATCCTTCGCATTTCTTGAAGCATAGGAAATAATAATATCGGCTCCGCTACGCTGTAAAGCAGCCCAAACTTCGAGGTGTGCTGCTTCACGGTTTACCAAACCTTTTTCTGCCAACGCCTCGATGGCTGCATACTCGCCGCTGACATGATAGGCCGCAACCGGTTTGAGTGTTTGCTGTTTTACTTTGGCAATTACATCGGTGTATAAAGCTGCAGGTTTTACCATTAATATATCAGCACCTTCTTTTTCATCACGGATGGCTGAAGCCAATGCATCGTTGAGATTGAATGGAGAAAGTTGATAGGATTTACGGTTTTGCAGAACCTGCTTCCCGGCAGGCAGGCTTTTGCAATTGGGCGCTGAATGACACGCATCACGAAAAGGGCCATAAAATTGCGAACTGAATTTGGCCGAATAACTCATAATACTAACCCGTTCAAATCCCAATGCATCCATCTTTGTTCGTATGGCAGCGATTCGCCCATCCATCATATCACTAGGTGCAATACAATCGGCACCTGAAGTGGCGAGAATGCATGCATACTGTGCTAACACATCAACCGTTTTACTATTGAGTAATTGCGAATAGTCTTCATTTAAAATTCCGCAATGTCCATGATTGGTATAACTGCATAGACAAACATCGGAAGCTATCCAAACGGTTTCGCCGAAATTATTTTTTATTTTTTTAATAAGATTACTGGCAAAAGAAAAATTAAAATTGTTATATGTTTTATGTGCCGGAACCGGGAATAATAAAAATTTACTGATGCCATTTTTTAAATCCTCTTCGATAGTAAAAAGAACAGAGTCGATTGTATCTACCTGTACAGAATACATTCCTTCTACGTCCTTTGGTGCAGTGAGCGCTTCATCTACAAATAGCGGTTGTATAAAACTCTTGTAAGATAATTTTAGAGAAGCTGTCAATTCTCTTATATGTCTGTCCGTTCTTAACCTTCGTTGGTTGAGGGGATAAAAGTTTGTCTCCATTGCTGAAAGGCTTTAATGTTTGGGAATATAACAGGATTGATACCAGCTGCTTTAAATTGTACGGACGTTTCTCCAAATGGACAAACATGCTGCACATTTTCTTTTACTACATTTTCATATTGCGCAAATTGACGAAAGCTTGTCCAGAAAATAATATCGGCATCTTTAATTTGCTCTTCGATACCCGGCGATTTTTTTTCCTGTGTATCGTAAGTACCGTAAACTTTCCATCCCTTTGTTTGCCATGCTGCTGCAGATAAATTATTCGTTACGATAGCAACTTCTTCTTTTGTAATATTAAATAAGGGCATTTGCCAGGGCGTGAGTAGAAATTCTAATCCAAAAGCATCGGCGCTTCCCTGTACCCATATTCTTTTTTTTGCTAATGCAAACCATGTCTTTGTGCCGGCGGCCCAAACTTGTTTTGCCTGTAATTGCTCAATCACATGTTCTTTCTCTGCAGCTTTGTAATTGGCTACATATACTATTGCTTCGTTGATAGTTTTGCTTTCTTCATTAAAGGCATATTTGAAAAAGTTACCCATGAAATCGGTAGTACTGAAAATATTTTTGTTTATACCATTCAATTCAGGCAATCCATTCCATTTACTGAAGAAGTTATTGTTGCTGTCTTTTCCGGCAGCGTATATAATTACATTAATCCCATAGCTGATAGTAGTAACCCCAAACCGTTGCAGACAGCCTACTCCATATTGTATGGCGGTTTGCTTTTCCCGGATACAGGTCTGCATCAGTTTGTTATCATTAATAGTATTCAATATATCAACAGCTTTTCTATTGGACGGGTTTGCTTCTGCTACAATGGCCCCCTGGCAGGGGGCTGGTACACATTCTATCAGCGGCAGGAGCATTAATTTTTTATCTTTTAAAAGTTTTTTTTGTACTGTATCCGCCGTCAGGGTTTTCAACCGGTGACGGGGATATTTCAACCGCTGACGGGGATGATAACAAACGATTCAATCCGGCTGTCGCTAAAATAATTCCATCATATTCCCCTGCATCTAATTTCCGAAGCCGGGTATCTACATTGCCCCGGATTGTTTTCGTCTCTACTTTAAATACTGCATTCCATTGTGGCAATGCTTTTTGTAAAAACCCAATTGCCATTTCCTCTCTTCTTGGAGAACAGGTGCCAATGATTATTTTATCTCCGTTCGTTAATTTCTGTTCAATATCTTTTCTGAATATGGCAATATCCCTTACATCATCTCTATCAACAATGGCAAATTTATTAGTGCCAAAAAAATGTTCACTGCTCATATCTTTCAACGAATGAACTGCTATATCTGCCTCATTTTTTTGCAATGCATCAAAAATATCCTGTGTAAAAAAATCACTGCCTTCAACTGTTTGCAGGGGAATATCTTTTAACGTATCGCCCCGGCTCTCTCTTCCAATAATTTCTACCCTTATTCCCGGATAAGCTGCTGTTATCTTATGCTTCACTTTTTCCAGTTGCAAAAGCGACAGTTTTGAACCCCGCCCTATTAGCCTGATTGTTTCCACGTCTGCCTTTTCTTTATTGATGTGTTTCATACGCCAAAGCCGGGCAGGCATTTATAATTTTATTCAGACTAAATGCTAAGTGATTAATATGTTTGGGCTGGTGCTTTGCCGTGGTGATGATGCGCAAACATTCCTCACCTACAGGAACCGTTGGAAAATTGATTGGTTGCAGGTAAACTCCCTGATTCAACAACAAATCATTGGCTACCTGACGGCAATGAGTGGCATCATTTATAGGCACACTGGTAATATGAGAATGGTTGGGGAAAAAATTAATTCCATTTTCTGTTAATGCCTGGCGAAGTAATGATACATTGTTATGAAAATTTTTCCGATATTCAATATGTTGTTGAATGAGTTGAATGCTTTTATTTGCCGCACTACAGATAGCTGGTGGCAATGAGGTAGTAAAAATAAAGCCGCTTCCATAGCTACGAATGAAATCAATCATCTTTGCGGAAGCTGCAATATATCCTCCAAATACACCAATAGCTTTTGACAAAGTACCATTTACAATATCCAGTTCCGTTTGTAAACCTTCCTGTTCCAGAATGCCGGCACCAGTTTTGCCATATAAACCCACACCATGCACTTCATCTATATACGTGAGCGCATTATATTTCTTTGCCAATGCTGTTATTTCTTTTACCGGGGAAATCGTTCCATACATGGAATAGACCGCTTCAAATACAATAAGTTTGGGCTGGTCAAGAGGAATAGCTTGCAATATTTCTGCGAGATGTAATGTATCGTTATGATGGAATATTTTCTTTTCATTTTTACACCCTCTTATACCTTCAATGATAGAAGCATGGTTACGTTCGTCAGAAATAAAAATAAGGCCTGGAATATTTTTCCCCAGAGTTTGTAATGTAGTCACATTAGCGGCATATGCCCCGTTAAAAAGCAGGGCAGCTTCTTTTTTATGCCATGCAGCCAACGTTGTTTCCAATTCTTTATGATAAATAGTTGTACCCGAAATATTTCTTGTCCCGCTGCTGCCTGTTCCACTTCGATGTGTAACAAAAGCCAGCTTCGCAATTACTTCTTCGTTGGTACTCATGCACAGGTAATCATTGCTGCACCAGTTAATGGCTGAACGTTGTACCCCTTCCTTATTGGTATAATGAAACGCCGGGAAGTGTTGGGCACTCTTATTCACTTCTAAAAAATAGCGGTAAGAACCCGCTTCTTTCAGTTGATTTATTTTTTCTGACAGATATTTTTCGTAGTTAAACATGCTGATTCACTATCCATTTTCGATGAGCAAAATCACCAAAAGTTTCTTTGTCACTTCTTTCTTTACTATAAATTGCAAATACTTCATCCAGTGTTTGAAGAATCTGTTCTTCAGTAAGACTGTCCTTATATTTTGAATTCAACCGTTCCCCCACCCTGTCGCCACCTATATGCAGATTGTATTCGCCATAAGCTGTACCAATCAACCCAATTTCAGCTGCCGGTGAACGACCACAGCCATTCGGGCAGCCCGTCATCCGCAAAACAATTTCATCATTTTGCAAATGGTATTTTTCCAATACTGGTTCTAATTTAGAAATCAGCGTTGGTAAATATCGTTGTGCTTCTGCCAATGCCAACGGACATGTATTGAAGGCCACACAGGCCATTGCATTTTTTCTTAAAGCCCCGGCATCATTGGTATGTTTTAGTATTCCGAATTGTTGAAGTGATTTATTTACAGTTTCTTTATCTGCTTCAGCAATATCAGCCAGTATCACATTCTGATTTCCTGTAAAACGGAAATTAGCTTTACCCATTGTAGCAATTTCATACAATGCTGTTTTCAAAGGAGCTTTTTCATCATCCAACACTCTTCCATTTTCTACAAACACCGTATAATACCAATTGCCTTCATGGTTCTGTTTCCATCCGTAATGATCTTTTCTGGATGTAAATGAGTATGATCTTGTTTCTTCCAATTTAAAACCGCAGCGTTTTTCAAGTTCTACTTTAAATGCCGGTACACCAAGTTTATCAATAGTATATTTTAACCTGGCTAATTTTCTATCGCTTCTATTACCAAAGTCTCTTTGAATAGTCATTATCTCATACACTGCTTTCAATACATTTTCTTCTCCTGCTACAAATCCCAACAAAGTTGCAAGTCGGGGATAGGTATGTTCATTGCCATGTGTGGCACTTAATCCGCCGCCTGCAGCAATATTAAAGCCGGCCAATTTACCCTTCTCAATTATTGCAATCAATCCCACATCATTTGTCAATACATCAATATCATTATTAGGTGGAATAACTATGCCAATTTTAAATTTCCTTGGTAAATACCTATCCTGGTACAAAGGATCTTCTTCCGCCACGGCTGACAAGTCTTTTTTATCAGTAATCTTTTCTTCATCCAGCCAGATATCATAATAAGCCCTTGTTTTTGGCAAGGCCATTACGCTCAATTTATCTGCATATGCAAACACTTCTTCATGTATGGCTGATTCTTTTGGATGAGCACTACAGGTCACATTTCTGTTCACATCACCACATGCTGCAATAGAATCAAGTTGAAATGTATTAAAGGATTGAATAGTTGGTTTAATCTGTGATTTTAGAATACCATGCAATTGCACTGTTTGTCTCGTCGTAATTTTTATTGTACCGGTTGAATGTTCTCCGGCAATATGATGTAGCCCTATCCATTGTTCCGATGTTAGAAAACCACCGGGTAACCGTAACCGAATCATATAAGAATATAACCACTCGAGTTTTTTATTATTCCGCTCTTCTCTCCTGTCGCGATCATCCTGCTGGTATAATCCATGAAATTTAATTAATGATTGGTCATCCTCCCGTAAAGCTCCTGTAATATCATCCTGCAAACTTTCTTTCAACGTACCGCGCAAACCGTTGCTGGCTTTTTTAATCCGTTCAACAGATGATAAATTATTTTTTGTACTCATTTAATTTTTGTTTGTCATCGACCTGTTCTTTGGGCATCGTCTGTTGCAATCTCTGATTTGTTCTCTTTTTTTCTTTCATCAAAAGAGAAAAAGAGAATCACTCATCGCAGTTCTGTCCGCTACCCATCTTTTGTTGAACCCCTTCGGGGTTCTAATACTTTATTCACTTTTTGATTCCCCGGATTTCATCCGGGGCTAGCCAGATTCAACCCCTTCGGAGTAACCGATTAACCATTCACTATTCACCATTCACTATTCACCATTCACTAATACACATCCTTTTCATACCTGCCCTCATCTTTCAGTTGCTCCAAATATTTTTTTGCTTCTTCTGCTGATTTATTTCCCTGATCCGAAATTATTTGCAGCAATACATTCTCTACATCTTTACCCATCGGGTCTTTAGTACCGCTGATACAAATAAATGCACCGCTTTTTATCCATTGATATAACTCAGCAGCTTTCTCCAGCATACGATGTTGCACATAAAGTTTTTCTGGTTGGTCTCTTGAAAAAGCCAGGTCCAATTTATTCAACACGCCTGTCTGTACATAATTCTGTATTTCGGTTTGGTAAAGAAAATCAGTGATGAAATGTTGTTCACCAAAGAAAAGCCAGTTGCGGCCGGTAGCACCAGTTGCATCTCTTTCTATCAGGAAAGAACGCATCGGCGCAATACCTGTACCCGGGCCAATCATAATAATATCTTTCTCTGGTGATGGCAATCTGAATGCCCTGTTTTTATGAACATAAAAAGAAATAGCTGTGCCAGCAGGTTGATCGCCAAGGAAATCACTGCATAGTCCAAATTTTTGTTCATCCTGCGACAAGAAACGGTTTCTTGCTACAATAATATGCACATCGTTTTCCTGTACAGCCGGTGCTGATGCAATGGAATAAAGTCGTGGTGCAATCGGTAATAATATTTTTACTACTTCAATAAATTGACCTGCATTTTTAACGGGATATATTCTAAGTAAATCCACCAGGTCCATTCTTGTATCCGGAATTTCCTGCTCAATGATGGCTGCATATTTTTTAACTGCGGATGTAAGCAGATAGCAAATGTTCAGGTTGTTAGTCAACAATTCTCTTACTGATGCTGTTGATTTACTGGTAACCACTTCTGCATTGGCATCAACACCCGAAATGGCAATAATTTTTTCTACCACATCAAACCGGTTCTTCGGAAAAATACCAATGGCATCTCCCGGCTCATATTCAATTAGCTCTTCTGTTGCTATTTCAATATGATAAGTTTGTTTGTTTGAACCCCTGTCGTTTAAATCAATATTGGTAAGTATCGTCCCGTTATAATGTTTTTTCGCAGTTGCCTTTTTTGAAACGCTGTGGGCAATTACCGGTGGAGCTACTGCTACAGATTTGGCATCTGCTGTAACTGTAACGATTACTTTTTCAAACCATTCTAATGCGTCTTCCTCATAGTCTACATCGCATTTCTGTAAAGGGATTACCCTTTTTGCACCAAATTTCTCAAACCGGGCATCCACCTCTTCGCCTGTTTTGCAAAATAGGGGATACGATGTATCACCCAATGCCAGTACACTGTATTTTATATTAGCTAATGCCAATTCATTTTCGTGAATATGATCATAGAATTTTTTTGCCGGTATCGGTGGTTCTCCTTCGCCTTGCGTACTGATAACAACAAAGAAATAATCTTCCTTTGGCAATTCTGCCAACCGGTACTGGCTTAGATCTGTCAGTTTTGCAATTACTCCTTTCTTCTTAGCAATGCCAGCCAGCTGCGCAGCCAATTTTTTTGAATTCCCGGTTTCTGTACCAAATGCCAGGGTTATTTTTTTAACAGCAGTCGTTGCTGCATGGCCATTTCCATTTGCTGAAGCAGTAACATGACCGTTACTATTGATATAGTCATCTTTCATCAAGCCGGACAGGTAGCCTTTTATCCAAATCAATTCATCTTTTGTTGAAGTATTGATTATATCATGTAATTGCTTCAGTCTTTCTTCTGCCAGCATATCTTTATTTTATTGCTATTTCGTTGAAAATACTTCCTGCCTCCTGGTTATTAGTAAACCAGTTAAACTGACTGTGAAGGTTCACCACATCACCTACAATAACTAATGAGGGAGAACTGAATTTTTTGTCAGCAAAATCTGTATTACAGTTTTGTAATGTCGTAATATGCACCTGCTGATGAACAGTAGTAGCCTGCTCTATCACTGCCAGCGGAGTTTTAATTTTCCGGGTATAGCGCAACAACAATTCGACAAGCCCTGTAATATTTTTAGCTGCCATGTAAAAAACCAATGTATCATTTGTATGTGCAAGGCTTTTCCATTTTTCAGAACTGTAATAACTGTTGGGATTAAAAGTGAGAAACTGTACCCCTTGTGAATATCCTCTTGCAGTCATGGGAATGCCCGTATAAGCAGAAGCTCCGGCGGCGGCTGTTATTCCGGGAATAACTTCAAATTCAATTCCTGCTGCAACAACACTTTGTAATTCATCAAGCACATTACTAAAAAATGCCACATCCCCTCCTTTCAGGCGCAATACTATCTTTCCTTCCAATGCATGTTGAACAATCGACTGATTAATTTCAACCTGTGATACAGATGCATCGATATAACCCTGCTTACCGGCTACTATAATTATTGCATCTTTTTTTGCATACAGCGAAATAATATCAGGATTCACTAATCTGTCGGTAATAATAACTTCCGCTTCACCCAAACGGCGTTGCAATTTTATAGTAATAAGTTCTGCATCACCCGGACCTGCTCCGGCCAAAATCACTTTCCCTTTTTTCGCTGACATAATAAAAAATTTATCACTTGTTACTTTAAACGACTGCTATATTCCGCTTTAGGGGTGGGGGCCTGAAACAATACAGCTGCCACCGTACTATTACTTGTTTCATCTATTAATATGGCACTGCCATTTATAATTGACTTTTCATACGAATCATAAACCACTGGTGAAGCTGTTTTTAAAACGGCTTTCACTACTTCATTTAATTTTACACCTCCTTCCACTGATTGTTGTTGAAGCGTATTCACGTCCAATTTATACTCCACGCTTTTTACAACCGATCTTACTAACCGGCTATTGTGTTGCAAATAATATTTATTACCCGGTTGCAGTGGTTTATCATCTAACCAGCAGAGTAATACTTCCAGCTCATTCCCTACTTCAGGCAGGTTATCCATTTTTGCAATCGTATCGCCACGGCTGATATCAAGGTCATCACTTAATTGTATGACTACTGGTTGTGGTGCAAATGCTTCTTGTACTTCTTTGCCCCCTACTTCCAGTTTTGCAATAGTTGTTTCATGTCCGGCGGGCAATACTATTACTTTATCTCCTTTACGGTATATTCCACTGCATATTTTTCCAGCATAGCCCCGATAGTCATGCAGTTCTTCTGTTTGAGGCCGGATAACATATTGTACCTGGAAACGGGCATCAGAATAATTAATATCGTTATCCAATTTCACTTCTTCTAAAAATTCAAGTAATGGCTTTCCTTCGTACCAATCAATTTTATCCGATTTGTCAACAATATTATCACCATTCAATGCACTTATTGGTATATACGTTACATTTTTTAATCCTAATTTCATGGCTACTTGCGCATAATCAATAACGATATTATTATACACATCCTGCGAGTAATCAACCAGATCCATTTTATTAATCGCTACAACAATATGTGGAATCTTTAGCAAGGAAGCAATGATAGAATGACGACGGGTTTGTTCTACCACACCTTGTCTTGCATCTACCAAAATAATTATCAGGCTTGCATTCGATGCGCCGGTAATCATATTTCTTGTGTACTGCACATGACCTGGTGCATCGGCGATAATAAATTTTCTTTTTGGTGTGGTGAAATAACGATATGCAACATCAATCGTAATCCCCTGTTCCCTTTCCGCCCTTAAGCCATCTGTCAGCAATGCCAGATCCACCGAGCCATCGGTACGGTTCTTTGTTGATTTCTCCAACGCTTCTAACTGGTCAATTAAAATATTTTTACTGTCGTACAGTAAACGGCCGATCAAGGTGCTTTTGCCATCATCCACACTTCCTGCTGTAATAAATCTTAATAAATCCATTGTAATTTTTTTGTCCGAAAGTCCGAATGACCGGAAGTCGGAATGTACTATGCTGATAATTTAATTATTCCCATTGTTGACAGCTATTTTTTTATGATTTACAAACTTTCCGCCGTTCCGAAATTCCGTCTTTCCGTCTTTCCGACTTCAGGTCTTTTCGTCTCCACTAAAAATAACCGTTCTTTTTCCTGTCTTCCATGGCTGCTTCTGTTACTTTATCATCAATCCTGGTTTCTCCCCGCTCACTTATTTTTGTTGCAATTATTTCGTTGATCACTTCATCGAGGTTGGAAGCGTTTGATTCTACTGCAGCGGTACAGGTCATATCGCCAACAGTACGGTACCGGACTCTTTTTGTCAGGATCCTATCATCGGCTGCGGGCTGTACGTATTCACTCATGGCTACCAACTGACCTTCATGTTCTATTACTTCCCTGTCGTGGGCAAAATAGATTGAAGGCAACCCAATATTTTCTTTGCGGATATAATTCCAGATGTCCAATTCTGTCCAGTTGCTGATAGGAAAACATCGAACATTTTCTCCTTTATGAATTCTTCCATTGAATGTGCTCCATAGTTCTTGCCGTTGCAGTTTGGGATTAAATTGACCTAATTCATATCGCACTGAAAAAATTCGTTCTTTTGCTCTTGCTTTTTCTTCGTCCCGTCTTGCACCGCCGATACAGGCATCAAATTTAAATTCTTCAATTGTATCAAGTAATGTATATGTCTGCAACCAATTACGACTGGGAAATTTCCCTTTTGGTTCAGTCAGGTTTTTTGCTTTAATCGTGTCTTCTACTTTTCTCACAACCAATGTTGCACCAACTTCGTTTGCCAGCCAGTCGCGATAATCCAGTGCTTCAGGAAAATTATGTCCTGTATCAATATGTACTAATGGAAAAGGAATTTTATCCGGAGTAAAAGCTTTCTTAGCTAAATGCACCAATGTGATGGAATCCTTTCCACCGCTGAATAGCAATGCAGGCTTTTCAAATTGTGCTGCCACTTCGCGAAATATGTGAATGCTCTCCGCTTCCAGTTGCTCTAAATAATTTAATTGGTATTGCTGCATTTTTAATTTTATTTGTCTACTATTTCAGTAGACTTTATGAACAAAAAAATAGTACCGGTTTTATGACTGTACATGTAATCCGCATTCTTTCTTTGAAGTTTCCCACCACCAACGGCCTGCCCTGGCATCTTCTCCCGGCTCAAAGGCCCTTGTGCATGGTGCACAACCAATGCTGATAAATACTTTATAATGCAACGAATTGCATAGAACATTATGTTCGTTGATATAGGCAATCATTTCATCATAGCTCCAGTTGATGAGCGGATTGAATTTATACAATTGCCGATGCTCATCCCATTCAATCATCGGCATATCTTTTCTGTTGCCTGATTGTTCCGCCCGTAAACCTGTTATCCATACTTTTGTTCCCTGTAATGCTCTGTTCAGCAGTTTTACTTTCCGGATGTTGCAACATTCTTTCCTGTTCTCCACTGATTCATAAAAACTGTTTATTCCTTTTGTCCCTACAAATGTTTCCACATCAGTAGCAGCTGGAAAATAAATTTTCAACTTGGTTTTATACCGGGCATTTGTTTTTTCAATCAACTCGTATGTTTCGTAAAATAAGCGACCTGTATCGAGCGTAAATATTTCAATGCCAAGTTTATTCCTACAAATTGCATCTGTTAGTACCTGGTCTTCTTGTCCCAGGGATGAAGAAAAAACAACCTGACCGGGAAATAGCTCCGCAACAAGTGCCAATGCTTCGGGCAAAGAACTATCTTCTATCTGTTGTATCAGTTCCTTTGTGATCATTCCTTACAAATTAGG
>JANMLJ010000470.1:0-1881 GCA_031372465.1 Chitinophagaceae bacterium | reverse complement strand
TTATACTTTTTTTCGCAATCACCCATCAAATCAGATGCCGAGCCGATAGCTATCGGCTCAGGACAATAATTAACAAAATGTCAAATTTCCATCTGCCCTGAGTTCGCCTTACACAAATCGGAGAAGTGAGGGCCGATCCTTCGATGCCTCAGGACTATAGGCTCGAGTCAGAAAAAAAATTTTACTTTAAGTACAACTCTTTTAGTTTAGTTACAACAAAGTCTACAGCAGGTTTTGCTTCTTTACTAACTGCACAAAAATATCCACCCAGGTGACCCATTGCTGGTTGTACATATAAAGAGGAGTTTATTCCTGCTTTCAGTAACTTAGTATTAAACTCTTCGCCATCATTTCTTATTTTGTCTTTTTCTCCAACTACAATGATAGCGGGTGGAGTTTTGGAAAAATCTTTTGCTAAAAGGGGAGAAATTCTTATGTCATCTGTATGATCACTTTCATGCAGATACCAGTCAATAAAATAGGGATAGGTGGAATAAGAAACGCTGCCTTTTGATAAGTTCAATGCAGGATTTATGAGTACCTGTGCTAAAATGGGAACGGGTTTTTTCTCCGCGGCATTCACCAGGCAAATGGAGGCGGCTAATTGTCCGCCGGCGCTATCGCCAACTATAATCAATTTGCCATTTCCTTTTATTTTTTTCATATTAGCGTTTATCCATTTTAAAACAAGGTAACTATCGTCAAATGGTATGGGAAATTTATATTCAGGTGCCCTCCGGTAATTCACGGCTACTACTATTGCCTGTAATTGATTGGCAAGGTACCGGCAGGCATTGTCATGAGTATCTAAGTCGCCGGCCACCCAGCCCGCACCATGTACAAGATAAATCACAGGCAATATTTTCTTTGCGACTGGTTGGTATATTCTGATTGCTATTGAATCTCTTCCACTTACTACAACGTCATTTTTTACATAAGCAACCGGTTCTGGTGTTACGTTTAAATCAGTTATACTTTTGGCTATAGCAATTCGTATATCTCCCGGTGTTGCCTGTCCATGGATCAGCATGCATAGAATAAGTGAGAAGACGGTAAGCGGAAATTTTATCATATTGTTTGATTTTGATAAATATTGTTAGACACTAACGGGAAGGTACAGCCGATGTTATGGAATTTTATATTCGTCGCCGGAACCACTGCCAGATTTTTTGATTCATTGTTTATATCCATTTCAATGATCATTTTCAGAACTGTCAATTATTACCGCATCTTGTAATTCTTTTTCAGTCGGGTTTTCAAATTCTTTCTCCATAAATTCAAACATACCTGGTGTTACTTCAAATGAGAAAGTCTGTCCTTTTTGCCTGTTTCTATCCATTACTCTTTTAAATCTGATTGAATAAGGAGCATCTACATAATGTAACTGGGTTAAAACACTTGCCTCTTTTGCTAATTTTAAAAATGCATCTCTATTTTTTACTTTCATAAAGCCAAGATCAAGAATTACATTCCCGCCACATACAGACACCTGTTTTGCAGTTGTCCATATTCGTTTTTCACATCTTTCAATCCGCTCCATTATCCATTTTAAATCCATAGGCTTTGGCAGATCAGCTCCATATAATTCGCTCATCCATTCATCAATGGACATATGAACTCCATTAATATTTTCGGCAAGTTTTTTAGCGTAGGTTGATTTGCCCGCTCCCTGTGATCCAAATACTACATGTACTGTACTCATCCTTTTTTGTCTGTTTTATTAAAAAGGGTTGGCTTATTACCTGAATGTTGAACTACTTTATATAGCATTATAAAATTTACTATTGCCAGCAATAACATTGGGATCCTTCTAAAAATGAAATCAGTTGATATAAGCCGTTCAATTAATTCTAAAGAGAATTTTTTATCGAGTTCAACTTG
>JANMLJ010000426.1:0-3713 GCA_031372465.1 Chitinophagaceae bacterium | reverse complement strand
GCATTACTAGTTGCCTGAATATAATAATATATAAAAAGACAGATATTAATATAAATTATGATGTAGGAATATTTTTTGAAAAATGAGTTAAGATGTGCTAAAATTTTTATTGTGAATTTTTATATACTGGATTTAAATATTCTATAATGAAAAAAATACATTTTTTTCAAATCATTATACTTAGTGTAATAGTTTTTGTAAGTGCTGGTTGCACAAAAGAGGCGCCAGCTACAGGTTATAGTACTGGCACTGGTACTGGTACTACCAATCCGCCACCACCTAACCGGCCGCCAGTAGCTAATTCAGGGCTGGATTTTACGGGTAAATTATATAGCAACGACATAACATTAAGAGGGAAAGCTTATGACCCGGATATGGGCAATACACTTAGTATAACCTGGACGAAAATTGCAGGGCAGGCATGTACCATCGTTTCTCCGCAAAGTCGCACAACATCTGTCACCAATCTTCTTGTGGGAGAATATCAATTTGAACTTTCAGTTAGTGATAACCATGGAGCAACCCATAGGGATACAGTAAATGTAAAAATTACCAGTATCGAGCCAATAACAAGCCCGGTTAATATTTTTAATTTAAGCTGGTCTTGTCCATTCGGGTGTAGTATACTTATTTATGATATTTATAAGTATATGCCATCAAATATGCCCATCCGTGTTTTCATAAAATTCGTCACCTCTGCAACATGGCAGGAAGCTGTCCCGATGAGTCAATATTCGACCAACAACCGGGTGTATTATTATGAGGTTGATCCTGAAAAAACTATTTGGTTATATACAGATGCTGATGAGAATATTAATGTTGATGTAAGGATTTTGTTTTGATGCGAAGCAATTAATACTAGTTAATTTTTTTACTTTTCTTTATATCCGTAGAATAAATTTTAATCATGAAAAAGATACATTTTTTTACAATCATAATACTTGTTGTAATAGTGATTATAAGTGCTAATTGCACAAAAGAGGAACCAGTCAGTAGTACTAGTAGTGGTTCGGGTACTGGAAGTGGTATTATTAATCCACCACCACCACCTCCACCAATTAATACTCCGCCAATAGCAAATGCAGGCTCAGATACAAACCTTTTTGTTCCGGTAAATTTCTGCGATTTAATTGGTTCGGGTTTTGATAGAGAAGATAATATCCTTACGTTTCAATGGAAAAAAATTTCAGGCCCGGTATCATTTTTTATTCAAAATCCAACTTTTAAATCAACAAAACTCACCAGTCTGGAAAAAGGAGTTTATCAGTTTGAATTAACGGTAACCGATAGACCAGGTTTGTCTGCAAAAGATACTGTAAAAGTAACTGTACATGGATTGCCGGATAGTACACATGAGGTAATTCTTGATAATCTGGTATGGATTTTCCCTTGGTACAATGCTGTCGAAATAAAAAATGTCCATAATTATATTACTGCAGGTTCTCCATTTAGAATTTTTATAAACCGGGACAATAGTCCTGGCTGGATAGAAGTGAATCTGATTACAGACGTTGCATCCACCAATAGTTACGAGTATTTCATTGAGACCCGGTGGCCAGATGGTGCTGGTATGTACAGTTATGGTAGTCTTTATATCTTTTATTATGGTACAGATGTTAGCGATACGCCGAAAGTAAAAATAGTGTTCTAAAAAGTTCAACAGTTGTAAACATAAAACAGTATGGACTGAGTATAAACAATGCTGCATCGCTTTCTTCATTGGCATGGCTGAATGGATTCCGAATTTGCGGGCCTCATAGCTGCAGGCTGCCACCACGCCTCTTACATAACCACCTACCAAAACGGGTTTACCTTTCAGTGAGAGTTGTTGATGATTTCTACTGAAACGAAAAAAGAGTCGAGGTCAAAATGGGCGATATGGTGATGGGGGGTTGACAAGATTTAAAGGTAGAGAATGTCCACAGTCGATAGTCCACAGTCCACAGTCCACAGTCGATAGTCCACAGCAGATAATAAAAGCAAAAATAGTTTGATTGAATAAAGGATGGAGTCTATGAAAGAATTTTTAACTTTCAGACCCGGCTGTGGACCGATGACCATGGTCTGTCGACTACAAATAAATCTCCAGCAATCCATCTGGCAATTCCACCACCACTTCTCTTTTTGTATGATTTACTTTTTGCAGCGTTTCTTCATGCAACGGTATTAATACTTCTTTACCATTTATATCTAAACGGCAAAGCAACTGGTGGGGTTGTTCAATCAATTCAAGAATCTGACCAAGCGGTTCATTATTATTGATGATGGTGTAGCCGAGTAAACTGGCCGGTGCTGTTTTAGCGGCAAACTTTTTAAAATCTGGTTCCATTACCCAAATGTCTTTTCGCGTGAGTTTGATAGCAGCTTCCCTGGAATGGAGACCTTCCAATTTAATATAAATTTCTTCTTCGCTTTTTATTTTGGTAGATTCAATAAACCAGGGAATAAAGGAATTTTTCTTTTCTTCCACAAAAATTGCGGGCAAACCTTTCAGGGATGTTTTCTTCCCCAACTCATGTTTGAGCAGCAATTCTCCATGGAGACCATGAACAGCAACAAACTTTCCTATTTTAAAATATTCCGTCATGCCCCCATCCCCTAAAGGGGAGTTTGAAATTGCTTTTAATTTAAAAACATATTTGCTTCAAAGCTATTCTTTTAATAATATAAATCGATGAACAGCGAAAGCTGTATTCCCCTTTAGGGATAAGGGTATAAAAAAATCCCGTCCCGATTATATCGGAACGGGATTAAGAAATTTCAGGATGCGAATTCGTTATGCTTCACTGCTGCCTTCACCTTCGTTCCTTCTCTCAGGTCTGCGACCTGGCATCGGACGTCTGGATCTTTTGTTGTTGTAGGCATCTTCCTGGCGTTTTTTCAGGTGTGCGTCATGTTCTACGCTCCACTTGGTAAACTTTTCCATCGCTGTAGCATCATCAAACAGACCCAACCCCACACCACGGAGTAAGTGCTTAAGATACAAAACTCCTTTAAAGCTTAGAATGCGACGAACTGTGTCTGTTGGTGTAGCACCTTTGCTCAACCACTCTAATGCTTTCTGACGATCAAGCTGAATAGTAGCCGGAACAGTCAGTGGATTGTATGTACCTAATTTCTGGATGAATTTGCCATCGCGGGGAGCCCGGGAGTCGGCAATAACAATGAAATAAAAGGGTCTCTTTTTTGACCCGTGTCTTTGAAGACGGATTTTGGCTGACATTAAATAGAAATTTAACGTGGTTAAACAATAATTGTTAGATCCGGTTGAAACCGGACGGCGAAGATAGTAAAAAGTCTTGAAAGTGGAAAGATAGAAGACGGAAAGTCGGAAAGACCGAAAGACGGAAAGACCGGAAGACGGAAAGTCGGAAAGACCGTAAGACGGGAAGACCGGAAGTCGGAAAGACGGAAAGACCGGAAGTCGGAAAGACCGGAAGTCGGAAAGTCGGAAGGACCAGAAGTAAAGTCCATATTGTCTAAAATCCTCTTTTTACTGGTAAAAAAATCTTCTTAATTAGTGATATGTCTTTCGGACTTCCGGACTATAGACTTTCTGACTTACTTCACCGCATCATCCTCCCCATTCCCCCCATTTTATTCATATTCTTCATCATGCCTTTCATTTGTTCAAACTGCTTGATAAAGGCGTTTAATTCGTTAAGGTCTTTACCGGCACCCTGGGCAATTCGTCTTTTACGACTGCCGTCAAT
>JANMLJ010000425.1:0-3031 GCA_031372465.1 Chitinophagaceae bacterium | reverse complement strand
TGTGCTGAAGCTTGTAGTACGTGTGCAGCAACATGCAGAAGTATGGATAGTAATTCTGCAGAATCAGCCGATCAATGTGCCGAAGCATGCCATGCATGTGCCGAAGCCTGCCGTACATGTGCCGAAGAATGTGAAAAGCATCCAGACGTCGAGTCTTGCAGAAAATGCGCAGAAGCATGCAGAAAGTGTGAAGAAGAATGTAAAAAGTGTGAGGCAGAATGCAAAACTGTTGTAGCTTGATAATTTCTTAATCAACAGGCTATTGTGTAAGATTATTCCGGTAGCCTGTTGATTAAGAAATTTATTTTATGATGAACAATTGTTCGGGTAGTATGGAGCAAGTAATGTGAACTAATGAATTTAAGAGTAGCATTTTTTCAGCTATTAAATCACCGAAACTAAAATATTAAATCAAAAACAAGATAAGCAATGTGTTTTTCCGCTACAGCCAGTTTCATTTCGGGTACTGCATTATGTGTTATCTGTGTTGCAACATTCAAACAAACCAAAGCACTTGCAGAAATTCCTTTTGCACTCTTTCCGCTGCTAGTAGGAATTCAGTAGCATGGAGCATCACTGAGCATCTTTAGCGCTTTAAATAGTTTGGGGCAGGTTGCAGGTGTGGTGATCGGGGGAGTCATTGTGATATGGTCTGACCATCTTGCTTATTGGATTGTAGCAGTCATTGTAATGGTGCTTGCTTATTTATTATTACCAAAAAGGAAATTGATGATTCAGAAATCCTGAAACTCAATGAAGTAAATGGTTAAACGAAAAATTCTTTCACAAATAAAAAAAATAAAATGCAAAAAACTAAAATCGACCAGGGCAATCAGAATGCTGGAAGCCTGTCAAATCAAAGAGCAGAATCATCAGTCAAAGAAGCAAAGAAAACCTACACCTGCTCCATGCATCCTGAAGTGATTTCAGATAAGCCTGGCAAATGCCCAAAGTGTGGAATGGTATTAATAGAAAAAAAATAAAGTACTTATGCATAAAACTACTCCCAAAAAAAGTGCTTCGCATTTTAAACAATTACAAAAATGCCCCACCGGCATCAATGGCTTTGACGAAATTACAGAGGGCGGGCTTCCAAAAAATAGAACCACTTTAATTAGTGGAAGTGCCGGCTCTGGAAAAACCCTTTTTGGGGTTGATTTTTTAATTAATGGTGCAATCAAATTCAAAGAGCCCGGCGTCTTCATGTCTTTTGAAGAGACAGAAGATGACCTTTATACAGACGTGGCTTCTCTCAACCTGGATTTACAAGGGCTTGTTTCACGAAAAAAAATTTTGATGGAACATGTGCTTTTGGAGCGAAAAGATATTCAGGAAACCGACTTTAACCTTGAAGGGCTATTCGTTCGTTTGGAACATGCCATTGATTCCATTGGTGCTAAACGGGTTGTTTTAGATTCTATTGAATCTGTTTTTGCAAGCATTACTGATGTCGGAATTCTTCGCTTAGAGATAAAAAGACTTTTCAGATGGCTTAAAGCAAAACAAGTTACTGCAATCGTTACCGGGGAGCCGGTACTGGAAACTTATACCCGTCATGGTATGGAGCAATACATTTCCGATTGCATCATTTTACTGGATAACAGGGTTAATCAACAAATTGCCATCCGCAGAATCCGGGTAGTTAAATACCGTGGTTCAAAACATGGAACAAATGAATATCCTTTTGTAATTGATAAATATGGACTTTCAGTAATTCCCATCACTTCGGCTGGGCTTGATCAACCAGGTACAGCTAAAAAAGTTTCGACAGGAATTCCATCGTTAGACAAAATGTTCAGGGGTACACCAGGTTATACCAAAGGCAGTACGGTACTTGCTTCAGGTACCGCAGGCACCGGAAAAACAAGCTTAGCTGCTGCATTTGCAGTAGCAAGTTGTAAACGTGGAGAACGCTGTCTTTTCTTATCCAATGAAGAAACGGCGGGGCAACTCATTCAAAATATGAGGTCTATAGGTATTCATTTTGAACCAATGATAAAAAAAGGACTCTTACAGATCGTGTCTACGAGGCCTTCCTTTTTTGGTTTAGAGATGCATTTACTCGATTTATATAAACTCATTGCAGAATTTAAACCAAAAACAGTTGTCATAGATCCCCTTACAAGTCTCATTGGAGAGGGTGACCAGCGTGAAATACGTCTCTTGCATCTTTCTGGAAATGAAAATTGATCTCAGTTATTAGTTAAGCCAACAAAGCGGACCAGGTATTTATATGTAATATCCTAAAATTAAATTTTGAAAAGAAGATGAAAGTTAACTGGGGAAATAAGAAGACTGATTTTATAGAAATACTCCCTCTTGCCATTGCAAAACTGAAGAAAAACATTATAGATCCTTTTCTCGGCGATAACAATAATCCCAAGTACATAAACGAAAGAGCTCCATTAAGAGCCGAAATATTTACCAGGGAAAAATTAGAACAACATGCCGTACTCATTGCCAAAAGGCATGAACTTATCTATAACCAAAAATCAGAACAGTTATTGGAACGCCTGGCAGACAATGAGCATATTCTGCTTGAAGTGTATGCATTATTATCTGACAACTTAAAACAAAACAACCGCATTTCTCCCGCAGCCGAATGGCTCGTTGATAATTTTTATTTGATTGAAGAACAGATTTATACCGGCAAAAAACATTTGCCCAAAGGTTATAGTAAAACATTACCCCGCCTATTGAAAGGTGAATTGGCCGATCTGCCACGGGTATATGACATGGCGGTTGAAATTATTTCGCATAGTGATGGACATGTGGATATGGCTAAATTATCAGGATTTGTAAATGCTTACCAAACCATAGATAAATTAAAACTTGGTGAGTTATGGGCAATTCCTATTATGCTCAGGTTAGGTTTAATAGAAAATTTAAGGCGGCTTTCCATAATTATTGCTGAAGAAATTACCAATAGATCGCTTGCCAACCGGTGGGCTGATGAAATGATAGAAGTTTCTGAAAAAGACCCGAAAAACCTGGTGTTGGTTATTGCGGATATGGCCAGGAGTGAGCCACC
>JANMLJ010000397.1:0-12727 GCA_031372465.1 Chitinophagaceae bacterium | reverse complement strand
GTAAATGAATAATAAATGCTGAGCCTTCTCCCTCTTTTGTCTCCACCGTCATCCCGATCCTTCGATGCCTCAGGACTATCGGGACCCCACCATGCTTATGCAGGTAAACTGATTGTAAATTCTGTTCCTTCATTTTCTTTTGTATTTACTTTTATTTCCCCCCCATGCGCCCTCACAATATCATAACTCAAACTCAATCCCAATCCTGTTCCCTGTCCGGTTGGTTTGGTAGTAAAGAAGGGTTGAAATATTTTATCTAATATTTTTTTAGGAATACCAGGGCCGTTATCACGAACTGAAATCAAAATGCCCCCGAACACCGTTCCTTCCCTTCGCTCTGCTTGGGAACCTAAAGAGGTGTTAATACGTTTTGTACTGACCCAAACTGTAGGAACATGTTTATAATCAGGGTCTGAGAACCCCCTTGCGGGGGGCAGGTCCGAAAGGACTCCTTTGGAGGGGGCTGCGTAGAATGCATTGTTGATTAAGTTCAGTACTACCCTTCCAATATCCTGCGGAATAATATTGATCTTGCCAATGCTCTCATCAAAATCTGTAATCATAGTTGCATTGAAGCTCTTATCCTTTGCTCTCAACCCATGATAACTTAATCGTAGATATTCATCACACAACGCATTTATATCTGTTGGCTCTTTTACTCCACTGCTACTTCTGCTATGCTGCAACATCCCTTTTACTATATCAGCTGCCCGTTTACCATGATGATTTATTTTTTCTGAATTATCTTTTATATCACCGGCAATTTCATTTGCCAATTGCGTATTGCCTGTTGCCAATTCCATTTTAAGTTCATCAGCCAATTCTGCATTTACTTCTGAAAAATTATTGACGAAATTCAGCGGGTTTTGTATTTCATGTGCTATGCCGGCGGTAAGTTCTCCCAGCGAAGCCATTTTCTCCGATTGGATGAGTTGGGATTGAGTAGATTTTAAATTTGAAAGGGTAGTTTCTAAAACTTTGTTTGCTTTATGTTTTTGCCTGTTATTCCGGTAAAGAATTAATGCTACCAATAAAAACATTCCCAATCCCGCCAACAAAGCATAGGTTCTGACTTTATTTTGATACAGTGTTTTTTCTTTTTCCAGGTTTTGCAGACGAAGTTGTTCGCCAAAAATGAGTTTCTGAAACTCTGCCAGGTTTTTTATTTCGTCTTTATGCACAGTTTCTTTTGTGACCACAGTAAGGCCCTGGTATTTGTATGCGCTGTCAAATTGATTTTTTAATTTATAAGCGGCATATAAGTTTTCATATGCATCAGCCAAATAGGCCTTTACATTTGAAGTTGCTCCAAGGGATTTAACAGATTCAAATTCTCTTTTTGCATAGTAAAGGCTGGAATCCACTTCATTTTTTGATAAATAATACCGGGTGATCTTATCATAATTCCATACCAGGGAGCCGAGGTTTTTTTGCTCTTTTGAATTTTGAATTCCGGTATAATAATATTGCCTCGCAAGGCCTTCTTCATTCTTTTTTAAATAAATATCGGCCAGTGTACCGAGTGTCCATCCATGATAATATTTAAATCCTGATTTCTCTGCCAGGGATGCTGCTTTTTTCGAATAATCCAGGGCGGTATCCAGCTTATTAAGTTTTAAGTAGGTGTTTCCAAGATTCATAGAGGCAAGTTGTAATCCAACTTGTTTTCCGATTTTTTCTGAAATTCTTATTTCTTCTTTATAATGAAATATTTCCTGCTCCGTATTTTTTGTACGGTTCATAAGCAGGGCATACATATGGTGAGTTATACGAAGAATATCAAGTCTGTATTTCATTGGTGTAATGGGAGAAAAATTATCAAAAACCCAGGCATTTTTTTCGAAATCAGGGTTTTCTGCAATTGATAGCGCCTCCATCAAACTTTGTAATGATTCGCCATATTTTCCTATACTTAATAGTTGATACCCCTTTCTGTTCAGTGCAGCGGCTTCAGCCAGCTTTTGATTTTCTTTCCGTGCTATTAATACTGCTTGTTCTGCGAAGTAAAGTGCAGAATCCAGATTTTTCTCTTCATAAAAATCAGCAAGGTATAGATTCAAATCAACCTTTATTAAATCGACTGATGTATTTTCCAAAGCCTGCCTCAGACTATCAGGATAGCTTTGCTGTGCGTTTACCAAAAACGGAAACAGAATATAAAACAATATTTTAAAAAGATGTTTCATTAAGATAAATGAATTGGTAATTGAATAATAAACGTTGACCCCTCATTCTCCTTTGTTTCTACTCTTAATTCTCCACCATGTGCTTTTACAATATCATAACTCAAACTCAATCCCAATCCAGTTCCCTGCCCGGTTGGTTTTGTGGTAAAGAATGGTTGAAATATTTTGTCGAGTATTTTTTGGGGAATACCAGGACCATTGTCTTTCACTTTTATTTCTATCCGATAGCTATCGGATTTATCACCAACTTTTTTTGTACTCACCCAAACTGTAGGGTTATGATTATAATCAGGGTCTGAGAACCCCCCTGCGGGGGGCAGGTCCGAAAGGACTCCTTTGGAGGGGGCCGCATCCACCTTCGCCAAGGCTACGGCGGACGCATAGAACGCATTGTTAATTAGATTGAGGATCACTCTTCCAATATCCTGCGGAATAATATTAATCTTACCAATTGTCTCATCATATTCAGTTATCATCGTTGCATTGAACGATTTATCCTTTGCTTTTAATCCATGATAACTTAATCGTAAATATTCATCACACAGTGCATTTATATCTGTTGGCTCTTTTACTCCACTGCTGCTACGGCTGTGTTGCAACATGCCTTTTACAATATCAGCAGCCCGTTTACCGTGATGATTTATTTTTTCAGAATTATCTTTTATATCATCGGCAATTTCATTTGCCAATTGCGTATTGCCTGTTGCCAATTCTGCTTTCAGTTCATCTGCTAATTCTGTATTTACCTCTGAAAAATTATTCACGAAATTCAACGGGTTTTGAATTTCATGCGCAATGCCTGCAGTTAACTCACCAAGTGATGCCATTTTCTCTGATTGGATGAGTTGCTTTTGTGTATTTTTTAATTCTCCTAAAGTGTTCTCTATTTCCTGCTTTTGTGTTTGCAGTAAAGTATTTGCTTTTTGTTTGTGTTTGTTGTTTCTGTAAAGAATAAATACCAATACAAGGAAAGCCGCCATGCCTGTGATTAAGCTGTACATTTTTACTTTGGTTTGATATTGCTGCTTTGCTTCCCGGCTTTGCTGTTCCAACTGTTGGCGGCGTGAAGCTTCATTAAAACCCAGTGTTTGAAACTGCCTTATTTTATCATTATTATAGAGGCTGTCTTTTAAACTAACTGAAAGCTGTAAGTATTTGTAAGCACTATCTATCTGGCCGTTGGCTTTATACAAATCGGCAACAAGGGGGCTTATTTCTGCAATATATGTATCAGAATTTTCACCCCATGCCTGTACATCTATCTTGTTGTTTTGAAAATAAGCCAAAGACTGTCGAGCATAGAACAACGCAGAATCAAGGAGGCCTTCTTTTTTAAATAACCTTGCCATACCTGCATGAGCAGTTGCAGCCACCTGGCCCTTAAAGATTATTATAGCATTGGGAATAACCAGCCTGTAATACGAAAAAGCGGTTACATTATCTCCTTTTTCGGAATAAATATCGGCAAGTAGTAAGCTTCCATAAGCCAAATTACGTGGGTCGCTATTATGCACATTTAGTGCGGCCATTTTTTTAGCATAATATGAAGCTGAATCAAGAAAATGTAGTTTATAGTATGCATAAGAAATAATATTTTTTGCATCCCATTGAACAAATTGAAACCTGGTATCTTTTGGATTCAGTGTGCTGGAAATAGAATCCATTAATTTCCCATAGCTCAATACATTGGGGTAATCCTTCATAGAAATGTAATCCTTAGTAATATCCCTTATGGCTAACGCCATTATAAATTTATCTTTTTCCTTTTCAGCAAGGTTTAAGTTCTCCAATCTTATCTCCAGGGCTTTTGGATAATTACCCAACGCATTTAATAAAGTGGCAATTATTTCCTGGAGGCCAATCAACTGAGACGAGTATCCTTTTTGCACCCATAATTTATATTCATCCGACGCAATAATTTTTTGTTGTAACTGAAGAGCTTTTTGTGCATAATATAATGCGGAATCTACATTGAAATATTCCGGGAAAAAAGCGTAATTAATAGCGATTGCTGCAAGTACACGTACACGGCTTGTATCATGATTTTGTTGGACAAGTAAGTACCGCTTATTTATTAGCATTTGATCTCTCCAGCTTTCAACACTATCTAACAAAGTAGTATCCCTGCTTATAGTAATAACTCTGTCTCTAACTTCACTTCCGTCAAACTGCTTTTCTACTGTAAGCCAGTTGCCCCTGCTAAATTTATACCGGATGTCACCTGCTTTTAAATTTAATACAATTGATTTTTCTTTTTTCCCATAGGGTTGCAATAAATAATTTTTATTGGCTGTTGAATCCCAGTTGTTGAAAGTGCCGGTAATGTAAATGCTATCATGACGAATAGCCGTATTCTCTTTCAGAATAAACCGCACTTTATTCTGCCCATTTACAGCGGAGAAAATAGAAAGAAAAAAAACAAGGTTAATAATTTTTGTCATACGTGAATTATATTACTGGTAATTGAATAATAAACTCCGCTCCCTCTCCTTCTCTCGTTTCCACCTTCAACTCACCGCCATGTGCTTTTACAATATCATAACTCAAACTCAATCCCAATCCCGTTCCCTGCCCGGTTGGTTTGGTGGTAAAGAATGGTTGAAATATTTTATCGAGTATTTTTTGGGGAATGCCCGGTCCATTATCCTTAACACTTATTATTACTTTATCCCCGGCCTTTTTGGTACTAACCCATACTGTAGGACTATGATTGTAATCGGAGTCTGAGAACCCCCTTGCGGGGGGCAGGGGGGCTGCATAAAATGCATTGGTAATGAGATTAAGAACAACCCGGCCAATATCCTGCGGCATAATTTTTATCAGCCCGATACTTTCATCATAATCTGTTTTCATGGCGGCGTTAAAGGCTTTGTCTTTTGCCCTTAATCCATGATAAGCGAGGCGCAGATATTCATCAGCTAACGCATTGATATCAGTTAATTCTTTTACGCCACTGCTGCTGCGGCTGTGTTGCAACATTCCCTTTACAATATCACCGGCACGTTTACCATGATGATTTATTTTTTCTAAATTTTGTTTTAAATCCTGCGCTATTTGTTTCGCATCCTCCAAATTTCCTTTGTCTATTTCTTCATTCATTTCATCCACCAACTCCGTACTTACTTCTGAAAAATTATTCACGAAGTTCAACGGGTTTTGAATTTCATGCGCAATACCTGCGGTGAGTTCTCCAAGACTTGCCATTTTTTCCGATTGTATCAGTAATGCCTGGGCGGCCTTTAAATCTTCTAATGATTTGGTGAGTGCCGAATTAGTTTCTTCTATGGCTTTTCTTTTTTGTTCCAACTCTTCAATCGTTTCTTCTAAGAGAATCCCTGTTGTTCGTTTTACTTTTTCCGTTCTGTCGAGTTTGAAGGCGGTTATTTCTAATTCTTTGTCAGCATTTTTTAATGCTTTTACAATAGTAACTTTTTGTTCAGCCGTTAAATCTTCTTCCTGCTGAATAATGGTTAATATGCTTTGAAGGTGCTGGTTCATTTATTTTTTCTTTTTACCTGATTGTAAAGCAATCAAATTATTTTTCTTCTTTTCCTGTTCTGTCAAATAATTTTGAGTGGTGACCACTTTTTGCCCGGTCTTTATTTCCAGTTCCTTTCTTGCATTGCCAGCTACCGCACCACCTTGTTTGGCTGCTTTTTTATTTTCAATAAATCCTTTGGGCTTTCTTGTCTTCACAATAGCAGTTGTTGATGCTTCGCCCAGCATGGAGAAAATTAATTCAAGGTCAGTCATGTGGTCTCTCAGGTTTTGGTTTTTCAAACCTTTTACTTTTTTGTATTGAGCCGGGGCTAAACCAAATGTTGCTTTGGAAATTTCGGCAGTAAGTATTGCATATTCCTTTTGTTGTTTTACGCCACTATTTTTCCATTCTTCTGTCAATTCTTCCCGGATGGCAATACTACGCATCCGCTTTTCTATCCAGTCTTCCGGATAGCCTTTTAATTTGTATAGTTCTCTTGTTCTTTGTGCAGCTAATTCGGGGTTTTCAATTTCATCTAACCGATCGCTGCCTACCTGCGCCAGCCAAAGTTTGAAAGGTTCTGCTTTGGGGGAAGGGATGGATTGAATAATGCGTAACAATGTTTTAGTGTCAGCCACATCAGTTTCTCTCATTTTTCCATCAGCTGCTTTCATTTTCAACTGTCGACAAATTGTCGACAGTTCAATTCCATCCTCTGCCCTTACCCTTATTTTCATTTTAAACCAGTAATCTCTCGGGTTAACACTATCGGTTAAAATTTCAACGACATCAATAACAGAGAAATACCATTGCTTATCTTTCTCATCCCACTGGCTTCTTACTTGTTTTGACTCAAATAATTTTATATTACCCATAAACTAACTTTTTTTATTCCTATTTATTTTTCTTTTATCGCCACACAACAAGTAGTCAGGTTATGCATTTCCAGATTTCCTTCCGTAGCTCTGGCTAGTTCGCCATTGGAAAAAAAGCCTGCCATAGGTACATTCCATACTTTTTTTACCCCTTCTATTTCTGTACCCATCATTGGCCCCATCGACATTAACCGGCCGGCACAACTATACATGATCACCGCATCTGCTTCCGGCATCTCAGTTGCTTTTAATTTTTCCACCCCTTCTATCACTTTATCTATTACATCCAGATCAGGTGGAAGCGAAAAACGAACCTTTGCCCCTTGCGGTACCGAACCACTGCAGATAAAAGAGCCATCCTCCCAGTTTACCAACAGGCCAGGTCGCATTACCGGTGCACCTTTTTCTCGTTGTAATTGTAAAGGGAAATTGGTAGCTATTTCCATCGCTAAAGCATTATTCTCTTTATTGACGTTTTCAATTCCACTGTATTTTTTGGTCAATTCAAGTACCGGAACATTATCAATGGTATAAAGCCTGTTGCCCTCGCTTTTTGTAACTGTTTTCTCTGTACCCATCGCTTTCCATCCGCAAGTAGCCACTCCCTTTATTTTTATTTTTTCTTCATCCAGCATTATGGCAACAATACCCCGGGCACTTGATTTATCATTGGTAAATACAAACTGCTCAGTAAAAGTGAAATTATCCCCGGCCATGCCTCCATAAACATTTACCTGTTTGCCAACGATATCTTCAAATCCAAACAACAATAATTCCGCATCCGTTTCCATGTTGCTGGCAGCAATAAGAAATGCAGGAGTTGTAAATTTCTCCATCGCTTTTTTGGCCATCAACTGCGTTACTTCCCGGTAATTTTTTTCGGGAAACTCCTCCAACATTACAGTGAAATAATCCCGGTTGATATCCAGCAACAGGATAGCAATGGATTCTTTGCCGATTTCTTCATCAATAAATTCGCCCTGGGTGGTAGCGCCATAAATTGTAATGCCTTTTTCATCCAATACACTACATACAGAATCGATATCTTTACCAAGTGATAAAAACACAATAGCCAGTGTGGGGACAAACCCGTCGGCCATACTTTCTGTTAATGCTGCTTTAATTTCTTCGGGAGATTTTCCTTTAATTGATTTTGCTTTCATATATTTCTTTTAAATAATTTTTTATCCCTTGTTTTAATGGCCTTTAAGCAGGTGATAACAAGACACCCTGCTTAATTAAAATATCCGTTCCATTACTAATACCTTTTATATTTCATAGGTAGTTCAATAAAATCAAGAAATCATTTTGATTATCACCACATAAGAGCATAGAAACATAGTGTTTCACAAAGAATACCTATGTGTGTATTTCTTCCCGATACCTATCGGGAGTGCTCTATGACCTATGTGGTTCAATAATTGAATCTATTTATGAACTACTATAAATATGTTTTCATTAATTGTTAACACCTCATTTATTGTAAAAAAGGCACTACGATTCACCGGGATAAATAATAGTTGAATTTAACTATTTTTATCCACCTGTACTACATTCAATAAATACTGGAAAAACGCTTAGAATCAATCAATAAGAAGTACATTCCAACTTTAATACCCTGCTGGTTTCCTCATAAAAATATTTAGCCCGTTCCAGAGAACTGGCGATGCAAACCAGGCCCAGTTTGCCATATTGAGAAAGCGCCCCGATCAGGTGAAACATCACCCCTTCTTCTTTGGTATTATCATAGTGAAGATGATTGAGCATGGCAATATCCATCAGATCATGTGGCGTAAGTCCTTTAAATTTTTCATCCTGCAAATTGTCGGTAAACAGGTAATATTTTTCTTCCCCGTTAGGCAACACATATTTACCCGTTTCAGCGTTGTAATCACCATTGGTTAAAAACTCCAGCATAATAAAAGGATGTGTGGTGCCTCCTTTACGCAGATTAATTTCAATGGCATAATGTTTCCATACATTATTTTCTTTTACCGATAAAAAGTCTACACCAAATCTTCCCAACACCCCCTTATCTTTCATCACCGCAGCAATTTTTCTTCCCAGCTCACCTACTTCTACGCAATATTCTTTATCTGCCGGAAAAGTACCACCTAAAAATATCTGGTTATCCCGCCCACCCATCAATTGATCATGTGTCGAAATAATATCAATCTTTCCCAATGGGTTAATACGGCATTGTACAGAGGGGGATGATTTTGGCTCTCCTTCAATAAAGGCTTCTACAATACCGCCCATACTGCTGAACTTTTCAATAAAACTTGCATAGCTGAGATGTGTTGCAACAATTTCCAGCTCTGTTTGCAGTTGCTGTTGTATCTGTGCTTCAATAGCCGCATTGGGTAATATCTTTTTATATGAAAAAACCGCATTCCCTTCCCCGCTAAAACCATCATTCATTTTTATTACAGCCTTTCGTATTGCAGGATTTGCATAATATAAATCTGCCAGTGCTTTTATAATCTGTTCTTCATTCTCCAGGTTTTCATACCCCGGCGGAATTAATACATCACATTCTCTGAAAATTTCACGGCTACCCGATTTGGTTCCCCAAAAAAGTAAATCAGGATTGCAGCCATATACCGGCAATCCAAGTGTGACGGCAAGCTTTCTTTCCAATTCGGTAACATTAAAACATGCCAGGTGCGACAGGTGCCCATCTGGTATTGATTGCAGGATACGTTGTATAAGTCTTGGCCTGGCCAGTATTTTCTCCGTTAGAGAAGTTACAGAAGAATCATGACAGCTGAAAAAATGTAATCGTCTCCTTGCATGATCGCCGGTGATACCCGGTAATAAATGAAGATAATAATCGATGATGAGCGGATCAATAGGCGTGCTGGTTATATACACAACATGCGTACGGGGCATCCGTAATAACAATAAAAGACATAGCAGCCTTTCCTCATAATTTACGATCCCTTCTATTTTACTCAGTATAACCGGGTCAAGACTTAGACTTGGAATGACCACTACTGTCTTTGGCGCCATCTTATCATCAAATACCGCTTCATATTGCGGAGCAAAATTATCCTGAAGCAGTTTAAACAACTCCTTTTCTTTCTCTATTTCATGCATTGATATATCCATACTATTGTCTGCTATCAGCGAGCTTACATCTTTTATAAATTCAGTTACTTCTTTTTCTGTCGATTCAGTCATTTGAAAGTCCTTGTGTAAATAAAAAAAGTCTTGTTCTCCTTATCAGGATTCCTGTCCTATCCATAAGGCACCACCAATACTTGCTCTTACGGCACCTGTAACGGAAGTTAGCACATTATTCTCTTGCCGCCAACGCAAAACCCCGATAAAAGCCATAATTAATGCTTCTATGAAATTAACCAGTTTTTTATCGGGTACTATTACTTCTACGTTTAGCTTTTGCAGATTTTCGCTTAACCGGTTTATTAAAAAAGTATTGAAAGCTCCGCCGCCGGTAGCTAACAGTTTCGGGTTTTGAGTTTCGGGTTTCGAGTTCTTCAAAGTGCTAATTGCTTCACTGATTTGTACAACTATATGTTCAACAAAAGTTCTCAGGGCATCTTTTATTTCGATACCGCTATCCTTTATTATCGGGTAAATGATATCCGTTCCAAAATCATTGGATAAAGATTTTGGATAAGGCAGTTGGTAATAGTTCAACCTATTTAATTTTTCCAATAAATCTTTATTCACAATTCCGCTGGCAGCTATTTGTCCGCCATCATCATATTCCATACCCAATTCATTTACCAGCATATTTAAAACCCGGTTGGCCGGACATACATCAAAGGCTATAAACCCAGAGCCAGACGAAGGGTTTTCATTGGCCGAAATATTTGCAATACCTCCAAGATTTAAAAAGAAACTATACTCTCCCAGTAATAATTTTTCACCAATAGGAACAATGGGAGCTCCCTGCCCGCCAAAAGCTACATCCAAAGCCCGTAGATCTGATACCACCGGTAATTGTGTTTCCGCAGCTATGGCCGCACCATCACCTAACTGTGCCGTCATTTTCTTTTCGGGTATATGAAAAGTAGTATGCCCATGTGAAGCGATAACGGCCACTTTATACTGCAACTGATTTTCTTCAATAAATCTGTTTACCTGTTGCCCGGTATAATGTCCATAATCAGCATGAAGCAATTGGTACTCTTTTGCCGAAAGATGTATAGCTTCCCGCAGCTTTATTACCCATTCGTCTGAATAGGCATAACAGTCCGCCTGTAAAATTTCATAATTCCATTTGCCCCCTTGCTCCTGAAATTCTACAAAAGCAATATCAAGCCCGTCCAGTGAACTTCCACTCATTAAACCAATAGCCCTGTAAACCATAAAACAGAATTAGTACTCAGAAAATAGATTTTTAGTATTTAGATTTGCTTAAAATCAAAAATACCAATTTTGTTCCATGATTACTTTTACACCAATCAAAGCTGGTGTCTGTAGTCTATGTACTAAATACTCAAAATCTAACTACTAAAATGATCGTCAATCTCAGCCAGCAACATTCTTTAATCAGTAACTGGGTAGGTGAATTACGCGATACAACAGTTCAGACAGATAGAATGCGTTTTCGCCGCAACCTGGAACGTATTGGTGAAGTGGCCGCCTATGAAATAAGTAAAATTTTACCTTTTGAAGAAAAAGAAATTCAAACACCTTTAGGTATCGCCCTGCATAAAGTGCTGAAAGAACAACCGGTATTAGCCACTATTCTACGGGCCGGTTTACCCATGCACCAGGGCTTATTAAATTATTTCGACCAGGCAGATAATGCCTTTATTTCTGCTTACCGAAAACATAATAAAGATGGCAGCTTTGAAATAAGCCTTGATTATGTGTCCTGCCCTGAATTAGAAGGCCGCATAGTTATAATTTCTGATCCTATGCTGGCAACCGGATCTTCTCTTGTAAAAACCATTCACTTTTTAAAAGAAGAAGGTCGTCCCCGTGAAATTCATATCGTGGCAGCTATTGCCTGCACCGTTGGAATCGAATATGTAGTAAGAGAAGAGCCATCAGTAACCATTTGGTGTGGAGATATTGATGATGAACTCACCGCCAAAGGCTATATCGTTCCCGGTTTGGGTGATGCGGGCGATCTGGCCTATGGAACTAAATTGCAGATGTAGTGAGAAAGTTAAGAGTTGAGAGTTACGAGTTACGAGTCTTAACCCCAAAGCTTTATGAGTCTTTCTCGTAGCTCGCAGCTAATAACTCACAGCTTTTCCATGCAGCAATAATTCTACAAAAAAGGTCTTAAAAAAGTTGTACTTTTCCATTTAGTAAAAAAAGCAGCTATTTGTCAATAGATAAATAAGACAATTTCAAAGAAAACAAAACGTTTTGGACTAAGGATTTGGGTTTTTCACTATTTATTACATTCTTGCAGTTGAAATAAATCGGGAAATAGCTTGCTGGCGAATGAAAACATTAATGGCTGAAATGAAAAGAATTCTTTCTACGTTTATTGTGGTTGTGGTGTTGGCATCAGCATTAAATGCCCAGGATCCCAATTTCTCACAATTCTTTGCTTCACCGCTTACGCTGAACCCTGCACTTACCGGTAAGTTTGACGGATCATTCCGGGTGGCCGGTAATTACCGTAATCAATGGCCAACAATTAATAATGCCTTTGTTACCAAAACAGCTTCTATTGATTTTGGTATTTTAAAAAATAAGCTGGCAGATGTTGACCAGTTAGGTGTGGGTATCCTTGCTTTAACAGATCAGGCTGGCGATGGAGTGATGGTTACTAATTCTGCCGGATTATCATTCGCCTATCATAAAGGATTAGATGAAAATGGTTATCACCAGATTGGTGCAGGTTTTCAGGGCACTTATGTAAACAAGCGGCTTGACGTTAATAAAGTAGATTTTGAAGATGAATTAACCCCCTTAGGCTTTACCGGGGTAACCAACGAGGTTTTTTCTAATCAGCAGATTAATGTAAACTATGTTGATATCAATGCAGGGTTTTTGTACAATGGAAGCACAAACGGGTATAATAATTTTTATTTGGGGGCTTCTATGTACCATATTAACCGTCCAAAAGAAAGTTTCCTGGGAGCTGATTTTCTACTAACACCAAGAGTGACATTACAGGCTGGTGGAAAAATTCCAATTGGTTCCTACCACAGTTTTAATATTAGTACCAATTATAGCTTTCAGGCTAATGC
>JANMLJ010000392.1:0-2171 GCA_031372465.1 Chitinophagaceae bacterium | reverse complement strand
ATCGGATTCTGCAGACTCGACCCAAAGCACCCGCAGTCGATATTCAGACCACGGGCAAGAGTGATCAGTTGAACCACAGTGAAAGAGCCAAATAGAACCACGCACCAATTCAGAGAGAAACGTCGCAACTTCGGAAAGAGGAACAGCATCAATCCCAGCGTTAGCTGAATCGATGGGATGAGCATCGCCAAGACAACGCCAACCCGTGATCCGACCAGATCGTAGGCGTAAATCGACGCGAGAAACGCATAGCTGTTTTCAAGATGGCTGACCGATGATCGCACCAAAACCGCGCCGATCACCAGGGCCGCAGCGCGGTAGTACCACTTCGAAGTGGCTGCGTTACTTTCCATGCTTCGACTGCCACTCTCGGACACCGCCGCGGCTGGATTTTTGGCAGAGTATCAGTTGGAGCATAAAATTGAAAAAGACAGGAGCAAACAATATATACGTTCATTTTATGATGACCTGCATATTAATTTTCGTACTTTATCAAGGATTCTTACCAGCAATGAAAGAAAGACAGCTGCATTTAGTGACATATTTCTCTGCTATGATACCCTGTCGGAAAACCTAACAAACACAGCTTGCCTCGCAAAAATGGTCAAACATTCAATGTGGTTCCTTACCGTTGCTTTTGCAGATGGGACACTCGGGCAACTTAAAAATGCAGGGGGATTACGTTTGTTGAACAAAGAGGACCGGGACAGTATTATATTGTATGATAATTATATCCGTAATTACCGCGACTGGGAGGCCACTTCCATGCAACACAGCCAGGATAACGTAAGAAACACCTTTGATGTGCTGGGCCACTTTCAGGCCAACAAATTTTTATATACTGATTCCATTAGTACAGATAAAATCCCTGTATTGTTTTCAACCGATAAAAATTCGGTAAATAAAATGTTCAATGTTTTATTCAGATACAAGGAGTTGATCTCCAGGCAAAACATATGGATGACTGATATAAAAGAAAAAACAAAAGCACTTGTAAATTATTTTAATTCAAAGTATCATTTTCAATAGCTGTCATTTATGGAAGTACATGCACATACCCATCCTTCGACAGGCCTTCCTACCGGACAGGCAAGCTCAGGACTACATAAAAAATGGACCCATTATTTCTGGGAGTTTCTAATGCTATTCCTCGCTGTTTTTTATCTCTTACTCAAAAAGAACAAAAGCTAAAATGAGAAAACCTGCAGGATATGAAACACCAAACTACAAACCAAAAACTATAAACTAACTCATGGAAGTACATGCACACACCCACACTCCAAGAAAAAAATGGACTCATTATTTCTGGGAGTTTTTAATGTTGTTTCTGGCTGTGTTCTGCGGGTTTTTGGCAGAGTACCAGCTAGAGCATATTATCGAGAATAAAAGAGAGAAACAATATATCGTTTCCCTGGTAAGGGATGTAGAAATGGATATTGAATCCCTGAAACATTCATCTGCTATGCGGAATAAATATATCAATTATTATGATTCACTGGTTTTGCTGATGAAAGAGGATAACAGTAATAGCTTGAATGATATTTATTATTACGCCAGGTTTTTACTCAGAATGACACAGTTCAATTATCATGACAGAACAATTGTGCAATTGAAAAGCTCTGGCGGCCTGAGGCTTATCAGGAGTAAAAAAGCAGCGGATAGCATTACAATTTATGATAATGAAATAATAAATCGTGTATTATACCAGCAGGAGATAGAACTAAAGTTCAGAACCGAAATACTGGCCAGCCATATCGGAAAAATATTCAACGGGTATGTGTGGAATGAAATGCTGAAAAACGGGTCTGAAATATTTCGACCAGCAGATTACCCGGAATTGATTACAAATAATTCAACGGTGATCAATGATTTTATTGTACAGGTTGTTACACTTAAAACAGCCTACCATGTTACAAACAGTCTTATAGAAAATGCAATAAGATCAGCCGAAAACCTGATCTTGTATCTGAAAAAAGAATACCACCTCAAATAAAGATTTATGGAAGTACATCACCACAGTTCTCCCGCACCTGGCGGGACCCACACCTCAAGGAAAAAATGGACCCATTATTTCTGGGAATTTTTAATGCTATTTCTCGCAGTATTCTGTGGGTTTTTGGCAGAGTATCAACTAGAACATGTTATAGAAAATCAGCGGGAGAAAAAATATG
>JANMLJ010000373.1:0-6998 GCA_031372465.1 Chitinophagaceae bacterium | reverse complement strand
TGAAACTTAAAACCAAACTACTGCTGCTAATCATATTAGCGGGTCTGCATTTTTCTTCCTTTGCTCAAGAGAAAATATCGAAAATCATCACAGGAAGTATTGTATCAAGTGATAATAAGTTAGCACTAAAAGGTGTTTCTGTTGTTTTAAAGGGGAAAACGAATGGGGTACAAACCGATGACAATGGCCAATTCAGTATTAAAGCTGATGTCGGTGATGTTCTGGTTGTATCTAGTATCGGATTTACAACACAGGAAATATCGGTGGGGAGTGAGAGCCGTTTCTCAATCACACTTGTTGCATCTATTTCCATTTTAGATGATGTTGTTGTGGTGGGTTACGGTAAACAGAAAAAATCAAATTTAACTGCTGCTGTTACCCAAATAGATGGGGCTGTTCTTCAAAACCGTCCTATTAAATCTGTTGCGGAAGGTTTACAGGGGTTTGTTGCAGGCTTTAATGTCAATACCGTGAATGGTTCACCTGAAAGTAACCCATCACTCAATGTCCGTGGGTTTACTGGCATCAACTCCCAGGGCAGCCCTTTAGTATTGGTAGATGGAGTTGAACGTAACCTTGGCGACATTAATCCCAATGATGTTGAAAGTGTTACTATACTGAAAGATGCTGCCGCCTCTGCTATTTACGGTTCGCGTGCACCTTATGGAGTGGTACTCGTAGTAACAAGGTCTGGTAAAAAAGGGGAAAAAGCTCGTATAAATTATAGTGGAAGTATGTTAATCGGAACCCCTATTGGAATGCCACACTGGGCTAATTCATGGGAGTTCGCCGAAAAAATAAATGAAAAATACAGGAACAGTTTACAGATTCCACTTTACTCCAATGCAACCATTCAAAAGATGAAAGACTTTGCTGACGGTAAACTGTCAGTTTGGAATGAACCACTTCCGAATGGACAGTGGGGAGCGCATTACGATTCTTATGCCAATAATGATTGGTTCAGCACTATGTTCAAAGATCAAAATCCAAGTACGCAGCATAACCTGGATTTCTCGGGAGGTAGCAACAATACAACTTATTATATGGGACTTGGATACAATAAAGCCGCAGGATTGATTGTTGGAAGCAATGATAAAAAAGAACGATATACCACCTTACTCAAGGTAAAAACAGATGTAACTGATTGGTTGGGGCTTGGATTAATAATGAACTATGTTAAGAGCGATGAGACTGGACTTAATATTCGGGGTAGGGGACGTGACTATGCAGATATGATGAATAATGCTGCTGGATCTTTCCCGAACTGGTCAGACCTAAGTCCGAATGGAAGTCCCTATTGGTTAAGCAGTGGACCTACAATGAGAAGCGATGGTGGTAATGGAATCTACAACACAAATGATTTTTTTGTTTCAGGTAGATTTGACCTTAAACCAACCAAAGGGTTAAATGTTAGTGGCAACTATTCGTGGAAGAACACTTCAACTCATACAAATATCGTAAGTCTTCCTATTATTAGTGTAAATGCCGATGGTACTACCAGGTTTTCAGGGCGATCTGTTACGCAAAGTGAAGTATATAGAGCAATGTCGACTACTAATTATCAGACTGCTGATTTGACTGCATCGTACCAAAAAACAATTAATAGACACGCTTTCCAAATTATGGCTGGTTTCCAGGAGGAGGAGTACAAAACAATATCATTGATTGGATCCCGCAAAGATCTTTATACCAATGCAATACCAACACTGCATACATCATATAATGCACAGCCGTTTTTAGATGATGCTTTAAGCCATTGGGCAACGCAAGGCTTTTTTGGTAGATTTTCGTACAATTTCAAAGAAAAGTATCTGTTCGAATTTAATGGTAGGTATGATGCCCATTCAAAATTTCCACCTGATATCCGGTGGGCGTTTTTCCCGTCTTTTTCAGCAGGCTGGAACGTTGCTAAAGAGAATTTCTGGAAATTCGATCCAATCAGCAGTTTAAAAATAAGGGGGTCATATACAGGTTCAGGGGATAACGGTACTGGAAATTATCTTTATCTGCCAACATTGGGAGTTGCAGTAGGAACCAAAGATGTTTTGCTGGAGGGTTCAAGACCCAGTATGGTGACAATGCCAGGGTTAGTTAGCCCAACTCTTACCTGGGCAAAACCTAAGTCAATTGGAATTGGTGTTGATATAGTAGCTTTAAGAAATAAGCTTGAAGTAACCTGGGACTGGTACCAGAGAACAACTTATGATCAGGCAGGACCTGCTGAAGTATTGCCGGTAACGTTGGGTACAACTCCTCCACAAACGAATAACTCAGTAAGCGAAACCCGTGGATGGGAATTTACGGCAAACTGGAAAGACAAAGGCTTCCGGCTTGGTGGAAAACAATTGGGTTATTCAGTAAATTTTAATATTTCAGACTATATCGGATATGTAGTTAAATACAAAGACAATATATCAGGCGCAAGATCAGGAATATGGACGCCAGGTGAGATTTTTGGAGAACTATATGTTTATGAGTCCAATGGTATTGCACAGAATGCAGCTGATATAGCAAACAATGTAGTGCAAACTGCTGGATTCAATGTCCCGGGTGACCTGATGCTAAGAGATCGTAATGGTGACGGAAGGATAACATCAGGCGATGGAGGTTTCTGGTATTCAATGGGTGATATTAAAAAAGTAGGGTATACCTATCCTCGCTACCGTTATGGTTTAAACCTTCAGGCAAACTGGAATGGTATTGATCTTTCAGTTCAGTTGACCGGAGTTCCTCAATGGAAGATTTATTCAGGTAATTTTTATGTTATGCCTGTTGCTGGTGATCAATTTAATTCCAAGTGGTTTGTTGCACAAAAGAAATTGGGAACCTGGTCTTATGAAAATCCAAATGCATTTTATCCCAGGTATTCTTCCAGAACATATGCTGCTAATGATCAGTATTTGTTAAATCTGGCTCATCTTAGAATAAAGAACCTTCGGGTTGGTTATCAGCTTCCTTCAAAACTAACATCAAGGGTTAAGACGGATCGGGTTTACATGTATGTGAGTATTGAAAACCTCGGATATATTTATAATAAATCCTTTGTAAAATACGAACCGGAGATTCTTGCGAATTATGGCGGATCGGGATATCCTCCACAGAGGCAGTTTTCATTTGGTATTAACATACGTATTTAACACTTTAATTTAAAAAAATGAAATCAATAATAAAATATTCAGGGATTTTACTTTTAGTGCTGACTATTTCCCTTAGTGGTTGCAAGAAAGATTTTTTGGAAAGGGCTCCTTTAGATAATATGAGTGATGCTACTTTTTTTTCAGCGCCTAACGATTTAAAAGTATACGTTAACAGCTTTTATCCGCTGTTCCCGAGGTATCATTTTCAATCTTCGTTTGATGGCCCAACAAATATGGTTGTTGAGGCCAACTCAGATATTTCGATTACTTCTACTGGTCCAAGCTCCGCGCTTCTTCAGAGAGGATCCAACGGTCAGGCGCCATTAACAAACGGTTCATGGACAACTAATTTTACCTGGATTCGAAGGGCTAATTACTTTTTGACTAACTATCAAAGAGTTAATCCCAGTATAGAAACCAGACAATTTGCCGGAGAGGGATTTTTTTTCAGGGCTTGGGTTTATTATAATATGTTGGTTCTGTTTGGCGATGTGCCAATTTTTACAACTGTGTTGAATACGGAAAGCCCGGAACTTTACAAACAGCGCGATTCACGCTATGATGTTGCAAATTTTATCATTAAAGATCTTGATTCAGCCATTAACAACCTTGGATGGAAAAATACCAGTTTTGCCGGGGGTGGACGGGTTAATAAAGAGGCTGCCATTGTGATGAAAGCACGTGTGGCTTTATTTGAAGGATCATGGGAGCGTTATCATAGTAGAAAAAATACTCCCTATAAAGTTTCAGGCAAAACCGGTGATGATTTTCTTAAGTTGATAGAACCTGCTATGCTGGAACTGATAACACGCCAGGGAACAACCTTGTTTACTACAGGAGGTCCTTACAATGAGGCATATAATCAGCTGTTCTCACAAAAAGATTGTTCCGCTACCGCTGGGGTTTTCTTATATCGTGTGTATGATGCAACCCAGATTGTGGGTCATAATTTCTTTGACAACGTAGTAGATGCTCTCTATACTGCACCCAGAAATATGATGGAAGCATATCTTGACAAACAAGGAAAACCACAGTCAATTTCTGCACTGCCATTAGACCAGAAAAGCCTGGTTAATCTGGCTATTAATCTGGATCCACGCTTCAGGCAGACAATCTGGACTCCTGACCGTGGTCCTCAGAATAAAATAATTGGTTTAGATAAGCAGGCATTGCCTTCTCGGTACCCAATGATCAACAATACTTTCTCAAGTAATTTCGCTATAGCCGGGCTAAGACTTTGGAAAGGGGCAATACTCGATGCAAATGAATGGAGAAACGGATCTACCGATGACGTGCTTATCCGGTACGAAGAAGGCTTGTTAGCTCTTGCAGAGGCGAAAGCAATGTTGGGAACGTTAACACAAAGTGATTTGGATAAGACAGTTAATCTCATACGTAGCCGTGTAGGAATGGCAAGTATGCAAATGTCTGCAGTAAACGGCTGGTCAGTTATCTATGCACGAAACAAAAGTTTTGATCCAACCGAATCAAACCTCGTTAATGAAATTCGTCGTGAAAGATTGGTTGAACTTTGTTATGAAGGACATCGTGTAAATGACCTGAAACGATGGGCAGTATACGATGATGTGATGAACGGATTTAAACCACAAGGTGCACATTTCAAAGAATTTTTTGATTACTTCAATAATACAACATTACTTATGGCTGATGGTTTCAACGCATCTGATGCTGCAAGATGTAAATTGACACAAGGAGTGAATTTTAATATTGATGCAGATGGATATATTAATCCGTTTTTCAAAAATCCTGAATTTAATAGTGCAGGAGCAGGTTATTTCGTTGAACCAGGCAGAAGCTATCTTTCACCTGTTCCGAGGGCTGAAATTGATTTGTACAAGCAAAAAGCTGATATTATACTAACTCAAAATCCAGGATGGTTTTAACGTCTAATTAATAATAGAAATTATGAAAAAAGCATTTATTAATATTTTTGTTGTCGCTCTATCGACAAGCCTATTGTTCTCCTGTAACCCAAGGGTAGAAATGCATATGGCCCAATGGGGTGATAAAGCAATAATCGACAATGTGCAGATATTTAATATCCAGTTGCAGGATCAGCAATTACAGGAATACTATACCAGCGGTGTACTTACACCGGCAAGCAGGCGAACTTATGTTTCAACAGGTAGCGCTGTTATAGATTTGCCTAATTTTAAAGCCACCGTTAAAGTGCCTTTAACGGTGGATCTTAAAAAAGTGGGAATAGAGTTTTTTCATAAAGCAGTGAAAATTGAACCGCTCAATGGTGCTCCTATTGCAGGTATAGTCAAGGATTTCTCAGCCAAACAATTTGTATATAAGTTGTATTCTGCTGATGGTACCACACATGACTGGACGATTATTATTACTAATTAAAAGGGTTTAATTAGCAGGTTTAAAATTTTTGAGGAGTCTGTAATGATTCATTAATCTAATGTATAGTAGAAAGGGGTAAAATGTGCAGAGATAAAGACGCTAATAATGAGTAACCCAGTTATTAGCGTCGAATTGAATTGAATCCATTTTTTATCGGCTATTAGCCAAAAGAATTTAGGTATTTGATCGGCTAACCTTACTGGCAGAAATCCAATAAGTTTACTTGTCTTGGAAAGCTGGTAGAAAATGTACAAGGTTAGCGAGGCCTGAAGTTAAAGTGTTATATCAATTGGACTAACTCACCTTAAAAAATGGCACATATTGGAATAAATTTCTTTTTTAAAACAGAATTTCAGTCCGGTGAAACCTGATGGGTGAATTCAAATGTGCGTGAACAGCGCCCTCGTTAGACCTGAGTTGAACTTTAAAAAAATTTTTGAAAATAATGAAAAAAATCATTGTCATTTTTTGTTCTTTTTTTTTTCTTTCTTAATGCAAATTTTGTTATTGCCCAATATCAGGTTCCTTTGCCAACTGCTCCGCAACTTAAATGGCAGAATGCTGAATTAGTAGCCTTGGTTTGTTGGGACTTACACGCTTTTGATGGCAAATTTTATGTACAATCTAAAGCAAGGATAACGCCGGTTGAAGATTACAATATTTTTAATCCCCTAAACTATGATCTGGATCAATGGGTCAAATCTTTAAAAGATGCCGGATTCAAAATGGCTATTCTTACAGTGAGTCATGAAACAGGATTTTTCTTTCACCAAAGCGATGCTACCCCCTACAGTATGAAGGCCTTGAAATGGAGGGATGGAAAGGGTGACGTTCTAAAAGATTTCAAAGCAGCATGTGAGAAGTATGGGATATTGCCAGGTGTTTACATTGGTACCCGGTGGAATGCTTTCTATGGAGTATATGATTTCAAAGTCAATGGAGAAGGACCATTCGCTGAAAACCGGCAAAAGCAATACAATCGGATGATTGAGGGTATTGTTAAAGAGATATTTACAAATTACGGCGACTGGGCGATGGTATGGTTCGATGGTGGAGCACATGGTCCTGAACAAGGTGGCCCTGATGTGCTTTCGATTTTTGAAAAATATCAGCCTAATTGCCTTTTTTACCATAACCTGCAACGTGCAGATATGCGTTGGGGAGGAAGTGAGTCGGGAACAGTACCCTACCCTAGCTGGGGAACTTTCCCCTACGTTTCCACAGGCGCAGGTGAATCGGCAAAAAAAGAAATATCCCTAAATAATTACGCCTTGCTCAAAACCGGGGTGCCCGATGGAAAATATTATATGCCTGCCATGAGTGATGCCCCTCTTCGGGGTAATGGTGGCCACGATTGGTTTTGGGAACCCGACCGTGAGAATACTATCTTTCCGCTTAACAAATTAGTAGAAATGTATTACAATTCGGTAGGTCATAATACCAGTCTTATTTTGGGTGTTACCCCTGGCCCAGATGGACTAATGC
>JANMLJ010000363.1:0-5225 GCA_031372465.1 Chitinophagaceae bacterium | reverse complement strand
TTTTGTATAACCGTTCTACTAATTGATTCACTGCATCACGACGCCAATCACCACGGGAAAGTTTACCCCCGCTGCGTTGGTAGGCCGCCCAGCTAACAGAATCAGGAAAATCAGCATTCAGGTTATAAGATGGATAAGGATAAAAATAATCATCCATATGAACACCGTCAATATCATATCGTTTTACCAGGTCCATCACTACATCATTGGTAATATCCTGCACTGCTTTTTGCGCAGGGTCCATCCACCAATAACCTTCTTTTAAATACATAACCAGTTCAGGATGTTTTTTCACAATAGACTGATCACTGATTGCTTTTCCATCTTTATGATGTGCCCTGTAAGGATTTAACCACACATGCAATTCTATTCCCCGGTCATGCGCTTCTTTTACCCAAAACTCCAATGGATCATAATAAGGTTGGGGAGCTTTTCCCTGTGTACCGGTGAGATAATATGACCAGGGTTCGATATCACTTTTGTATAAAGCATCCGCCTGTGGACGCACCTGCAATATGGCTGCATTGAAATGATGTTCCTGCAAAAAGTCAAGCAGGTAGATAGCTTCCTGTTTTTGCGTTTCAGTTGATAAGCCTGGTTTGCTGGGCCAATTGATATTTGCTACTGTGGCAATCCATGCCGCACGGAATTCTTTGAGCACTTCCGGTAATACAGTAACAGGTTCTTCTTTTATTATTTTTTTGGTGCTGGTGCAGGAATGCAGTAGCAAAAAACTGCAGACACACAAAACAACAGGTATTATTTTTCGGGGCATTGTATTGATTTTAAAATAAGAGGAGTTCTTTAAAGGTAGAATAAAATTGATATTACCGCCATTAATCGAAATGTACTATCATTTATTTTAATAAAATGAATATTTGTGCCGGGAATATCATTCTTTGGCAGTAATTTTCATGATGCAAACAAATACATTCCTGTTATATGGTGCCAATGGCTACACCGGCGAACTAATAGCCCGTTATGCCCATGAATATAATTTACAACCCATACTTGCCGGCAGGCGAAAAGAGGTGATAGAGCCCTTAGCCGCCAAACTCAATCTCCCTTACCGGATTTTTGATATCAATGATAGTGCTGCTCTGCAAGCGGCATTGAAAGAAGTATCTGTCGTAATACATGCAGCAGGCCCTTTTCAGTTTACTGCCAAACAAATGATTGAAGCCTGTTTGAAAACCAAAACGCATTACCTGGATATAAACGGAGACATTGCCGTTTTTGAAATGATAAAACGATATGATGATGTGGCTAAAAAAGCAAACATCATGCTACTACCGGGAGTTGGGTTTGATGTAGTGCCTACTGATTGCCTGGCATTACAATTAAAGAATTTACTACCAGATGCTACCGGGTTACAATTGGCTTTTGCTACATTAGGTGGTGGACTCTCTCATGGTACTGCCACCACTATGGCAACTAAAATAGGTGAAGGCGGTGCCGCAAGAAAAGATGGAAAAATTGTCCGCAGGCCACTTGGAGAAAAGGGAATGTGGGTTGACTTTTCCACAGGATCCGGTGGAGGTGTAAAAAAATTATTTGTGATGAGTATTCCCTGGGGTGATATTTCAACAGCCTATTTTACAACCCATATTCCTGATATCACCACTTTTACCGGCATTGCTAAAAAAACATATAACCTGTTAAAAGGACAATCCCTGTTTAATTGGATGTTGCGGACAAATGTTGTACGCAATTATATTAAAAAGAAAATTAACAAGCGACCTGCAGGTCCATCCGATGAACAGCGAAATAAAGCCATTAGCTTAGTATGGGGACAGGCAATCAATGCAGCAGGAGAAACAGTAACTGCGAGGCTAAGCGGCCCGGAGGGCTATACATTAACTATGCTGAGCTCATTGATCATCGTACAAAAAGTATTAAATGGAAATTTTTCAGTTGGCTATCAAACACCCGGAACTGCTTATGGAGAAAATTTAGTGATGGAAATACCGGGTGTAAAAAGAGAAATTGTAGGTTAAATAAATTGGGGGAATAAAAAAATCATAGCTCGCTTTCGTTATAGTAGTTAGCCACGAATTCACACCAATTTACACAAAAAGAGAGGTTGAATTTTTTTCTGTTTTCGTGAAATTTTCCCGCCTCCGGACGGGACAAGTTGTGGCCCGATAAAAACCAATATTATTTTACCCGTATATAAACCAGTTTTACATTTTTTCTACCGGTCTCCCTTTCATCTATTTCATAATGACCGAGACTCCTGATAAGTAATAATAATTTTTCAAATCCGTAATTTCGCGGATCAAAGTCAGGACGTTTCTTAAGTAATAAATTACCTAACTCTCCTAAAAAAGTCCATCCGTTTTCATCGGCAATATCGTTGATACTGGAATTAATAAGGGTTACCAGGTTCTTGTCTGCTTTACTGATTACTTTTTCTTTTTTCTGCAGATCGGAAAGTTTAATTTGTTTGGTGCCTGTTTCCGGCTGATCCAATATTTCAATATAAATAAATTTGTCGCAGGCTGCCCGGAAAGGAGAAGGTGTTTTCTGTTCACCCATACCAAATACTTTCATTCCGGCTTCCCGTAAACGGATGGCGAGCCTGGTAAAATCACTGTCACTGCTTACCACACAAAAACCATCCACCCGTCCGGTATATAAAATATCCATTGCATCAATGATCAGGGCTGAGTCGGAAGAATTTTTACCAGTGGTGTAGCTATATTGCTGTATCGGTGTGATAGCATGATCCAGCAACACCGTTTTCCATCCTGCTACATGTGGATTTGTCCAGTCGGCATAGATACGTTTAAAAGTTGGCACACCATACTTGGCGATCTCTTCGAGTATGCCATTGATCAGGCGGTAAGGAATATTATCGGCATCAATTAATACAGCCAGGCGCAGGTCTTTTGCGTTCTCCATTTTGAGAAAAGATTAGATAGGGAAAGTTAATCTTTTATAGGGAACCCTGGTGATACTTCGTAAGGATTTTAGATAATACATCAAGGCGATCATCTGTTCAAAAACTGTGGCAATATCTTCGTCTGTTATTAATAATATTGCACCAATGCTATTTGCTGGTACTCTTTCAGTAATCCTTCGTCCACAAATTCCACATCACCTCCATTTTCCAGTACTTTTTCTATTATATCGTCTACGGCATCTTTGATGAAAAGAGATGTATTTCCGGATTCCACTTCCTTGTAAATCACGTCTTCTCCACTACCATGCCGGGCAGCCACCATATAATTTTTTTCCACCAGCAGCAACCGGCCTTTTTGATTCATCGCTTCACGCCAAACATCATTAATCCCTGTTGCCAGTTGCTTTTTTCCACTGGCTTCTTCCAGTTTATCCAATAACACTTTTTGTTTTTCTTTTTTCCAATCAGCAATATGTGGTGCCAGTATTTGTTTCAATTCCGGGAACGTTGCTTCTTCATAATTGCCGTGTATATATTTACCGACAGCACCGTCATGTTTGGTCAATTTTTTAAAATGCCCCAGTATTCTTTCAGCACCTAATACAAAGAGTGGCAGGTGAAAGGTTTTCAAAATACTATCTAATGCCTTATCGATATGATGTAAAAACTGATCGATTAGTATTTCCTTTTGCTCAGCAATATCAGAAAAATTGGCAACTCTTTCCGGAGTATCATTTTTATACGCCGCTATTGATTCTGGTATACCCGTTTCTATTCTTACAAAATGGTTGGTATTACCAAGGTACATGCGGCATTCTTTACCACTAACTAACAGGATCAAGTATTTGTGCAGTTGTTTTTTACAATAAATCAGATCCCTTATTTCAAAAGATTCATCAATAATTATTTTTTCTTCCACTGCCAAATCGAGATATATAACTTTTTCAAACACCGGTGATACATATATGGCAATACTTTTTTTAAGTAGGTCCACTTCCAGGTTGCTGATCACCTGTCTTAATTTCCGCATCACCAGTAACGATAATTCCGCAGGATAGCTTTGCTCTAATTCCTTTTCCACTTTATCGGTGGCGATTTTCAGCGAATAGAACAGCTCATTTTTACTATTAATTTTTGTTTCAAACGGCATAATGATGGATACAGCGGGACGGTAATGCACAGCTTTCATTACTTCCTGGATTTCCGGGGTTACAATCGGGTTCATACTACACTATTTAGGTGGTGAATCTACCGGTATCTATTTCGGGAAATAGTGATTGTCATCATCTTTTGCTTTGATTATTCTCATTATATTTATTTCAGGTCAAACCTGTTCAGTTTATTTCGAAAAAACCAGAATAATATGTAGGTTTTAGTTTAAACAGCCTGTAATAATGAAAAAGGATAAAATTGGATTTAAATTTGTATGCAGATCTAATAACTGTTTTTTTTATTTATCCTATTAATTTCCTGACATGAAATGAGCCATATGTAGAAACTTACCAAAAGGAAATGATTATTTAAGGCGAATTCCATAGCCTGCCCCGAAGAAAGCGGGGTGGCTAATAAAATAAAAAATAAACACATGAAAAGAATACTCATTGCCATTGACTACTCCCCGGCTGCAGAAAAGGTAGCCAATACCGGTTATGCATTAGCAAAAGCAATGAAAGCCGAATTGGCCATTGTACATGTGATTACCGAAGCCGCCTTTTATGCAATGGATTATTCGCCCATTATGGGATACAAGGGCGGCTATACTGACGGCACGGTTGAAGTATTAGATGACATTACAAAAGAAGCCGAAAATTTTTTAGCAGCCACTGTTAAGCATCTTGGCGACAACAGCATTACAACGATGGTGTTGCAAGGGGAAACCCGCGATGCTATCCTGCAATGCAGTATTGAATGGAAGGCTGATCTTATTATACTCGGTTCCCATAGCCACCATGGGTTGGAGAGGTTATTCAGTACCGATACAGCAAGTTATTTTTTAAAACATTCAAAAATACCGTTGCTTGCTATACCCACTGATGAGAAGTAACGGATCACTTGCCATAACTGGAATACCAATAACCCCCGCTGAATGATTTTTTGAATTAGTTAAAAAATAAAGGAGTCTGTGCCTGAAAAAAAGCCTTAAGTACCTACCGAAATAAATAATAATGATTGAACAAACTGAACTTATTGTTAGCAAATGGCTGTATAAACCACCCGTTAACAGCATTGAAGAAAAGGAAGAGCAATTAACCAGCTATATTTCCCTGGATGTAATGAAAAAAAGAACCCCGACAAAAAAGGGGATTGCCTGCCGGTTTAG
>JANMLJ010000360.1:0-2629 GCA_031372465.1 Chitinophagaceae bacterium | reverse complement strand
TCATTATAACCATTGGTTATCCCGGGAAAAAAGGCAATCGCTGTATCGTATTTTGAATCATTGCGGCTAAAACCCCTGATCACCTTTTGCAGGTTAGCCGTATCTGTTTCAAGATCTTCTATCATAGATCTGATATATTGTTTCTCCCGGACATTTTCAATTTTATGTTCCCTCAGGTTCTCCGCCAGGAATCCACAGTAAACAGCCAGGAACAACATGATAAACTCCCACAGGTAATGGGTCCATTTTTTCCTGCCCCGATGGCTATCGGGGTCGAGAGCGGTGTGAGTGTGTGCATGTACTTCCATAAATAACTATTATTTTTTTAGAATAAATTCTTCAAAATTATTCTTATGACTTATTTTAAATGAAGCTGACGGATAATTTTCACTCCATGCCTTTGGTGCTTTTATTTTCCGTGTAGGTTCGGCAAACTTAAATTCATAACCAAATAATTTTCCAGTCCTTTCTTCCACCCAGTCTATTTCCTGCATATCATGTGTTCGCCAGAAATAATTATTTACGGCCATTGAGTTATAGTGCTGAAATTTTAAACGTTCCCCGGCCAGGTAATTTTCCCATAGCATTCCCTTGTCGTCCCGCATGTTCAGTGATTGAAAATTAGCAATGACTGCATTTCGTATCCCGTTATCATAAAAATACCAGCGTTTGGTTTTTGTAATTTCTTTTCGCAGGTTGCGGCTATACCCCTGTACTTTGAACAACACAAAAACTTTGGTCAGTAAATCAAGATACCGTTCTACGGTGTTCTTACTCATCTGCAGGTTGCGGCCCAGTTCTTCCAACGATACTTCTTTTCCAATTTGCCAGGCTATCAGTTTCAGCAGGTCAATTATTTTTTCAGGACTGCGAAGGTTCTCCATTACTAATATGTCTTTGTATAAATACGAGCTGACTATTTCCTGCAGGTACTCCTGCTTTTGGCGGTTTGTTTTCAGGTGTATCAGTTCCGGGTAGCAACCATAAATTAATTTATTATCGAGGTGCTGGTGCATTTGTAGTTTATTTTCCACCTGGTTGTACTCCAATTGGGCAAGGGGAAATAACATGAAATCTTTTTTCCGGCCTGTAAGCGGCTCGCCCAATTTATTCTTCAGGTCAAATACGGATGAACCGGTTACAATGAGCCGGATGCCTTTTATTTCATCCACCATCAGTTTTAATAGTAATCCTATTTCAGGTACTTTCTGCGCTTCATCTATGATGATGTATTTGTAACCGGCAGTAATCGACTTATAATTGGCAATACTGCGGTTACGTAATTGCTGTTGTACAATTATATCTTCGCCATTTAACAACAGACAATTGCTTTTATTCCATTTTGCTATCAGTTGCCGGATGAAAAATGTTTTTCCGGTTCGCCTGGCACCCAGCAGCAACATAACCTTGCCGGGTACTGTGGCTACCGCAAATTTTTTGAAAAGAAAACGTTGTAATTCCATTGCAGCGGTTTTGATACAGCTAAAGATAATATAATTCCGTCAGCAAACGGACGGAATTTAGGTAATTTCCGTCAATTATCGGGCTAGTATTTTATAACACCCGGACCGTATAAAGCTTTACCTGCCCTCACCCCCAAATGCTTCTCCTTCTCCACCGTCAGCACCCCATTAACAATTACAAAATGAAAACCTTTGGAATAAGCATGCGGCTTTTCAAAAGTAGAAACATCTTTCACCTCTTTTTCATCAAAGACAACAATGTCTGCTGCATATCCTTCTTTTAATAATCCCCGGTTATTCAATTGAAATTTTTGCGCCGGTAAGGATGTCATTCGGCGAATGGCTTCTTCTAAAGAAATTATTTTTTCTTCCCGCACATATTTGGCCAGCACTCTTGCATTGGTACCATATCCTCTTGGATGCGGCATACCTGCATTCAATATCCGGATACTGGCATCGCTGGCAAACATATTGAACGGGTATTGCATAATGCGTTTGATATCTTCCTCACTCATGCCATGAAATACCGCACTGGCTCCTCCTTCCATCATTAAGTCAATTATCGTCAACGCTTCTTCTTTTAGTTTGTGTTTACGTCCTTTTAATAAATTTATTTGCTCTATACTTTTTCCATTGTAAGAAGTATCGGGAGAAAAATAAGCCACTACTGCATAACTGAAATGTTTTAATTTTCTTTTTTTCAGCCGGGCCAGCATCGACTTGATAACATATTTTCTTATATCCGGTCTTTGTAACCTTGCTTTGATAGAATCCTGTCCATCCGCTAATATTTCATCAGGTATTAAAGTACTGATGGATGTACTGCTGGCGGTATAAGGATATTGATCAATCGTTACTTCAATTCCTTCCCGTCTTGCTGCTTCTATCATCGGCACCGTTTCTTTGCTTCGCCCCCAGTTTTGCTGACCGCTTAATTTAAAATGAGATATTTCTACCGGGATCTTTGCTTCACGTCCAATAGTTAATGCTTCTTCAATGGCTTGGGCTACACTATCGCCCTCATCTCTCATGTGACTTGCATATACTCCGTTGTATTTTGCGGCTACTTTTGCGAGTGATACTATCTCCGGTGTTTTAGTATAAGTGCCGGGTATATAAATAAGTCCGGTGGATAAACCAACGGCCCCATCTCTCATCGCTTTATC
>JANMLJ010000326.1:0-18144 GCA_031372465.1 Chitinophagaceae bacterium | reverse complement strand
TTTCTGACTTTTTTAAGTGCTTTTAAATTCCCAGCCCCGACACTGGAATTTTCTAATGGTAAATTTAAAGCACATGCAATTTATTTCTAAACGCTTCAGGCTACAAGCCGTAATTTAGCAGCAGTAATTAACCGCTATGCAAATTGCCCAACAAATTCTGTTTATACTTATCAGTGCTGTTTCTATTTTTTTCTTTTCCAAAAAAGTAAAAGAAATAAGCCGCAATATCAGGCTTGGCAGAGATGAAGTCATTAATGACAACAAATCTCAACGCTGGAAAAATTTATTATTACTGGCATTTGGTCAGAAAAAAATGTTTCGCAACCCGACAGTAGCCGTCATGCACTTTTTTGTATATGCCGGTTTTATCATCATCAATATTGAAGTGCTGGAGATTGTGCTGGATGGAATTTTTGGAACACACCGCCTATTTGCGCCGTTGCTCGGAGGTTTCTATACCCTTCTGATAAATAGTTTTGAAGTACTGGCTATGTTAGTGTTGATTTCGGTAATTATCTTTCTTATACGCAGAAATGTAATTAAACTAAAACGATTTATCAGCAATGATCTGGACGGATGGCCAAGAAGTGATGCGAATTATATTCTGATTATTGAAGTTATCCTGATGTCATTATTTCTTTTTTTAAACGCCAGTGATACGTTATTACAGACAAGACGTGTTGAACATTATGCAGCCCATCCAACCGGAAATTTTGTCATTTCACAATTCCTGCATCCAATAATAAATGGAATGGGTACTGATAGTTTACAACTACTTGAAAGAGGTTGCTGGTGGTTTCATATTGTTGGCATTTTTGCTTTTCTCAATTATCTGCCCTATTCTAAACATTTGCATATAGTATTGGCATTTCCTAATGCATATTATGCAAGGCTCGAACCGATGGGTAAAATGGATAATATGAAATCCATACAACAGGAAGTATTGTATGCTATGCAACCCGAACGTATACCTGCAGGAGAACAAACCGCCCCGCAGAAATTCGGCGCCAAGGATATTACCGACCTCAGCTGGAAAAATTTACTGGATGCTTATAGTTGTACTGAATGCGGAAGGTGTTCTGCTGCCTGCCCGGCCAATCAAACCGGCAAATTACTTTCTCCCAGAAAAATAATGATGGATACCCGCGACAGGATCGAGGAAGTGGGAAAAAATATCAATAAGAATGGTGCGTTTACAGATGATGGCAAAAGCCTGTTGCATGATTATATCAGCGTAGAAGAACTTCGTGCCTGCACTACCTGTAATGCCTGTGTACAGGAATGTCCTGTCAGCATCAGCCCTCTTGATATTATTCTTGAATTGCGCCGCTACCTGGTAATGGAAGAAAGTAACTCACCACAGGAATGGGCAGGCATGTTTAGTAATGTAGAAAATAATTTTGCGCCTTGGAAATTTAGTCCTGATGAAAGGGATAAGTGGGTGGAGGAAATGAAAACCCCCAGCCCCTAAAGGGGAGTAAGAAACGACTTTTGCTACGAACTGCACTACTACTAACATCGACTCTTGCGTCGCACACTTGTACGTTCAGTAATGCAGCGAATAATTTTGCACCGTGGAAGTTTAATCCAGATGAAAGAGATTAATGGGTTGAAGAAATGAAGTATTAAGAATAAAACAAGATTTCCCCATCTTATTGTTACTTAATAAGTCTGTCCTATTAATCAGTAATTGATTTGTAAATTTACCAATTGATTCCCCATAGGGACTCCTTATCACTCCAACATGCGAATTATTAAAAGACAGGTTCAATTTTATTTTCTTTCTTTTATTAAACATGACTTCAAAGCCAGCATTACTGTCTTCTTTGTTGCCTTACCACTTTGTCTTGGCATCTCTTTAGCATCAAACGCACCGCTTTATGCAGGGCTTATTTCAGGAATTATCGGTGGTTTTGTTGTGGGTCTTATCAGCAAATCAAATATCAGTGTAAGTGGCCCGGCGGCTGGCTTGACCGCTATCTGTGCTGCTGCCATTACAGAACTGGGAGCCATTGATATATTTTTTTTATCGGTAGCCGTTGCCGGACTTTTACAAATAATTCTTGGAATTTTCAGGTTAGGGGGTTTCACCCATTTTATACCTTCCACGGTAATCAAAGGAATGCTGGCAGCGATTGGTGTTATTCTTATCTCCAAACAAATTCCTTTAATGCTGGGTTATGATAAAGCCGATTTCTGGACCAAAGAATTGTTCAATATTTTTTCTTTGCGTAATGCTTTCGATCACGTGAAAAACATTTATTACCACACCTCAATGGGGGCAATTCTAATAGCACTTTCTTCTTTAGCCCTGCTGATTACCTGGAAAAATACATTGGCAAAAAAAATCAGTTTTCTGCCCACTTCTTTTGTGGTTGTAGCATTTGGCATTTTGATCGCTCAACTTTTCAAAGCCTTTGTACCCGCACTTGCATTGCATGACAATCAATTTGTACAGGTACCTGACAATCTTTTTTCGCAGCTAAAATTACCTAATTATGAAGCAATATTCAGCAATACAGCAATCTGGAAAAATGCAGTAGTTATCTGCATTGTTGCTTCACTGGAAACTTTATTAAGTATTGAAGCGCTGGATAAACTTGATCCGTATAACCGCATTACCCCACAAAACAGGGAACTGGTAGCACAGGGAACCGGGAATTTTATAAGTGGATTGCTCGGTGGATTGCCCATTACCGCTGTTATTGTAAGGAGTTCGGCCAATGCAGAAGCCGGGGCCAGAACAAAACTTTCCGGTATCGTTCATGGTATCTGGATTTTTGTGTTTGCTTTTTTTCTTGCTTCATTGCTCAATTATATTCCTTATTGTGTATTGGCCGTAATACTGATTCGTACCGGTTATAACCTGGCCAAACCAAGAATGATCAGGTCGGTTTATAAACTCGGAAGGGAACAGTTTATGCCCTTTATCGTTACCGTTATTTCAATTTTGCTGACTGATCTTTTGATTGGTGTTGTAATAGGTATAGCCTATGCCGGCTATTTTATTTTTAAAAATACCTATAAAGCAGGATTCACCCTCGATATCCGGACAGAAGGAAATAGTAAACAGTATGATTTCCGGTTAGCCATTAATGTAAGTTTCATTAATAAAAAGAAATTAAAAGATGAACTGGAAAAAATTCCTGATAATGCCATTGTTCATATAGACGGCGATGATTGTGTTTATATCGATTATGATGTAATAGAGGTGATCAATGAATTTAAGGCAAAAGCGCATCATAAGCATATTCAACTGCACTTATCCGGAATACCTGATGTTGAAACAATCAGCCCGCATTAAATAATATAAAATTACCAGTATGCAGATAAGTTCTTTCCCTTTCCAAACCCTTGACTGGTCTACTATTCCAAAAGAACAACATGCAGGTGAAACTGGTATAGCTTACTGGCAGGTACAAAAAGTAAATGATATCCGTGTAAGAATGGTAGAATATTCTCCCGGCTACAAAGCAGATCATTGGTGCAGCAAAGGTCATATAATCTTATGTCTCGAAGGAGAAATGGATTCTGAACTGGATGATGGCCGTGTTATGAAATTGACAAAAGGTATGTGCTATTTTGTTGGCGATAATGATGAAGCACACCGCACCACTACTTCTACGGGCTGTAAATTATTTATTGTAGATTGAGATGTAAAGGAATATAGTTTATTCAAGCATGAAGTATTTCATTGTCATACTTTTCACGCTATGCCTGTTGCCAAAAAGCTACAGTCAGCAAAAATCCTATCCATTCTACCAGCTTTACCAGCTCGATTCAATCGGACAAAGCCCATCAATAAGCCGCCATTTCGGTTCTTTATATTTTAATTTTCTGCAATTAATAGAAAAAAAACTGGCAAATGCCGATAGTACAACAAAACGGTTTATCCGGCATTTTGAAATTGTATTTGCCCAGTTTTATATTGACGCCTGTAGCGCTTATTCAAGGAATGAACAAATTCCTTTGCCAGCCTGGAGGGCTTATTTTTCTGATAGTACGCTCCAGTTTTTTCAATATTATTTACTCGGCGCAAATGCCCATCTTAATGGTGGCCTGGCAGAAGCCATTGCAGGAAGTTATACGCAAGCAGAATGGATGAATTTAAAAAAGAAATATATCCTCTTTAATAAATGCCTTAACCAGACATTTAAAAAAGTGTATTCTGAAACGACAACAAATAGTAAACGGGCAAAATTGCTTTCCGTCATTACATTTGGCTTTGCAAAACCAGCCGGTCAGTACTACCTGTACAAATGGCGGAAAAGACAGATGCGGCTGACAGAATACTTTTATGAGAAATCTGACAACTATAAAAAATTACTGGATAAGATAAACGGGAAAAAAGAAAAAATCGACAGGCTGGTTTTTGCACAATTCTAAAATCTGTTAAAGGTTTTAAGTTTCAACCCGCGATAAATGTAAAATAGCTATACCCGGTTATTACTTTAGCAGCATGCAAGTTTATTTATGTGATATTTTTTCAATTCCTTCTTCAAATTTTTCAATCTGATCTTCTATAAGATGCGTTACTTCTTCCGGATGTTCCAGCTTATGGACGGAGTCTTTGTTGCTCCACATCTTCCAGGCCTGTATTAAAGCCGTTAAGGTAAATATACCGCCGATTACCCAGTTAAGAATATGCTGGTTATTATTAATCTTACTGGCGATGAGCAAACCACCAAAGATAAAAACACAGTTGCCAATAAATGTGCCGATACCAATTCCCAGTATATAAGAATTATAATGATCGTTTCTTGGCAGCAACACTTTTTTGGTAAATAATACTGTACTCCATCCAAACCAGAAGGGAATCTGCACCGGGTTTACTGCACACATCACCATCCCCAACACAAATTTGGGCATTGGACTATCCAATACAAAATTCTTTTCAATCTTGGGATGTAACGCTGCATAAAAACTTGAAACGGCCAAAGCCAGCACAATTAACAGTGTTACCCATTCCAGTGCTTTTAATACTTTTTCCTGCTTTCTTATCCAGTCGATAGCAACCAATGAGATACGGACATAAACAATTTCGATCAATAAGGATCCAAAAGAGAAAAGCATGGCAGCCGTAATGCCATCAGAAATAGAAATCTGCATGGCTGCAATATTCAATGTACCCAATGGTAACGAGCCGATAAAACTTACCAGCATACCGGTTAAGAAAATCTTTAAAAGCGGGTGCATGAAACGAAAGTACAAAATTGATGTGGCAAAACATTCACCGGCTAATTACCAGTACATATTATTTCATTGAAGAACTGCATAACCAAAAAGTACAGAAAAATCTTCACACCATATCAGCACATGGTTATAAACGGCTGGATCAATATTGGCAGCTAATTCGTAGGAGAAATTTCCGGAAACAGCGGTTAGTTTTCCTACTTCCTGGTACTGGGCTGCACTGGTATTTTTGGACAGCCATACCCGTAAATCGGGGCCATTATCCGTACTGAAATTTTCAAAAACTAAAAACCTCCTGTTAGCACTATCTTTTACAATTCTGGCGATTCCACTTGTAGAATGGGAGCTCCGCATAAAATTTCCTTTTGTCTGCATAACGCCCCCTGCGGCAGGAGTATTTTCGTTTACATAATCAAGGGCTGATTTTTTACAGGCCAGTAATTCCAATGAAAGTATTGCTACAAATAAAATATTATAATAAAACTTCATGCCTGCTAATTTTACTTAAAACTAATAATCATGGATTTATTGTGCTGTCATCTAAGTGACAATCACTAATTGTTGCAGCTTTTTAACATCTGTGATCAGGATTTTTTTCCTGGTTATTTTCAGCAATTCTTCTTCCTCCAGCTGACTAATAAACGTAGTAACTGTTTGCCGGGCACTACCAATCAGTTTTGCAATATCATCATGGGTCAAAAAATTATCAAAGGAATAAGAAGTAGTGCTTCCATCATATCCATCTATCATTGCCAGGTTATAAAAAAAAGCCAGTAGACGTGTGCGAACATCCTTATTCAGCATATTTATCAGCCGGAATTCGGCACGACGGAGCTTTTCGCCAACCTGTTTGCTGTATTTAATAGCAAGCCCCGGTTTCTTAGTCAGTAATTTTTCAAAATCTTCAATGGTAAAAGCACATAAGCTCACATCACCTTTATAGGCTCTTGCAAATTCACCATTCAGGTTTGTTTTTTCCAGGGCAAATTGTCCGAATATTTCTCCTTCCTGGATAATTTCTTTTATTATTTCATTGCCTTCTTCGTCTACAAAGCCAATTTTGATATAACCATCTTTTACAAAATAGAGTTTATTCAGATGGTGGGAATCGAAATAAATGTAATCTCCTTTTTTGGCTTCTATAAATTGGTGGGCAACATTTAATTCTTCATATTCCTCATCGCTGAGATGACACCATAAGTCATAATTACGGAGCAAAAGGAATTTTTCATCGGAGTTCATCAGAAATTACTTTTAATTTTTTTTATGAAGTTACAGCATTCGGAGAACGGAACGCTGTTCCGTTCAATAATCAATTGAATGGAGTTCCTTTCAATAAACAACGGAACGGAGTTCTGTTCTATGAACAATGGAACGGACCCCGATAGCTATCGGATTCCGTTCAATAAACAACGGAACGGAGTTCCGTTGTCCGGGGTTAATCATATTTCTCCAGCATCTTAAAATGACGTTTTGCATCTGCCAGATATTTCCAGCCTCTCCGGAATGACCAGTAAGGTGTTCCGTTTTTATGGTTATACTTACTGATCTGGTAGAGCATTTTCCAATGATGGAGCAATACGCCATATGCTTTCCAGATACTCATACCACAATCATAAATATGATTTGGCTCTGCACCACATCCATTAAATTCAAGGATAAGAAAATTTTTCCCTTTCTTTAAATCTTCAATCGATGTTGTTTTAATATCATAACGACCATAATAGAATTTGTTGGTAAAATGACTCAGTTCGTCAAATACTTTATGGAGATCTTCATCAATCTCCTTATGCAGGTTGGTGAAATGTGCTCCCCGGTTATGGTTTCCCGCATATGACAAATAGAATATCTCTCCGGCCGGAATAACCCGATCAAAACGATGTCCATGACGGTGTTTCATTTCTTCCAACCGGAATTTTGCCCTGGGATGATTTTCAATAAGCTGTTGCAGGTTTGACTGTCCGTCTCCTTTTACATGCAGTAATTCTTTATCAATAAATCCACTAACCACCCCTTTTCCCTTTGCCGGATGCCGGTAATAAAAAACACTGACCTCAACTGGAAGTTCTACCAGGTCCTGAACAATATATTCAACCGGTATCCTTTCGTGGTATTTGATTAATTGTTCGTCTGTATCAATTTTCCGGAACAAAATTCCCTTCATACCTATATCGGGTTTTACAATAAAAGGAAACGTAAACTCCGCATCGGTGATTTTCTTTCTTACCTCATTAAATGGCCAATCGTGCATGATATAAATAGTACGTGGAACCAAATGCGGAGGCAACTGATCATACATCTCTTTTTTACCCTCCCCTTCAAAGCCGCCGAATGTAATAGTAGGATTAGAGGAACTGAAGTACCAAAATGACCAGCTCCGCAGGCAATACCATAACCAAACAGGCCCGATCGGAAAATAAAGCAGGTAGAAATTCCAAAGCTCCCAATTCGTCAGTTTTTTAATAAAATTTTTCATACCCAATTAAAACAAAATAACGCAAAGAAAATCATACTGCCATGAATTGTCTTTTTGAATTAGTTTTGAATAAAATTGAAAACATGCAGGTTCCAACCGTTGCTGAGCTGTTTGCTGATGGAAATAGTCCTGAAATCTTATTTTGGGTGGGTTGTGCCGGTAGTTTTGATCAACGGGCACAAAAAATAACCAAAGCATTTGTTACAATACTTGACAAAGTAGGTATCAATTATGCTATACTCGGCAAAGAAGAAATGTGTACTGGTGACCCCGTTCGACGTGCCGGAAATGAATTTATGTTCCAGATGATGGCCTACCAGAATATTCAGCTTTTAAATAATTATGGTATAAAAAAAATTGTAACGGCCTGCCCCCATTGTTTTAATACCCTGAAAAATGAATATCCTGAATTAGGCGGTAACTATGAAGTAATTCATCATACTACTTTTTTGCAGGAATTAATTGATGAAGGAACAATAACAATGAAAGAAGGAGGTGAATTCAAGGGCAAAAAAATTACTTACCATGATAGTTGTTACCTGGGCCGGTCCAACAACATTTATGAAGCTCCCCGTAAAGTACTGGAAGCATTGGATGCTGAATTGGTAGAAATGAAACGTTGCAAAAGCAATGGTCTTTGTTGCGGAGCCGGGGGTGCACAAATGTTCAAAGAAGAAGAAAAAGGAATTACCAGAGTGAATATTGAACGCAGTCATGAGGCTATCGGAACCGGAGCATCTATCATTGCTGCCGCTTGTCCCTTCTGTAATACAATGATGACGGATGGAATAAAGCTGGCCGAAAAAGAAGACAGTGTACAAGTGTTGGATGTGGCGGAGTTGATTGCTCTATCAATAGTGTAACTCTTCGCTATTGAAGCTATATTTGGAGGGTCTGTTTAATCCGGATTGATTCCTTCATCAACACATAAATTGATGTAATTTCGCAGTATGAATTTCGATTATAAACACCTTCTCAACAGCAATTTTCACCGGGACTCCCGTGTTTGGATATACCAGTGCAACCGCCTTTTCACGCTGAATGAAGCATTGGAGATTGAATATCTGCTGAAAGAATTTACCGCAAATTGGAAAAGCCATGGAACACCTGTAAAAGGTGACGGACATTTATTCTTTGGTCAGTTTATTGTTTTGCTGGCAGACGAATCCGCCACGGGTGTTAGCGGCTGCAGTACGGATAGCTCAGTACGATTGATAAAAGATATAGAACAACGATATGCTGTATCTATGTTTGACAGAACAACTTTAGCTTTTCTAATCAACAATAAATCCGACCCTTCGATGTCTCCCGAGTATCGGATTCAGTTACTGCCTCTCTCCCAACTTCAATATGCCATTGAAAACGGATTTATACATGCAGACACTATTTACTTTAATAACCTGGTGCAAACAAAAGAAGAATTGGAAAGAAATTGGATGGTAGCGGTAAAGGATAGCTGGCTTTCTTCTAAAATCAACTTAATTGCTAAAGTTTAGATCGCATTTTAATTTTTTGCATTGACTTTTTCACGTCTTTAATGAAATTATAGCCGAGGCTTAACCGGAAGTTTCTGGTTTGTGCAGTACTGAAACTCTGTAAATTAAAATTAGTTCCGTAAGTAAAGTTCCTGCTTTCCTGAAGAAAGGGATCAATGATGTTAACCGTTACCGTTAGTTTTTTATGGTAAAACTTATGTTGCACCCCTAAGTTCATGCTCCAGTTCCAACGTGCAAAGCCTTGCGGATTGGCAAAGCGGTTAAAAGCAAAACTACCGGTAAAATTCAAAATATCCTTTGGTGAAAAAGTTGTATTTATATTAGAAGTAAAAGAGCCTCCATTTCTATACCGATTTACTGTTTTATCAAAAGTACTGTATTCATTGAATGTATAACTGGCACTGAGGTTTACTTTCAGTTTTTTCTTAATAGTCATTCCGCCCCAGGTACTGAACTCATATTCTTTTCGGCCGCTGATATTCTCCCAGGTAATTTGTGTCTTCTCTCCGGGTATCAGGGTTCTCACCTGGCTAAAAATATTCTCTACTATATTATATCCCAATCCAACGTTGATATAGTACAATGGTTTTGTACGGCCTATCACAAAATCAATATTGTGTGCTGTAGAAGCTTCCAGGTTTTCATTTCCAAATCGTACATTGTACGGATCACCGAATTCAATGGTTGGGTTCAATTCATTAATGCCAGGTCGGCGGATACTGCGCCGATAAGCCAGCGTAAGATTTAGTTTATCCTTCCAGTTACGATTGATATTGGCAAAAGGCAGCCAGGTCAGGTAATTGTTTTTAACATCGCGGTTTTCTTTAAATAATTCAAAGCTGATAGAAGTATGCTCACCGGATACGCCGGCAGTAATACTAAAATTCTCTTTCAGTATTTGCCGTACCGATGCCCTTAAGTTAGTTATCACCTGATGAAACTTAAAATCATTACTCAACAGGTCCGACTTGACAAAAACACCTTCTGGTTTTTTCTTATAGCTTGCATTTACATCAATATGGCTATTACTGCGGTTGTAAAATGTACCAAAAGACAGTGTCGTTTTTTTATTATGTAATGGCCTGTTATAGTCAACCCTTGCATTAAATCCGCTGTTATTATTATTGTTCAGTTGTTTCTGGGAAGAGTCAATGCCATTTGGTGTGTGATCAGGATTAAAGAATTGCTGGAAAAAATTACGGTCAGATTTATTGAACGAAAAATTTCCTCCTGTTATAATTTTTAGTGTCTCTCCGATAATTTTTCCTTTTCGTGTATAGGAAAAATTTGCAGTTGGGTTGTAATTTTCGCCTTTACTTAAGATATTCCTTTCGCTAAGCCGGTAAATATTCCCAAACCGGTTAATATTAGTGTACTCAGTGGTACCATCATTATTATAGTTATTCTGGTTGTACTGCAACACAAAATTTAAAGCTTCCATTTTATTAATGTCATAATCCACATTAAGCCGGAAGTTGGGGCGCCATGTTTTATTCATGTAACTATTCCGTGTATTAAAAAAATTTGAAGAGTCTGTGTAAAAATTATTACGGGAGGAATAGCCATGCCCTTCCAAACGATTATACCCTGTTCCTGCGTTGATACTTACTGCAAATCCCTGTTTGCGGTAATTGAAATTTCCGCTTATTGCCGCTTCCCCCCTGGTGCCTCCAGAAATATTTAATCGTCCGCTTCTGCCGACTTTTCCTTTTTTGGTAGTAATATTAATTACACCTCCCTGCTCATTGGCATATTGTGGTGGTGGATTGGTCATCACTTCTATTTTTTCAATAGAACTCCCCGGTAAAGATTCCAGCAGATCCTGTAATTGCTGAAGATTCAATTCAACAGGCTTATCATCAATTAAAATTTTCGGTTCTTTTCCCCGTATGGTTATTTTGCCATTCGGGTCTTTGGAAACCAGCGGCACACTATTCAACAGATCGCTGGCATTGCTTCCTGCTGCGAGTGCAGATTCGCCAACATTGAAAGTAATATTTCCATCTTTTGATTGTATCAATGGCTTCTCTGCATAAACGATCACTTCATCCATTTGTTGACTGGCACCAGGCTTCATCATTAAATCATTCAGGTTGAAATCAAAACGTTCGGGCCGGATATTGATGCTGTCAATGACAAGATTTTGCATGCCAACATAAGTGAGATGAAACCTATAATAACCGAAAGCAATTTTTTCAAAAAGAAAATCTCCGTTTACTCCACTTATAGCAGTTTGATGCAGAGTAGTATCTTTTAAAGAAGTAAGGGTAATAGTTGCACCTGCAATCGCTTTTTTGCTTTCATTAAGCACATTACCGGCAACTATTCCCGGGTCTTTGCCTTGTGAAAAACAAGTAAGGGCAAAGGAAAAATAAATGATAAGTAGAATTAATTTTTTCAAGTCAGATTATAAGACCAGCTTACACAATGATAGACGTAAAGATACCAAAAACCTTTCTAAATGGTTGATAAGGAGCTAGCTGAACGGCTTCATTCCTTGTTTTAAATTTTCATCAATTGCTGCCATCCTGTCACAAATCCACGTCTTAGCAGTATATTTGCAGAACTATTAAACTTTTATGATTGACGTAGTGACAGATAAAATGCACGATGAAACAAAACAAGGGGAAGCCATTGCTCCTTTTACTTTTGACCCTAACCAATACAAGAAACGGTTCTATATGGAGAGTTATGGTTGTGCTATGAATTTTGCAGATAGTGAGATAGTCGCATCCATACTAAATAAAGAAGGATTTGGAGCCACCAAACATGTAGAAGAAGCGGACCTGATATTTATCAATACCTGCTCTATCAGGGAAAAAGCGGAACTGACTGTACGAAAACGCCTGACCGAATTCCGACAACTAAAGAAAGAAAAAAAAGGATTGTTGGTAGGTGTACTGGGTTGTATGGCGGAGCGGTTAAAATCAAAACTGCTGGAAGAAGAGAAACTGGTTGATTTGGTTGTTGGTCCGGATGCTTATCGTTCATTACCTGCATTGGTAGAAGAAGCAGAAGGAGGACAGAAAGCAGTAAATGTTTTATTGAGCCGTGATGAAACCTATGGAGATATTTCTCCTGTCAGATTAAATAGTAACGGTGTAAATGCATTTGTCAGCATCATGCGGGGTTGCAATAATATGTGTTCATTCTGTGTTGTTCCATTTACAAGAGGAAGAGAAAGAAGCAGGAGTATGGAGAGTATTCTTGCAGAATGCAATGATTTATTTGAAAAGGGATACCGGGAAGTTACTTTGCTGGGGCAAAATGTGGATAGTTATTATTATCAGGTTACAAACCCAATCGAAACGACTTCGATACAAACAAACGCTGAGACCCCTTCTTCGGAGGCAACCGAGACTGCGAAGGTTGGGAACGAAGATCGTGGGGAGGCCATAACCTTTGCCATGCTCCTTGAACAGGTAGCATTGATTTCTCCCCTGCTACGTGTAAAATTTTCAACTTCACATCCAAAAGATATCACAGATGATGTATTGCATACAATTGTAAAGTATGAGAATATCTGCAACTATATACATTTGCCTGTACAAAGTGGATCTACAAGAATTTTGCAACTGATGAACCGAACATATACCCGGGAATGGTATATGGCGAAAATAGACAGGATTAAAGAAATTATTCCCGATTGTGGTATCAGTGGCGATATTATTACCGGATTTTGTACCGAAGAAGAAAACGACCACCTGGATACTTTAAGCATTATGCAATATGCAAAATATGATTATGCCTATATGTATTTCTATTCTGAAAGACCGGGTACACTGGCACAGAAAAGGTATACAGACGATATACCCCTGGAAATAAAGAAAAGAAGATTACACGAAGTGGTGGAAGTACAAAATAAATTATCCCTGGAAAGCAACCTGCGTGATATGGGAAAAATATTCAACATTTTAATTGAAGGTGATAGTAAAAAAAGTGACCAGGATTGGGCAGGAAGAAGCTCACATGGAAAAGTATTTGTGTTTCCAAAAGAAAACTATACCCTTAAAAAAGGTGATTATGTACAGGTACAGGCTACTGATTGTACACAGGGAACATTACTTGGAAAAATAATTAATAGTAAACTATAAATTCCCTTCAATCGGGGCTGGATATGGAAATTCAAAGTTTAAAAAATCGTTTTGGTATTATCGGCAATTCGCCTGCGCTGAACTATGCCTTGCAGGTATCTATGCAGGTAGCTACTACTGATCTTACAGTCTTGATAAACGGAGAAAGCGGTGTAGGTAAAGAAGTTTTTTCGCAGATCATACATGCTCTTTCGCCAAGAAAGCATAATCCCTTTATTGCTGTTAACTGCGGCGCCATTCCTGAAGGGACCATCGACTCCGAATTATTTGGTCATGAAAAAGGTTCTTTTACCGGTGCAGCAGATGCCAGAAAAGGATATTTTGAAACGGTCAATAGCGGCACTATTTTTCTTGATGAGATTGGGGAATTACCGCTTGGTACACAGGCAAGGTTGCTTCGTGTACTCGAAGCCGGGGAATATATACGGGTTGGCTCTTCCAAAGTAAACAAAACGGATGTCAGGGTTATTGCTGCTTCCAATAAGGATTTATTACAACTGGTTCAGGTTGGTAAATTCAGGGAAGACCTTTACTATCGGTTGAGCACCGTTCCTATCAGGGTCCCTGCTCTGCATGACAGGCCGGAAGATATTCATATACTATTTAGAAAATTTGCAGCTGATTTTGCCAATAAATACAAGGCAGCGCCGGTTCAATTGGATGAGGAAGCAAAACAACTGTTAATAAACTATCCCTGGCCGGGCAATGTGCGGGAATTGAAGAATATTGCAGAACAGATTTCCGTACTGAGTATTGATAAAAATATTACTGCAATGGAATTGCGCAAATTTTTAAAACCCTATTCCAATAACAGGTTGCCGGTATTGGCTTCGGCCAATAATTCTGGTCATGAATTTTCCAATGAACGGGAAATGTTGTACAAACTTTTCTTTGATATGAAGAAAGATGTAACCGAATTAAAAAGAATGTTCGTTGATGTATTGCAGAATCCGAATATGGTATCTCAGCATCAGGCTATTATTAATGAATTACAGGAATCGGATAATAATTACAGGGTAAAGGGGAATGATATGATACAAGCTGCAACAGGCGTTCCGGTAAACAGGCAAGTAACGATAGGTATTCAACCCGCCAATCAAAATGCACAGCCGGTGATGATGAATAACAATATTCATGAGCATGTGGAAGTGGAAGAAAGCTTAAATATTGTTGACAAAGAGAAAGAACTAATCATTAAAGCGTTAAAAAAACATAAAAGCAAAAGAAAAGATGCATCCCTGGACCTTGGCATCAGCGAAAGAACGCTCTACAGAAAATTGAAAGAGTATGATATTGAAGAATAAAATAAAAGTAAAGCAGCAGGGACAAAGGGCTAAAAAGCAAATATTCATCCAATTTGCCTTCCTGCTTTTGGTGGGTTGTGCATTATTCTTTTTGCCTTCGATCAGCAGTTGCAATATTTATAAATTTAATGAAGCGGGTAGTATTCCTGATAGTATTAAAACAGTTAAAGTAAATTATATTGAAAACAGGGCGCAGTATAAAAACCCGCAGTTAAGTCCGAAACTTACCGAAAAGCTTAAACAAAAAATTATCGGGCAAACAAGACTTTCTCAAACCAAAACAGATAACCCGGATTGGGAAATAACGGCTACTATCACACAATATTCGTTCAGTACATCAGCCATCTCAGGTCAGCAGGTAGCGGCCAACAGGCTTACAGTGGCCATTCATGTTGTTTTAAATAACCGAAAGGCCGATGACACAAAAGAGTATGATGTAAGCCGGGGTTTTGAATTTAAAGGCAATCAATCATTTCAACAGGCCGAAGCTACCCTGCTGGATGAAATGACTAGGACGCTCACAGACGAGATTTTCAATAAGCTTTTTTCAAATTGGTAAGTTTAAGCAACAATTTTTTAGTTTAAAAACTATTTTAGTTGCAGCAATCCTCTTATCTTGTAACAATGAATTGGCAAATTAATAAACTGGTAAAATCACTTTTGCAAAAAGATACGCTGGAGCAATGCAGTTTGCAGGAACTGGAGCAGTTTGCTGACCGTAACCCCTATTTTGGTGCCGCACAATTATTACTTACTAAAAAACTGCAAATTGAAAAACATGACAGGTACGAAGAACAATTACAAAAAACGTTTCTATACTTTCATAATCCCTTGTGGGTAGAGCAGTTGTTGAATGAAACAGGTAATGCACAAATTTTCGCCCCCGAAATAAAAGAGATTGTCAATCCTGAACCAGTGATTAGTGAACAACTAGAAATCCCTGTTTTAATTGCTGTGGAAAACATAGAACCAAAGACAGTCGTTGAACAAATAGAAATTCCCGTCGTTATAGCTGAAGAAAATATAGAACCCGAGACAGTTGTTGAACTAATAGAAATTCCTGTCGTTATCGCAGAGGAAAACATAGAACCTGCGCCAGTTGTTGAAGAAATTGAAATTCCGATCGTTTTTGCTGACGAAATCAAAGAACCAGAACATATAGTTGTAATCTCAACTATTCAACCTGAACAGGTAGTTGAAAATGATGGTAAGCTATCAGGTTTTTCTTCATTAAAAGAGGAGCCAATCATTGAAATACCTGCACTAAAAATTGAATCCGCAGATGCTCCCCATGCAGATATTTTATTTGAACCGTTTTATACAGTAGATTATTTTGCTTCGCAGGGTATTAAGTTCAAAGAAGAGGAAAAGCCAACTGACAAATTTGGACAGCAGCTAAAGAGTTTTACTGATTGGCTTAAAACGATGAAAAGATTGCCGGTTTCAGTAATAGCCAAAACCAGCGAGGTACATCCAGTCACATCCGACCTAGTGGAAAAAAATATTGCGCAAATGGCTGAACATTCACTCGAAGAAAGGGAGGTTTTAACCGAGGCCATGGCTGAAGTATGGGAAAAACAGGGAAATATGGTCAAAGCAATAGAGATATATAGTAAATTAAGTTTGATTTATCCCTCTAAAAGTGCTAATTTTGCAGCGAAAATTGACGATTTAAAGAAAACAAACTGACATGACTATTTTATTTATTATATTGATTATTCTTGCTTCTGTGGTACTTGGTTTTATAGTATTGGTACAAAACCCAAAAGGTGGTGGATTAGCTGGTAATGTGGCTGGATTTAGCAACCAGTTTATGGGTGTAAAACAAACCACCGATGTACTGGAAAAAGGAACCTGGATATTTGCCGGCGTTATTGCATTATTGTGCATTTTCTCCGTCTTTTTTATACCAAAAACGGCTACATCTTCAGGTGGATCATCAGATGTAAAAAATGCGACTATTCCGACATCAAATCCTACTGTACCGGCCAATACTGTTCCATTAAACGCAACGCCGGTTCAGCCTGCACCAACCAAATAATTGTTTATAATCATATTTTAAAACCCTACACAAAAGTGTCGGGTTTTTTTGTGGTATAGCGGCTGCTGTGTAAAATTCACCAACGGTGGTTTTGTCCGCCTGTAAATGTATTTGTCTCATGTAGCTTTCTATTGAAGTAGTATATTGCAGTAACAGATTTTATATTTTGAAATGAAAAAGAAGATATTACTTTTAGCCGGAGCTACTATAGTAAGTATAGCCGGATTTTGGGGATATAAATTATTCAAACCCGCCGTTTCAAATAAACCGGAAGCCTTTTTCTATATCAAAACCGGGGATGACCTGACAACTGTCAAAGAAAGCCTGATAGCTGGAAATTTTATCAAAGGAGCTGATTTTGAAATGGCTTGCAAATTGCTGAAGTATAAAACTCCAAAACCCGGCCGTTACAAATTAAAAAACGGAATAAGTCTTTTTACACTGGTAAAATCATTAAGAAGTGGTATTCAGGCTGAAGTTAAGGTGGTTATTAATAAAGAAAGGACAAAAGAACTATTTGCCGGCAAATTTGGGAAAGGGAAAAAATTTGATGTTGAATTTGATTCATTACAAATGATTAATTTTTTGAATAATAATGATTCCTTAAAAAAATTCAGCGTCGATAGTAATAACGTTTTGTCATTGGTGATGCCCTACACGTATAATCTAAAATGGACTACAACACCTGCAAAAATCTTACAGCAATTTTATACAGCCTATCAAAAATTCTGGACAAACGAACGCAAAATAAAAGCCGACAGTCTTCATCTTTCACCGTTGAAAGTTATTTCGTTGGCTGCTATTGTAGAAGAAGAAACCAATAATAAAGCGGATAAATATAAAATTGCCAGTACATATCTTAACCGGGTGAGAACAGGTATGAAGCTACAGGCTGACCCAACGGTGAAGTATGCGATGAAAAATTTTGCGTTGAAAAGAGTGCTGGGCGTACATCTGAAAACTGATTCTCCTTATAATACATACATGTATGCGGGCATCCCTCCCGGTCCGATATGTACGCCTGCTCCGGAAACAATCGATGCTGTACTCAATGCCCCTAAAACTGATTACCTGTTTTTTGTAGCCAGTCATAAATTTGATGGCACCAGTGTATTCACTTCCAACCTCACTGATCATAATAAATATGCTAAACTTTACCAGCAGGAATTGACAAGGAGAATGGATTCATCCAGCAAGGCAAAAAAACAAATAATACAGTAATGTCCATTCTTACTAAAATAGGAAACAGGATAGTTGCCTCAGCACCAGCTAAAATTTTAATTGATAAAAGTAAATTAACCTCTATACCAGGTTTCAGGGGTATTGCATTGTATGATGTTATCAATTTTTTTTTCGGACAGGTAAAGACCATTGGAATGACTGAACGGGCATCAGCCATTGCCTATAATTTTTTCATGGCTATTCCGCCTGCGATCATTTTTCTGTTCACCTTAATTCCTATTCTTCCGATCACTCAACAATTTCAGGAAGAAATGTATGGATTGATAAGAGATGTGATTCCCGGCGAAAAAGATAATGC
>JANMLJ010000295.1:0-21285 GCA_031372465.1 Chitinophagaceae bacterium | reverse complement strand
CGTGGCTTATTAGATGAAACATTGGTGATATGGGGTGGCGAGTTTGGCAGAACCAATTATTGCCAGGGTACATTAACAAAAGATAATTATGGAAGAGACCATCATCCAAGATGCTTTACCATCTGGATGGCGGGAGGTGGTGTAAAGCCGGGTGTTTATGGTGAAACAGATGAGTTTGGATATAATATTGCCAGCAATCCGGTACATGTGCATGATTTTCATGCAACCGTATTAAACCTGATGGGTTTAAATCATGAGCAGTTGGTATATAAACACCTGGGCAGGCGTTATAGGTTGACAGATGTTTCGGGGGAATTGGTAAAAGGGCTGATAGCGTAATCCGTTTAAAATATTCGCATACTCGTAACAGTTATAAATTTATCGTTTCAATACTGAACTTTTATTATGAACCGGAAAAAATTTATTCAGCAATCAACCCTTGTAGCATCCGGCTTAGCCTGTTTGCCAGCCATACTTTCTGAAAAAGAAAGAGGAGAAATTATTCTTGGTCAGAACAACAAACGCTACCGGATAGATACTAAATGGGGGGAGCTGGACTTTAACCGTTACCCGGTAAAAGACTGTCATGAAATGGTACAGGATAGCAACCTAAGAATGATACTACTGACCAATGAAACAAAAAACAATGTGATTATTTACGATAGAAAAGGAAAGCTGATTACCACCTGGGGCAATGAATATCCGGGTGCACATGGGTTAACCATCTTCAATGAAAACGGCGAAGAAGTTTTATTTATTTGTGATAATAGCCGTCACCAGGTAATCAAAACAACGCTGAACGGAAGGGTACTGCTGACACTAGACTATCCTAAAGAAACAGGTGAATACACAAAAGCGGATGAATATGTACCTACAGAAACAACGATTGCACCCAATGGTGATATCTATGTGGCCGATGGATATGGAAAAGATTTTATCATCCATTATAATAGTAAGGGCGAATATATCCGGCATTGGGGAGGAAGGGGCGCGGAAGAAAAACATTTGAAAAATGCACATGGTATTTGTTATGATAAGCGGGATAAAAATAATCCCTTGCTGATAGTAACATCCAGGGAGCATAATGCATTTAAACGTTTTACGCTGGAGGGGAAATATATAGACACGATAGCGATGCCCGGTGCATGGGTTTGCCGCCCGGTGATCCATGGCGACTATTTATATGCGGCCGTGTTACAAAGCCAGAGCCGGCTTTGGCAACAATCAGGATTTGTAACGATATTGGATAAGAACAATAAAGTTGTTTCCAATCTTGCCGGAAGCGAACCTTCCTATCTTAATAATAATCTGGAGGAGATGTATCAGACTATTAAAGTTTTTCAATACCCGCATGATGTAGGTATTGATGACGAAGGGAACCTGTACGTTGCCCAATGGAATTCAGGTCATGTGTATCCCTACAAATTAACACCGGTTGTATAATGAAAAAACTGGTCCCTTTATTATTTCTCTTTCATTCATATTTGCTTTCTGCACAGGAACCGTATCAATTGGCCCCGCCCTTATTGAAATATACATCCGTTTTTTTTACCAATAAAGCAAGAATAGAAATAAAATTTGCACAGGCTGGTACAGCCGTTTATTATACATTGGATAACCGGGAACCAACAGAAAAAGACGCTGTTTATACGGTACCCATTAACGTTAGTAAAAACCTGGTTACCCTGAAAACAAAAGCAAGTGGCATTGGTTTTCTTCCTTCTGAAACAGTGGCAACAACATTCATCAAAGAGGGGAAACGGGTACAATCTGTTCAATATACTTTGCCGGATGCAAAATATCCGGGTAGCGGCAGCAATACATTAATTGACAACAAGGGTGGTATGTTGCCACTCAGCAGTTCTACCTGGATGGGTTATACATGTGATACGGTTACTATAACGATGAATATGGAAAAACAAGAATACGTAAAAGATATATTATTGAATTTTTTACAAAGTGAAAGCTCCTGGATTTTTCTTCCGGAACAAATTATCGTTTACTGGTTCGATCTAAAGACAAAGAGTTTTCAACCTTTTGGAAAGGAACTGATATCATCCGCAAAAGAAACTCCCGGAGCCCATTGCAATTACCAGATGATCACTGCGAAAAATGAAGTCAGAACGAATAAAATTTTGATAAATATACTGGTACAGAAAAAAATTCCCCAATGGCATGCAGCCAAAGGAGAACATGCCTGGATGTTTATTGATGAAATAAAAATATATTAGTTGATGAATCGCTTCAGAACTATACTATTCAATGGTTGTTTTGCTATCAACTGCCTGCTGGTGTTTGCTTTATTAGTTGAAAGCAAGCTGGTAATACCTTCCTGGCTACAGGTGGCAGGGCGGCTGCATATGATGTTACTTCATTTTCCGGTCGTTTTACTAATTCTTTATATTTCCTGGTCTTTATTATTAGAAAAAAAATTCCGGGAAAATGAAGCAGTAAAAAATATTGGTGATGGGTTATTGTTGTTGTCTGCATTTGCTGCATCGTTTACAGCATTGATGGGATTATTCCTGTCAAGAGAAGATGGGTATGATACAGGTGCATTGCAATGGCATAAATGGGGTGGTGTTGCTGTTGCCATCATTACTTCTTTATGGTATGCATATCGGGAAACTATTAAAAGTATAAAATGGGTTCGTATTTCCACTGCATTAGTCAGTTTGGGTCTTATTATTTTTACCGGCCACCAGGGAGCCACCATTACACATGGGCCCAATTATTTACTGACACCCATTATGCCGGAGAAGAAACAGCCCAGAATTTTATTGGAGAATGCAGAAGTGTACAGGGATATGGTACAACCAATTTTGCAGGCAAAATGTATAAGTTGTCATAATGCAAACAAAGCAAAAGGTAAACTGGTGATGGAAACGGAAGAGCTATTAGTAAAGGGGGGCAAGAATGGAAAACTTTGGGATAGTACTGCCGAAGGGTATGGCTTGTTATTAACGAGGATACATTTACCGGAAGATGCGAAGAAGCATATGCCGCCAACCGGCAAGCCGCAGTTAACCCAACAGGAAATTCAGCTATTGTATTTATGGATAAAAAATAATATTGGGTTTACTGCCAAAGTTTTGGACCTGGCCGAAACTGATTCTATTCGCATTATGGCTAATTCATTGTTTAATACCATTGAAACAGATGAGTATGATTTTACCGCGGTGGAGGAGAAAAAAATTAAGGGCTTAAATAATAATTACCGCATCGTTTATCCATTGGCCAAGGGATCACCGGCATTGGGTGCAGAATTTTTTAGTGTACCATTTTATACTCCTGAACAATTAAAAGAATTGCTCGCCGTAAAAGAACAGCTGGTAAGTCTTAACTTAAATAAAATGCCGGTAAAAGATGAAGAATTGAAAATCATCAGTCAGTTCAGCAATTTAAGAAAGTTAAATCTATCTTTTACCAATATAACCGGCAATACATTACAGGAATTGAATAAACTAAAAGAGCTCAGGCAGCTTTCTTTATCAGGAACAGCTATCAAAAAAGAAGATCTGTTGAAGCTTTCTTCGGGTAAAAAATTAACGCACCTGTTTATCTGGAACACGACACTTACGGATGCAGAAATAACTGATTTAAAAAGCAGGATGAAAGATATGGTGATTGAAAAAGGATTTAAAGGCGATACAACTATTTTAAAATTAACACCTCCCGTTCTTCTCAATGAAGAGCAAATTATCACAGAGCCAATAAGGCTTCAATTGAAACATTATGTAAACGGTACGAGCATCCGGTATACACTGGATGGTACCGAACCAGACAGCAGCCTTTCTCCTGAATATAATAGCAATATTATGCTCACCAAAAATGTAACCATAAAATCCAAAGCGTTTAAAAAAGGGTGGGTAAGCAGTGATATACTGGAAAATTATTTCTATAGCTCAAAATATAAAGTGGATTCTATTATTAACCTGTTGCCACCGGAAGAACAATATAAAGGCGATGGCGCTAAAACGCTGACGGATTTAATAAAAGGCGAAGCATCAAATTTCAAAAGTGGCAAATGGCTGGGGTTCAGAAAGAACAAGATGGAATCACTATTAATGTTTACAGTCCCGGAAACTATTTCCAGTGTAACGCTTAGCACGTTAATTGATATTGGTGGCTACATTATGCCTCCGGTTGCCATTGAATTGTGGGGTGGCAATGATGCAAGCCATTTAAAACATCTAAGCCGGATCACACCGCAGCAACCGTTGAAAGTACAACCGGCCTTTCTAAAAGCTTTTGAATTATCCTTCACTCCGGTTACGGTAAAATATTTAAAAATTGTAGTGATACCTGTATCAAAACTACCGCTATGGCATCCGGGCAAAGGAGATAAAGGGTGGGTGTTTACAGATGAAGTATTTGTGAATTGAATCATAAAATTCATTTTGGATAAATTGTAGCTTTATCGCTATCGCTGCTGTATAACCGGCGTCTGAAACGACCAGCTAAAAGGTCCCGCTCATGGGAGATTTTATCCACTTCCTCTTTTTCAATACTGGTCAGTACACCTGGCGGTTAATCAGTGTTTTTTGAGAAGAAGGAACAATAGAAAATTCACATTTCTTTCCCGGAGACGTTGCATATTTATAGACCGCATCATATTTCCAGGTACTGAGTTCTATAAAATCTTTTCCCTCTTTTTTAATACTACGTTTTAAATATACAAGCAGCTCAATTTTAAAAGGATAAATAATTTTACCAGGGTTTACTTTGTCGGTATAACCATTTTGTCCTTTGAAGGAGGAAAAATCAACGGAGATATAGGGATACTCCGTATAGAATGTTGCCAGTTGTGCTTTTACTTTCTTTTTCAGATAAGCTTCGGAAGCATTACAATCAGGCGCATTCAGAATATCAGTACGGTTTTCGTAGACAATACCTTTTCCTGTAGAAGGTACTTTGTTTGATTGACCGGAAATGGTAACCGTACAAGCCGATGATAGCAGGAGTAGAAATAATAATTTCATTTTTTCAATAAGTTTGTAGATATACCTGAAAGCCCCGAAACCGGGTGTGTGGGTGAAAGATAAGAAAATGCAACTTATAAATGAAAATGCCATAGATTTCTCCGGGGCATTTGCTCCTGCTGCACCGATATCTATCGGGTCGACCGTTTGATCAGCTATCTATAGCCCGGGATTAACTCGTCCGTCAGCAAACCGAATCGGGTGCGTTCGTGCTTTATTCAATATTATATTCTTTCCTTACCAGGTCTAAGGTTTTTATCGCTAATTTTTTTTCAGTCATATTATCATTACGTAATTGTGTAAAAAGTAAAATTATCTCGTTTAAGTATTTTAGTATTGCTTTTTTATTAGCTGCATCCATGGGAGGAATAGTCAATTCCTTTGGTAAATAAGGACTGCTGCTAGTGGATATTCTATTTATATTCGTGTCAGCTGCTAACTGGTTATATATTATTACTTTATTGGCATTGTGTAAAACGTTGGGGTCTAGTAAATTTTCAATGACCAGGTTTATTTGAGTTGCCACTACATCCTGAAGAGATTCATACGCTTTATTGTTCCGAACCCAGACATCGTAATGAATTAATGCATTCGAAACATTTTTTTTGCGAATTAAACGCAAATTTCCTGAATTTTTTAATTGCTCCATTGTTCGGTCTGATGGAGAAAAACGAAATATATCCCAATAAGGAAGTTCATACAAACTATACACTTTATTCCCCTCTTTTATATACCTGTCGGATGAAATTAATTCAAATAATGAGTCGAGCTCAATCACTCTGTTTTTACGGGTATCGATTAAACTTGATAGCTTTGCCGTGTCAGATTTCAGGTCTTCAACCATTGTTTTCATGTACTCTCTTTCCCGCTGATGCTCTATAGTATGCTCTAACTGATATTCTGCTAAAAATCCACAAAACACAGCAAGGAAAAGCATTAAAAATTCCCAGAAATAGGATTTCCAGTTTTTCTTTCCTCCGTGATGAGCATGATGATGTACTTCCATATTTTCAGTGTCTTTATTTGTGGTAATTGTTTCTGTTTCTTTAGTGGGCGTAATATCGTCCAAAAGTTCTTTCGATTGAGTGTTAGCCGGAATAGCTGAATGTTCTTCGTCTGGTTTGTCTGACATTTATTTTTAGTTTGTAAAATTAGTAGAATGTTTGGTCGGATTTGTCTCGTCCTGATTTAGGTTGACTTTTTTCCTGCAAATACATTGCGATGCATTATTCCACTGTTTTTACTATTCCAAAAAAGAGAAATCAATCGTCCAATTGCAGAAAATCAATATGCAAGAGAAAACCTCCCCAGTAATTTTACTAATCCAGGAGAGTGTTTTCATTAAAGTCGACGAAAAATGCAGTCCAATACAAATAAATTTCGTTACTTGAACTTCGAACTCAAAAAATCCACCTATGAAAAAGATAAGCCTTTGTTTTTCTTTAGTTGCTCTCACTGTTTGCTTCTCCGGATGCAAAAAAGCGGAAGAAACTTTTGTCGATCATTTTCCCGAATCTTCTGTACATTCTGATGACCAGGCCCGGTTTTCTACTGAACTGGATGCTGCTATCAATGATGTGAATTTTGTAGTAGAGATGACGCCCGGTTTTACGGGTAAGTCACCTGTTGTCTTGCATCCGGTATGTGATGCGACGATTGATGCCGACACCCTTTCTAATCCACGGGTTCTAACGCTAACCTATAATGGAAATAGTTGCCTGGGTGCACGCAAACGCACCGGAAAGATCATCATTTCAATGGATGCTACAAAGCGATGGAAAAACCCGGGTGCTGCAGTTATAGTAAACTTTCAAAACTTTAAATCAACACGCTTAAGTGACAATAAAGACATGATCTTTAACAACAAAGTTTTACTAACCAATGTCAGCGGCGGTGTATTGAGTGAATTGTCTTCCCATTCCGACATCACACATACTATATTTTCAGAAGATTTAGATATAACATTTGATAACGGGAAGGAATGGAGCTGGAAAACGGCCCGGAATAGAGTTTATACTGAAAGTAACGGCATCGTCATCACCACTACCGGCACCTACGCAGGTGGAAATTTGAGGGGAATTGCCGACTGGGGCAACAATCGTTTTGGCAATCCTTTCCTGACACCCATTCTTATCCCACTCGTGATCCGCCAGGATTGTAATTTCCGTGTCGTGGAAGGGAAAATTGAAATCATATTAACCGACCGCTTATATGCGACAGCCAAGTTGGGGCTGGATAGCGGGGGTAATCCCGTTAGTTGTCCTGATAGCAGCTATTACCTTGAGTTATATTGGAGAGACAGCCAGGGATCCCGCCGTGTTGCAAGGTTGCCTTATTAATTGGGTTATTATTTCTCCGGGAAGATGGTGAATGGAAGAATTTCAAGTTCACCGGTCGTTTTACATACCTGCATAAAAAAGAGTATGTCAAAAGTCAATTCAAAAATAAATGCAGGTAAGGCGATAAGACGGTAAGTATTGAAATTTAACTACTATTTTCTTCCCGACTTCCCTCCTACGCTAATGCTTCGGTGGGTAAATCCGTCTTCCCGGCAATACTTAACTTTTAAGACAACCTCCTTTTACGCCTTTGTTGGTATGCAGCAAAGCCAGTGAAAGGAGTACTAACAATCTAAAATTAAGCGTCTTGCTTGTTGCCAGGTATATCTATGTTTTCAGCACCTCCTACCAACAAAGGCGTAGAACCATTGTATAAATATTGAGTATATTACTCCTGATTTACTTTAATCAGTTTGAGTAATGAAAAATAATTTTTTTTTTATCGTCCTTGCCTCAATAAGTCTGTGGTTTTTATTTTTTACACATAAAAAAACGGATACTATTCCAAAACAACCCAATGTTTTATTCATTTCTTTAGATGATATGAACGATTGGATTGAACCTTTGGGAGGTAACCCACAATCACAAACACCAAATCTGCTGGCATTTAGCAAAGAGGCGGTCAATTTTACAAAAAACTATTGTGCAAGCCCGGGTTGTAATCCGTCTCGTGGTGCATTATTGACAGGTATGCACACCTATCGTACTGGCTTATATTCCAATTATCAGGATTGGCGAAAAATACCTGAAATGGCCAATGCAATTACACTCAATCAAATGTTTAAGAACGCCGGCTATTTTACAGCAGGGGCCGGTAAAATTTATCACTACGAGCAGGTGGACTCTTTGGGTTGGGATAATTATTATCCCTCTATCACAAAGCCGATGCCTGATGATAATTTTCCATCGAAGACTCCTGCTAATATGCCCCGGTTTAAATACAGTTACAATATGTTTGATTGGGGACCTTTGAGTATCAGCGACGAAGAAACGGGAGATTATTCCAGTGTACGCTATATCAGTGAACAATTGAATAAAAAACAGGACAAACCATTTTTCCTGGCCTGTGGTATTTATAGACCGCATCACCCCTGGTATGTTCCGCAAAAATATTTCGATCAATATCCCCTGGAAAAAATACAATTACCGCCACTTTTAGAAAACGATACCGATGATTTGGGTCCTGTTGCCAAAGAATTGGTGACAAGAGGCGGCAATTACCACAAACATATTCTCGCAGCCGGGCAGTGGAAAAAAGCTATTCAGGGTTATTTAGCAGCTATTGCTTTTTCAGATGCCATGGTAGGACGATTATTACAAAACCTATCGAAAAGTGCCTATGCCGAAAATACTATTGTGGTCATTTGGTCTGACCACGGATGGCAATTGGGACAAAAAAATCATTGGCGCAAATTTGCGCTTTGGGAAAATGTTATTCGTTCTGTTTTAATGATCAAAGTACCTAAAACCGCAGCTTTGCCACAAGGGTCAGCGAAAGGACAAGCAACAACGAACCTCACTTCATTATTGGATATTTATCCCACGTTGGCCGAATTGTGCCAGTTGCCAAAGCCAAAAGAAGTAGATGGTAAAAGTCTTTTGGCGATTTTAAAAGATCCGCATAAAAAAGTGTTACGCCCCATAATTTCTACGTATGATTATGGCAGTTACTCCGTTCGCTATGATAAATGGCATTATATACGTTATATTGATGACAGCGAAGAACTCTATGATTTAGAAAGCGACCCCAACGAATGGCATAACCTGGATAAAAAACCGGCATTGAATAAAACCAAAGAAAAATTGGCAAATTTCATTCCGAAAAACCCTGTTGAATTGCCTGAAGCTTCTTTGATTCCTTTGATGGAACACCATATAATGCCTATAAAATCAAAAGCGCATTGGTTTAGCGCAGAAAGAAAAGAATGGATAAAAAGATTTGATGATTGATGATTGTACTGCTGGTGTAAGCTCCTCCTTTTTTCGGACCACTCAAAATTTGACTAATTAATTACTTGATATAATATGAGCTTTTATCATCAATAATTTCAAAATCTGGCAGGAATCTGGCAGAAAATAAAAAACCACTTACCTTTTTACTTGTAAGTGGTTGATTTTGTAGCTCCCCTTATTGACGAAAGAGGCAGCTATAATTCTTTGTCTGATTTGACAATTTTATATCAATCAATATGATACGGTTATAGGTTTGGCTTTAATTCCCCTCAATATTTCTCTTCAATTGGATCAGTGTCTCAAACCTGGAAAGTAACCAGGTTTTAATTTCATTTGCTTGAATAAGTTCCAACCCGTACATCATCGTTAAAGTTTCCTGATCGGAAAAGCATATGACTTACTCAAATCAAATAAGATCCCCTGTAAAATTCTCTATTCACCTCTTATATTATACTCGTTTTTTATAAGCTGAATTAATTTATTAGCAGCAATCAATCTTAATTGGGCAATTGTTTCTACATACTTGAAAGTTGAATACAGGTATTGCGCCAAAGTGAGCATGCGGTTTATTTGCTGTGTATCTTCTGTTAAGAGACGCAGAGACGAATTATCGGGCACTTGATTATTATTAGAAATCTGAAGCAACGTTCTTGCATCGAATATATCGCCCATCGTCAAAAAAAACTCGTTTATTCTAACCGTTACACGATCATTCTGATTCTGAATATGTTTGAGTGATTGATAATAACGTGAAAGGGCGTCCGATATAGCCCGATTATGTATAAGTCTCAATTGCCCGGAAGATCGCATTTCATCATAGGTCCTGGTGTTGGTATACAGAAGATCGCTTCTCATGGTAAATTTCCTGGCGAGATAATATATTCTGTTCAGCTTTGATTTTCTTTCCGTGCTGTTCATCAGGTACATTAATGAATCCACCATTCCGAATGCACTTTCATTTGCGTTTGTATATCTAATATACGCGGAGGTGTCTGCCCGCAGATCTTCAACCAGGTTATACATGTAAATCTTTTCACGTTTCTTCTCGATCGAATGCTCACGTATATTTTCGGCCATAAAGCCACAAAAGACGGCGAGGAATAGCATAAGGAATTCCCAGAAATAATGGGTCCATTTTTTCCGGTTCCGATGTCCTGAGCCTGTCGAAGGATCGGGGGTGGGTGAAGTATGAGCGTGGTGGTGGACTTCCATAAAGAGTTTTCTTAATTATTTAAATCATATCGTTTCTTGAAATAATCCAATAGCCAGCCCGCTTTTAATAACAATCGTTGAAGCCTGTCCCTGTGGCCAACAGTTACTCTCAGATACTGAATTAGTGTATTGAAATATTTTTTAAGTTGGTCTTTACCTGCATTTGCAAACAGAGGAAGGCTTGATGCCGACGTATCTGGAAATTTTTGATTGGTAATATCGCTGAATAAGTTTGAGTAGGCGGAGAAATCAACCGTTTCGTTAAAAAACGTTCGCAGTTCATCCTGGGTTTGTTGGTATGCGGTAGATTGAAAATCCTCAAGCCTGACACATTGGATATTATAGCTGGCAATACTGTCGGCGTCTTGCTGTTTCAGAAGCCTGTAACCTCCGGCATTCGCCAATTGATCTATTGTTCGTCGTTCATTATGAAATATATTATTGGCTAATGAATGTTTTATAATACCCATTAATGATGCGGGGTCTTTTTTTTGCAATAAGCTATCATAACAGCTTTTAATCATAGCCAGCGCCTCTATTTTCTTTGAATCATTACGTAAAAGAGATTTCAGACTTACTGCGTCGGTTTTCAAATCTTCATAAAAAGTTTCTATGTAATTGTGCGCCCTGTGATTTTCAATTTTATGTTCCCGCCAGTTTTCTGCCAGGAATCCCAGGTAAACAGCCAGGAATAACATGATGAATTCCCAGAAATAATGGATCCATTTTTTGCGTAGCCCCCGAGGTCCTGAGCTTGTCGAAGGATCGGGGCTGCCATGAGCGTGATGGTGTACTTCCATGGTGTTGGAGGTGGTAGATTAAGGATAAATGTACACGATAAAACATAAAAAAGGGTCACACTATCAAAGTATAACCCTTTTACATTTATATTTTGCTCCCCTTATTTACGAAAGATGCAGCTATGAGTTGCTACTATGCTTTAAATAAGGAGTGGTTATGTGGAAATTTGAAAACTGTTTTATAACTAACATTAGAGTAAAAACCGGATGGCAGCCAGTTCACTTCCAATTTGTTGTACGCCTTTTAAAATACGTTGTGTTTGATTGGGTGATGGTTTCTTATGGCCTTTGATATATTGTGCTAACAGGCTTTGATTCATTCCAATCCGTTCCGATAGTGCTTTTGCATTAATTACTTTATAAAACTCAAAAAACTGCGGTAGATCCAGGCTGATTTTTAAATCGTTTTCTGTTATACTTTTTCCATCCTTTTCAAAATAAAGATTCAGGGCTTCAATCATTTGTTGTTTCAATTCATCCAAAGATTTTCCCACTGTATAAACAGGGTATTTTTCAGCATACGCTGAATAACCTGTTTTTGTTTTTTCTACAGTAATTTCTATTTTCATAACACACATTTTTTATTTAATTCCTGCATCTTTTTTGATTTTCTTTTCTAATCCCTTACCCACTTCATGGCTACCATGATAAGGACAAACAATCTGCCCCTTTTTGGTCGGGTGTTCCATTATCATGTGACTGCCTGTTTGCCTGATCACAAACCAGCCATCTTTCTTAAGTAGTCGTACCAGTTCACTGGATTTCATATATAAAGGTAATAAATATATTACTTTTAAAAACTATTCTTTTTCAGGTTGAATAAGAATACCCTCTTTTTTGAAAAAGTAGTCTTCAATCAGCGGAGTAGAAACTCTAGAATTGGTATTTACATCTAAGGAGATAAAAAGAAAAAAGAGGTTATCTCAAAAAATAAAAAATCTCGCAAATGCTTAGGCGCAAAGAACAATACAATTAATAATCAGTCTTTGCGTTTGGTCTTTGCGAGAAAATTAAATTTAAGACCTTTCGAGACAGCCTCTTCTTCCGCTCCCCTTATTAACGAAAGAGGCAGCTCTGAGAAACTCAATGAGGTTATATTTATTTGGAAATTAATATACCAGTATAGAGTCCAATGATTAATGTATATTTAAATATATACTATCTCTCTTTTTATGGAAGTTCACCACCACGCACATAGCAGCCCCGATAGTCATCGGGGTTCTTCGAAAAAAAAATGGACTCATTATTTCTGGGAATTCATCATGTTATTCCTCGCAGTGTTCTGTGGATTTTTGGCTGAAAATTTTCGGGAACATAAGGTGGAAAGCGAAAGAGGGAGACAGTATGTCATTTCTTTTTACCAGGATCTTAAAACAGACACAACGAATTTTTCCCGGCTTATTGCTATAGACAACGAAAAGGTTGCTGCCTTATCAAATGTGTACGACTGTTATGATAAATTGCCGGAAAAAAACAAACTCCCATTCCTGTTTAGCTGATTTGGTGCGGCATTCCGGCTCCTTTATTAAACTTATTTACACTGACCGCACTTTACAGCAGTTAAAAAATGCAGGAGGTATGCGTTTGTTGAACAAAACTGTATCGGATAGCATTTATGTATATGATAACAAATTAAGAACATATTTAGGTTATGAAACCACTTTACTCCAGGAAAGACAATCCAGTTTGAGAAGCTCCTATAATGAATTACTAAGTTTCAATGGAATAAAGTTCTTACGTATTCCATCAGACAGTATCTCAAATAACGGCGACCAACTTTTGTTGGTTACTGACAAAATTTCCATCAATAAACTATTCAATGAATTATACCAGTATGCCCAAAGTATTAAAAGAAGATTGAGTTTTCTAATTGATATCTATGAAAATGCTAAAAGGCTGCTTACCTTTTTTTCAGCAAAATATCATTTAGAATAATTGCAGGGAGGTGCCACAGCATTTACATAGTTTCCGGGAAAGTGAGCTCATTATTTTCTACGTCCCAAAGTTTCGGGATGCAGTGGTGGTGTACTTCCCTGATGGTTGGGAAATGAGTGCTAATTTTAAAGGAAGGAGAATAAAAAAGGGTCATACTATCAACGTATAACCCTTTTACATTTGTATCAGCTCCTGCTGCTGGACTTGAACCAGCGACCCTCTGATTAACAGTCAGATGCTCTAACCAACTGAGCTAAGCAGGAATAAATATATGTTTCAGCTTTTTAACGCTATCTGAACCAGCAACCCCGGAACTCTAACCATCCCGCTAGCTATCTGGAGAGCTAAGCAGGAATTTTATTGTACCAACCGTAGTTAAAGTGTAGGTTGACCCATTTATTAAACGGGCAGCAAAAATAGGGATATTCGGCTTTACACAAAAGCCTGATGCAAAAAATTGTCAGGAAAAGATTGAAATCATCGTACGTTTATCTCATATAGGGTTCCACTGGCTTCAATACTATAGATCTTTCCTAATCCGGAACATAAAAATTTAGTATTGGCAAAGTCATTTTTGCCTAATTGTTGCCAGACACCTGTACTTAACCTTGTTTCAAAAAGCGCTCCATTACTTTCAACGGTTAATAATCTGTCCCCCAGGATCGTACCCTTAATGGTATTGACCCAGGCTCCTTTTTGGCCAATTTGTTTCCAACTGCCGTTAATGGGGCTAATCATATACAAACTGCCGTCCTTTTCAATACTATATAAAAAACTGGCAGAACCAATCATAAACCTTGTATTGCCAAAACTTGTTTCGCCTATTTTTGTCCATACCCCGGTATAAATATCAGTGGCATATAAACCACCGGAAACTTCCACCGTATAAAGTTTGTCAGCGACCAATGCAGCGGCAATTGTGTTCACCCATTCTCCGGGCTTACCCAACCTGATCCATTTTTTCGCTACCAGGTCTGTCCGATAAAGACTGCCGTCTTTTTCAACGGAAATAAGATAATTATTTCCGGCAAGCAGGATAGCCGTATTACCATAATTATTGGCATCTAATGATGTGTAAGCACCTGTGCCTGGATTGGTTTTATACAAAGCACCAGTCGACTCAACCGTATAAAGCCAACCATTACTGGTGGCAGCACAAATTGTTCTGCTCCAGATTCCTGGCTTCCCGATTTGACGCCAGCTACCGGGTTGTGCATAGGTAAAAAAGGTGAAACTGACTGCCAATAGGAGAAGGAAAATTTTGCGGTTCATGGTAAAAAAGTTTAGTATAAATATAAGAAAAATTATTGGCCACTACCTGATACAACAACGCATTATTTCATCCATCCAAATAAGTTGCTGCTATCTTCAATACCTACAAATACACCATCTTCCCTTTGCTCAACCGGCCAATGTTTTAAAAAATATCCTTCACCACTTACGTTTCGGCCGTTTTGCATATTAAATTTATAGCGATGCAGCGGACATACAATATTTCCCAGCGCATCAATATGTCCATTGGCCATAATACCACCTGCATGCGGACATTGATAGGCAAAGGCAAAAGCCATCTCATGGTACTTGCCGATACATATTTTTTTGCCATTCAATTCTATGACGGCAATTTTATTATCAGCAAAATCAAGTTCACTGATATGGTCAGCAATTTTGTGCCAGGTATATTTTTTTTCTGTCATGATTGGTTAGCCACGAATTACACAAATTAATAAAGATGAATACAGGTTAGCCACAGATGAACGCAGATTAACACAGATATTTCCGCCAAATGTGGAAGATAAATACAAGCTAGCCACAGATGAACACGGATTAACACAGATGAATACAGATGAATACAGGCCTGCCGACAGGTTTATAAAGAGTGCACACTAATTTACAAAATAAAAGCTGGGTAACTGGTATTCAATAATTCAAATAGTATAATGGTATAAAAAGTTGCGTAAGCAACTAATCTGCGTTAATCTGTGTTAATCTGTGGCCAAACAAATATAAAACCGCGTTCATCTGTGGCCAACCTAATATAAAAACTCGCTTTTGTACGGATACCTGATCCGGTATAATTCTCTCACTTTATCCAATATCGTTTTTCGAAGAAAATCAATGTTGGTTTTTTCAATAGCTGATACAAAAACAGCGTTGCCATTTGTTTCATTATTCCAACGGTCTCTCAGGTCTTCGAGTATTTCTTTTTTTGTACTTTCTTCCAGCCACTCATCAAATGTATGTGCTTCATATAAATCCATTTTATTGAAAATAGTAATGGTTGGCTTTTCAAAAGCATTCAGCTCCTGCAATGTTTTATTTACAACACCCAGTTGTTCTTCATATGCCGGATGAGAAATATCAACTACATGTAACAGTATGTCTGCTTCCCTTACTTCATCCAACGTACTTTTAAAACTTTCTACCAGGTGATGTGGCAACTTGCGAATGAATCCAACCGTATCGCTCAATAAAAAAGGAGTGGAATCAAAAACAACTTTACTGGTAGTAGTGTCAAGCGTTGCAAATAATTTATTCTCTGCAAACACTTCCCGTTTACTCAACAGGTTCATAATAGTGGATTTGCCCACATTAGTATAACCTACCAGCGCCACACGAATAAATTCACCCCGGTCTTTTCGTTGTGTAAATGATTGCTTGTCTATTTCGGCTAATCGTTTTCTCAGCAAGGAAATTTTATCCCGTACAATTCGACGATCCGTTTCTATTTCTGTTTCACCCGGACCTCTTGTACCAATACCACCTCCTAACCTTTCCAGGTGCTTCCACATTCCCCGGAGTCTGGGCAATATGTATTGGTATTGTGCCAGCTCCACCTGCGCTTTTGCCTGTGCCGTTTTAGCCCTCTTTGCAAAAATGTCAAGGATCAAATCACTCCGGTCTATCACTTTTACATTCAGGGCTTTTTCAATATTATTAATTTGTGAGCCACTCAGTTCATCATCAAAGATCACAACCCGGATATCTTTTCCTTTTACATAGTCGCCAATCTCTGCTAACTTTCCTTTACCAACAAAACTTCTGCTATCCGGGTGTTGTAATTTTTGTGTAAACCTTTTTACAGTTATAGCGCCTGCAGTTTCGGCCAAAAAAGCTAATTCATCCAGGTATTCCTGCACCTGCTGCTCTGTTTGCTCTTTTTGCACTAATCCAACCAGCACAGCCGTCTCTTCCTGGCGAATAATATTTTTTTTGTCAATCATACTGGTAACTATTGCTTCAAACGAAATGATGCGCAAAGATAAATGAGGATAAGTTGGGTTAAAACGGAATTATTTATACCCAAAAGAAAAAGGATTTCAAAGAAATAATCTATGAAATCCTTTAAATTATTTTTAACCGGTTTTTATAATCCACTTAATGTTATGCCAATGGAATAAGGCCTTACTACAGGTCCAAGGCCATCTTTAAATAAAGTAGTTAGCTGGTAACTGCCATAAAAAGAAATATGTCCCATGCCAAACCTGGCCATAGCAGAAATACGGGTCTTATTAAAAAAACGTTTACTTGCTTCTTTCGACACAAAATCGCCGATTGCATTACCAGATTTGGTTTCAAACTTCGAATTGCGTGTATGGGCATTCAACAAGGTTCCCACTTTTACACCAACAGCAAACTTGAATTTTTTTCCTGTCAATGGATCTGCAGAATACCTGAATTCAATAGGAGCTTCCAGGTATACGCTGGCCAGTTTTGTTTTTTTGAAATGACTGGTATCTGATTGGTTCCTGAAATTAAAACTGGTTGTATTATCTTTTATTCCCACACCTGTTTTTGAAAAAAGAATATGATCAGAAGATATGCCAGGTCCAAAGGCCATGCTGAGTTTAGGATTTGTTTTAAACGGGTAATCAAACATGAAATAGACATTAATACTTTTTGATAAACCGCTTGTATTGATGCTGTCTGGTTTTCCAGCCCAACCAGTATATCCAAGTTGTACCAGGAAATGGTCATTAGCCCGGTTACTCATATCAGGAATGTTTTTTTTCTTTTTTGCCGGGGTATCATCCTGCGCCAGTAAAGTAGTAGCAATTAAGACACAAAGAGTTAATGAGATAATTTTCTTCATATTGTTTCTAGTAATGGACAAATGTATTTTCATCCCGGTTAACAAAAGGTTAAAGAACCTTTTGATTTTCAAAAAAAATGAGGTTGTCTCAAAAAATAAAAAATCTCGCTAAGACGCTAAGGCGCAAAGAACAATACAATTGATAATCAGACTTTGCGACTTTGCGTTTTTGCGAGAAAATTAAATGTAAGACCTTTCGAGACAGCCTCATTAGTGGACCCAGTAGGGCACGATCCTACGACCCCCTGATTATGAGTCAGGTGCTCTAACCAACTGAGCTATGGGTCCAATACTGCAAAGCAGTAATAATTTATAAAAATAAAAGAACTATTAAACGATTCAACGACCCTCCCGATAAAAATCGGTCCCGATGGCTATCGGGATAACCCTCCCGATAGCTATCGGAAGAGCTATGGGTCCAATACTGCAAAGCAGTAATTATTTACTAAAAAGAACTAATTCAAAAGTACTTCGACCGCAGCAAAGCGGGTGAGGCTCCCCGATTGCAATCAGAAGTGAAAAGGATCTGATGATTAAAATGCACCAAAATATCCTCTGATTATAAGCTTTCGGGCAGCAAAAATACAGAAAATCGCTGTAATCATATCCATAAAAATAAAATCATTAGTTAAGCTATCTGTAACTAAAACGACATTATTCTGATGCATTTTCCGTTCATAAAGGGCATGATATAAATGCATTGCCTGTTTAAGAATCCGTACAGACCATCCTGGTTAAGGACCTTAATGAAAATAACCTGATAAAAAAGGAAATCTCGGTTTTTTTCAATAGGTTACCTCGCATGTTGAGCCACAAATTCTTCCATATCCATACATTGAGAAGATCAGCGGGCAGTAAATAATAAAAATGCCTGTTTGATAGTATTAGTTTACCTTGGTAGCATTCGGCAGGATATTTCCTGAGCCGATCAGTTTATTTATAGTTTACCAATCCCACCAAACCATCCATCTTAAGTCGGCTGATCTGTTCCAAAACCGTATTACATTTTTTGTTTAACCTTTTAGCAGAAAAACAATGAATAATTCTGTTTATGGCGAGCTTTTTTGTATTAGAGAAATTGTATACAAAGTTCCTTTGACCAAACATGTGATGATCCTGTTTTTCATAATTTGTCTGCATGGTTCAGCCATAGGAAAAAATAATGAGCACTGGAAATCCGTTCCTCCTGCTATAACCTCGCAAAATGAAATTAAAGTTACCGGTAGGGTATTAACAGAATCAGGCGAAGTGCTTGCCGGTGTATCAATCTCTGTAAAGGGATCAACAAAAGGAACGATAACTGATAATATGGGCAATTTCAGTATCATCGTCCAGGATAATGCCATTTTGATTTTTTCTGCCATTGGTTATAATAACCTGGAAGAAAATGTAACAGGAAAAAGCATACTAAATGTATCGCTTAAGCAAAGCAGCAGGTTGCTGGACCAGGTAGTAGTTATTGGTTATGGAGCTTCCCGAAAAAAAGATCTCACTGGTTCATCTGCTTCAATTAAAGGGGCGGATATAATTAATTTACCTGCTCTAACCGCCACACAGGCCATCCAGGGAAAGGTTTCCGGGGTGCAGATAACTAATAGCGGAGCCCCGGGCAGTGCACCTAATGTAAGAATAAGGGGAGTAGGATCTGTACTGGGTGGAGCTGACCCGCTTTACGTGGTAGATGGTATAATAACCACTGATATAAGAAATATCAACGCTTCAGATATTCTTTCTATTGATATTTTAAAAGATGCTTCTTCCACAGCTATCTATGGTGCAAGGGCCGCCAACGGTGTTGTATTAATTACAACCAAGGCTGGAAGTAAATCAAAATTTTCTGTCAATTATAATGCACAGGCAGGTGTAAAATTGCTGACACACAAAGTACAAATGGCTGGTCCAGGATTATATGCAGCTTATTCAAACGAAGCGGCCGGAGCTCCTGCCGTAACAGGGGGTGATGTTACCGGATCATCTTCCTGGTATGATGAAATTACCAGGCCTGCAATTTTCAACAGCCATAATCTTTCCGTCAGCGGCGGAAAAAATAAATACCGTTATTTTCTTTCATTGGGCTATCTGAATGAAAACGGAATATTAATTGATAACAAGTACACAAGATATACGGCACGTTATAATCATGAATATGCCATAAGCTCAAAATTTAAAGTGGGAAATAACATTGGTTATTCTCATTATATCTCAGAAAATAAGCCATATAGTTTATTCACCAGTGCTTACATTGCATCCCCCATTTTTAATGCTGTAAATCCTGATGGCAGTTTTGGCAATACATCAAGCGGAATCAGCAATGTAGGCAATCCTTTCGCTACACTAAAAACAACCAACGATCGCAGTTATGGCGACCGGCTGCAAACTACTTTTTGGGGCGAATACCAGATCATCAAAGGACTTAGTTTCAAATCTCAATTTGGAATAGACCTGGAACAGAATAACGGATGGAACTATACACCGGCATATAAAACCTTTCTTCCCGGGGGGTTGGAAGGGGCGCAACATAATGATGATGCCGACCTTTCTTTTAATCGTGACAGCATTTACCAATGGGTGTGGGATAATTATCTGACCTATGATAAAAAGTTTTCAACTAACCACGACTTGCGGGTTACAATAGGCCATACTTCTGAACGGAGAAATGGATGGGGAAGCCGGGCATTTATAGCGAATAAAAATATTTCAAACAATAAAGAAGCCTGGCAACTTAATTTTAAAGACACTGCTAAAGGGCAACAAAATTTCAGAGATCCTATTGGTAATTATTTCAGACGGGAATCTTATTTTATCAGAGCCAATTATAAGTTTAAAGATAAATACCTTGTCAATGCCACTTTCAGAAGAGATGCAAATAGCAACTTCCCGGAAAATAAACGTTGGGGAAATTTTCCATCAATAGGTATTGGTTGGGTAATCAGCAGCGAACAATTTATGGCCAATCAGTCATTCTTCAACAACCTTAAATTAAGAGCCAGTTTTGGATTAGTGGGTAATGATGCCATTCGTCCAGGAGCTTTTGATTTACGTCCGCGGGAAAGACTCTTTGCTTATTTTGGCACCAACCGTATTGATGGCGCCATCGTTACCGGTATTGCAGACCCCAATCTGCAATGGGAAGTGGTGAGGGAGTTTGATGCCGGAGTTGAATTTGCTGTATTAGATAATAAACTGAGCGGCGAAATAGATTTTTATAATAAAGTAGCAAAGGATGCTCTGTTTACCATCCCTTATGCCTCACTGGGTTTTGGTAATTCATTTCTTACCAATGCGGCAGAAATTGCCAATACCGGTGTGGAACTTTCTCTACAGTGGAATAAAAAAGTAAATACAAAACTTAATTACACTATCCGTGGAAATATTACTTACAACAAAAACGAAGTAAAAAATGTAGGCATTGGAAGAGCCCTGAATTTTGGCAGTTTAAATAATGGGTCTAGTGCTACACAAACACTGGTAGGGCAGCCGATTGGTTCTTTCTGGGTGTATCGTACAGATGGCATCTTTCAAAACACCGGAGAAATAAATAGCTATCCTCATGTTATTGGCGCTGTACCTGGTGATTTTAAAATTGTTGATATAAACAAGGATGGCATTATTGATAACCTTGACCGGGAACATGTTGGATCATACCAGCCCAAAATATATTATGGTGTAAGCAGCACGGTTAACTGGAAACAATTTGATTTTAGCATGGATATTGTTGGAGTTGCTGGTAACAAAGTATACAACGGAAAAAAAGGTATCCGCTTCGGCAGTAACTATAATATAGAATATGAGGTGGCTAAAAACAGGTGGACACCCGGCAGTAACAATAATACTTATCCCGGTGCCAGCAACGTTACTCCTTATCCCACCGATTATTTTATTGAATCAGGATCTTTTGTACGCATTAATAATATTACTGCGGGCTATACTTTTCCTGTTGGAAAACTATGGAAGCGAATTGAAAGAATGAG
>JANMLJ010000293.1:0-2251 GCA_031372465.1 Chitinophagaceae bacterium | reverse complement strand
ACCATGGAAAAAAATACCAGAGTCGTATTGCTGATTTGCTGTAAAATAACAGTAAAGTAAATGCACTAACCGGCGCACCTATTTCTTCATTTACTTATTACAATGAAAACGACCAGCAGAAAGAAGGATTATTTACATTGGCTAATTTAGATTACAATCATAAACTATCCGATCAATCGGCTTTTAATTTTTCACTGTTGTATGAAAAGGCTGATTTGTCTGCCGTTACGTATAATAATAACCTTCGGAGCCGTGGTTCAACCGATACATTACAATACACGGTTAATCCAAGCACTAATCCACTCAATGCTTTCAGGGCAAAAATTGATTACACCAAAAAAGCAGGTAGTGGCACTTTGCAGGCAGGTTATCAGTACAGGTATGATAGTCAGGATGGGAATTTTTTGTATCAGGTAAAGTTATTAGGAACAAATCGGTTTGTTACTGACCCACAGTTTTCCAGTGCGGTTAAAGCCACTAATTATATCCATGCGGCCTTTGTACAATATACAGGAAGTACAAAACTATTGAACTACAGTGGTGGTTTGCGGGTAGAAAAATCAGAACGAAATCTTACTTTTTCAAAAAATAATGAGCAAAAAAAATTATTGCTCACCAAATTATTTCCTTCGGTTCAATTGCGTTACAAAGCCTGGGACAAAGGAGTGCTGAAAGCCGGGTACAGCCGCCGTATTAAACGTACCAATAACTATGAGTTGAATCCTTTTCCGGAAAGAGAACATTCCGAAACATTAGAGCAGGGCGACCCCGAACTGCTTCCCGAATTTATTGGTACCTATGAAGCAGGTATGGAGCAAACTTTTGCAAAAGGTAATGTTTTTGCCATGCTTTATTATCAAACAGTAACAAACCCTATACAACGTGTAAACAAAGTATATAACGATACTATTTTGAACAGAATTTATACGAATGCAGGTAAAGCTACACAGGTAGGAATGGAAACTAATTTTACCTGCCAGGTAAATAACTGGTGGTCTTGTATTATTGGAGGAAATGTTTACAAATATACAATCAGTGGAAGCCTTTTTAATAATACCGTTGCAATAGAAAACAGTAGCTGGATATATAGCATTAACAGTACACAGTCTTTTTCGCTGCCAAAAAATTTCAGCATGCAGTTAAGTGTAAGTTATTTGTCTGAACGGGTAACTGCACAGGGAAAAGACAGCCGTTTTTTTACACCCCATTTTACTCTGAAGAAAACAACGACCGATAAACGCTGGAGCTTTCAATTGCAATGGCTGAATATTGATGCAGGAATGAAACAGAGCAACCGCCAGCGTATCACCACTTACGGAGCCAATTTTTATACTACCACCAACTATGTGTATGAACCAAACCAGCTGCAATTCTCTATTGGCTTTAACCTTAGCAAAAAGAACCGTAAAATAACCCTGCCGCAAAGTGAAATAGGGGAGAAAGAGTTTTAATTGATACAGGCAGGTAGGGTTGGGCAATGATCGGGTATAACTGCGATAGCCAAATAATGAATACCCGGCTCTTCCGTTACTTTCTTATTAAATGCGCCTAACACAATGGTATTGCAGGCTACTCCTTAAAAACTTCTTACATTAGCAAAAACAATGGCATCAATGAATTTTTTTTTATTTCTTTTATTTCTTCTTTTTTCTTCTATTGCATTTCCTCAACCAGCAAAAAAAAGTCTTCCTAATATTATTTACATCTATGCCGACGACCTTGGCTATGCAGAATTAGGCTGTTATGGTCAGCAAAAAATAAAAACGCCAAATCTTGACAGGATGGCTACGGAAGGAATGAAATTCACACAGCATTATTCATCTGCTCCGGTATGCGCCCCTTCCCGTTGTATGCTGATGACCGGTAAACATGGCGGCCATTCTTACATTCGTGGTAACTACGAACTGGGCGGTTATGAAGACAGTACCGAAGGTGGACAAATGCCATTGCCCGAAGGACTGTTTACATTGCCCAAAATGCTGAAGGATGCCGGCTACACAACCGCACTCACCGGTAAATGGGGATTAGGAATGAACTATACATCAGGTTCTCCATTAAAACAGGGGTTTGATTATTATTTTGGTTACCTCGACCAAAAACAGGCACACAATTTTTATCCAACGCACTTATGGGAAAATGATACCCGCGTTTCTTTAAATAACTCTTTTATTAATGTTCACCGCCCGCTGGATTCACTTACAGCTACCGATAAAGATTTCGATTCCTTCAAAGGCAATGAGTATGCACCTGC
>JANMLJ010000287.1:0-2893 GCA_031372465.1 Chitinophagaceae bacterium | reverse complement strand
GGGCAACATTTTAATTTTTACGATCTTTTGTTTGCAACTACTGGCTACTAAACAAAAAAATAAAATTACAATACCACTTAGTTTCATCTTAGTATTTTTTACAAAATGAAGTAAAAAAAACGTCCTGAAAAAATCAGGACGATAAAATTTGATTATTTATTTAGACTAACACTCAATATCATCTATGGCAATTGTTAAAGTACACCCACAACACCACAAATTTACATTATTAAAATAATAAGCCTTGGAGTCCCCGTTCCAAGAATAAGCATCTTGACAATCAATTCCCCCAAAAGGAGTGTTTAGAGAAACTAATCCTTGACTATCTGTGTATACTTCTACATTGTAAGCTCCCGCAGACATATTGGTAATTTGAGTAGTTCCCATAGGCATTGTAAGTACTTGTCCTGTCGCTACGTTAGTCAATTTGACAAGATAGATGTCGCTACCATTATTATCATTGTTTACAACCTGAACTTGTGGACCACAATTTTTCTTTTCACTTGGTCTTATAAAAGACATAGAAATTAAACAAACTAAGAATAGAAATAGATTTCTGATGATTTTAGTAGATTTCATTTTATAATAATTTAGTGTATCTAAAACTACTTTCCCTAAGTAACTAAATCATAAACAAAATATGAAGGTATAGTTATAAAAAAAACGTCCTGAAAAAATCAGGACGTTGAAGTATAATAAATCAGCAAAAATTAATAAACAGCATTCTGTGGATCCCAGTTGCACCAGCCACTTGTCCAGTTAGTTGTTCCAAAAGCACCACGATAAGTAGTAGGTGTAAAGAAAGCATTCATACCAGTGAAACTTATACCGCTAAGTGCTGGAGAGCCTGTTGCCGGTAAGAAGTTAGGTGCAGTTGAATAAAAGGGACTTGTTAGCTGAATGGTAGCAGCATCAGCATAAGTAATACAGCCTTCACTTTCTGCTTTTGTTTGCATTTGAGCAGCAGTTATAGCTGATGTGGTTTCAGAAAAATAGGGGTTTGTATTTGCATGAACCAGGTTATTTTTAAATTCAGAGGCATTTGCAAGGTAGTCAGTGCAGGTCACTGCATCCCTTAACGAGAATCCAGCATCCGGATGACCCATTAAAATAGAGTTACGTAGTATAAAATTGGTCGAACGGCGCCACCGGTTTGAATAATTATGATTAAGGGCAGTTCCAGCGGCGTTATTTGGGCCAATGATTGTAAAATTACTCAATTGTGGTTTTGTGCGGGGTGCTACTGTTGTAGCAGCCGCATCATTATCACACTCAATACCATTACCAGCATCACCAGCATCTACAAAATCCGGTTTGCGGCAAGAAACACCAAATTGAATTTTACCGGTATATCCAAAGTCAAAATCAAAATCATCATCAGCAGTAGCAAATGCCACCAGATTTTTTGCATTGACTGTACCACCAAAAAATTCATACGCATCATCATTACCAAATGATACCTGTATATTTTCCAGGATAGTACCTGACCCTACACCACCACAGGTAAGACCATTGATTTCAGAACCAGGTTCTGAAGCAATACCTGCATACTCTATACGTACATAACGGAGGATACCGCTTTCATCTAATGGATCTGTACCACCATACTGACGGCCTACACCACCTTCAATAGTTGGAGCAGGGTCAAGCGGGCGGTTAGTAGGTGCTTTACCTAAAAGGATGATACCACCCCAATCGCCGGGAGCTCTTGCACCAATTGCTTTTCCACTGGTAAATACAATGGGCATTGCAGCTGTACCCGAAGCAATCAGCTTGGCACCTCTTTCTATTATCAACGCGCCTTTTTCAGTTATATCACTCTGCACTATACAACCTGCTTCGAAAGTAATAGTGGCACCGTTAGTTACATACACATATCCTTTCAGTATCCATTTGCCCTTTGCATAGAATTTACTGGAAGAAATGATACCCGTAATAATGTTGCTGGTTGGATCTGGAGTAGGTGTTACAGAAGTCGTTCCCTCGTCAAAGGTCACTTTCACACAAGAGGTTACACTGATGATAGTTGTAAGAATCAGCGCACCAAGAAGCATCTTTTTCATATCAATTTTTGTTTTTGTAGTTTTTAAAAAAATTATAGTCAGTTGTATTTTTTATTTTTTTCCGATGTTGAAATCGTATGTAAAGCCAACAGTAATAGTAGAGCCGGGCTTATAAGAATTGAATAATCTGTCGCTGCCATTGCTGAAAGCTTTTTTGCTATCCACATTTTCATAAAAATAAAAGGCATTGTTCAACAGGTCAGCCCAGGTAAGTTTTACTTCACCCCTGTTCTTCATTACTTTTTTGGCTAATTGAAAATCCACCTGATTGCGGGGTCTTTCATAGATATCAGCAAAATCGAGATTACCCACCAACGACAAACGCTGACCTATACGGTTATATAATGCAGACCCGCTCCATCCACCCTGCTTGCTATTATATTGTAATCCAAGATTGGCGAGATAAGGCGACTGGCCCTGCAATGGGCGATTAACTGAAGTAGCCTGGCCACCTGCAGTAGTACCCGATAAAGTAACCTTTGAATAGCTATAAGTCAGGTTGGCAAATACACTGAAATTATCCAGTGTTTTACTGATAAAGTCAAGGTTCTTTCTTACTTCAAATTCAGCGCCTACTGTGTAAGCATTATCCACATTGCTGTAGCCATAGTTTCTTCTGTCTAGTACACTGGATGGATCGAGACGTAATTCTATCGGGTCATCAAAGTATTTATAAAAAACACCAATGGTGATGGCCTCTCCGCCTTTTGGATAAAATTCATAACGTATATCACCGTTAAGGATAGATGTTCTTTTCAGGGCAACATTACCATTCACTCCGTAATTAGCTTCATAATCATAGAAAGAGAAAGGTGCAATCTCCCTGAATT
>JANMLJ010000234.1:0-2166 GCA_031372465.1 Chitinophagaceae bacterium | reverse complement strand
TCAATATTGCTATTCAATACTATTGTCCATTTCTCCTGTTCTGGAATACAGTATAGAATATAGCGACCGGCTTTTATTTTTTTGCCCTGGATAATAACTTCTTTATAAAAGTCGAGCTCGGTTGCTTCATTAGCACCAAGCCGCCAGGGTTCGCCGTATTTTAATACATCAGGAAATAATTTCCGGCTCTGGAGATGCGGGCGACTATATATAATCCTTGCCTGTGGGAGGGCAGTAGTTGAATTGGACATTTTCAACTTTGGATAATCGGCAGGAAAATAACTTATATCCATCGGGGAAACATCAACAGGTGCATAGGAGTTAATTGATTTTTCCCGTTTCACAACTACAGAAGAATCTTCTTTCGCAACATTAGTTACATCAATATTGCTTTTCTCTTTTTTATTTTCACAGGAAAAAAATAAAAGACAGGTTAATAAAATGTATGCGGATGTTCTCATTTATAAATAGTTTAAAAAGTAAATGGCACCGATGCCTTTACATTTTCCCATGCAATTATCAGGTTAAAACCAAAGGCTGATTTTTCAAAACCCATTGCCAATGATTCGGTCACTCCCTCTGTTTTTTGAATAGATATATCAGTTCTTATTACATCTTTTTTGGGGTCATATTTAAAAGAACCCCAGGTGTCTGTTTCTTTATTTACAATAAATGTCCAGCTGTTTTCATTAACAATGGCATACAATGTATAACGGCCTTTTGTAATTTTCTTATTACCCAGGTGCACCGTTTTATAAAACTCAATTTCAGTAGCTTCATTGGCACCCATCCTCCATACTTCACCGTTCTTTACTAATCCACCAAATATAAGACGGCCATTTTTTTGAGGACGACTATAAATAACTCTGGCAGCCAGTGGCTCGGTTATTTTATCATTAATTTTTAACACCGGATAATTGCCGGGATAATAACTCATGTCCATCGGTGATTTATCAACTGGTGGAAGACCAGATTGAGCCATCATGCAAATGAAAAATAATTGAAAAATTACCAACAGTCCTATAATTTTTTTCATCTGTTTATTTTTTATTATGAATTGATTGTCAGATGGAATTCGTCATAAAAATTATCATCGCCGGTTTGTATAAATTACTCGATAATTTTTATGGCTCATTTCATGTGTTTATTTTAAATGTAAATCACCAGCTGATTTATTGGGAGCAAATTTTTTTAATAATACCGGAAAATGCAGTCTGCAATATTAAAGCCATTTTATTATAAAGAATTATATACAATGATTGAATCAAAAAAAGAATATGCACAAAAGTAAACGTTTTGCTAATTTAACGCTCACCATTTATAAACCGATTTCCGGTTCATTTTGAAAAAGCTCAAATTGCTTTCTGATAAAAGGTTTTGCATCTGCCCAGAAATGACGGTAACAATCCTGTAAAAGTTGGTAGTGCTGCTCAAATAATTGATAAGCGGTTTCGCTTTCGGTTAAATGTACAGAGCGACGAACGACACCCCCCAGGCTTTTCCCGGTTCCTGACAGGGTGCGGTAATTGAACAACCAGTTATGTTCTTTCATATAGGGGAACATTAAGGCAAAACGTTCCGGCAACCATTCCACCTGCTTATCAAGTTCTGCATATACCAGTTGTGAAAAATCAAATAAAGAGGATGCAGAAAATTCAGTTGTATCGATTGCAAGAAAATGATCATACACTACATCTACAAATGCGCCACTATATAACCGGTAATGAGGTCGAAAAACTTCTTTGGCTTCCTTTGTCGCTTCATGTAAATCCGTAAAGTTGTCAATAGTCCGGTGCAACATAATGCCATTTTGAATACCCGGTGGATAATCAAATTTTTTCTTCCCTTTTACATAATCACTGATCATATTGCCAACCAGTATATCCGGATGACTGAAGGAAAGATATGCATGCGCTAAATAGTTCAGAGGTCAGGTTTTAATATATTTATTTTTATTTATATGGCTCAAAAATACGCCGTTTAAAGCGTTTATTTTGATGAAGATATATATGCTATATCTGCTGGTTTACTATAACCGGCATATGTTAACAACAGTTAACACTCGCTGCCATTAATCGCTGAAGCAATCCTTTGAACACAATTCGCTAGGAGGCAGGTGTAACCTTTTCTACTTTTATTCCGTCAAATTACTAAAAGAAGAAAAAA
>JANMLJ010000210.1:0-6288 GCA_031372465.1 Chitinophagaceae bacterium | reverse complement strand
GCATTAAAGCCTTAACATTTATATATACTCAGTAATCGCTGTTGTTTTATGCAATCACCTTTGATATTGCATCTGTTTCATGTGCTAAAATATATAAACATGAAGCTACTTACTTTTCTCAGTGTCGGTGCATTTATCGTACTAACCGCTTTTATAATGAAAGCACCTACCTCTCCGGCAGGCAGGGAAAAAATTACCCTGACGACTTCTTTGTATGAAACCAAATGGTCTTTAAAGAAAATTCAATCTGATGCCGGTGTAGAAGAAGTGAATACTAAAGCCTTCATCAAATTCAACCAGGAAAAGAAAAGTGCAGGAGGCAATGGAAGTTGCAATATGTTTGGCAGCAACTTTACTGTCATCAACAATACAATCAGTTTTAAAAATATTTTTTCTACCAAAATGTATTGTGAAGGGGTGCAGCAAACGGAAGATCTTTTTTTCAAACAATTGGAGAAAGTTAACAGGTTTGAAATAAAAGTTGAGATGCTGATGTTATATCAGGATAAAGAATTGTTATTAAAGTTTGAGTCATCATCAGAATAACTTTCCCTGTTCCCCCGGCCTTCTGAAAAGACCTGAATTCAAACTCCATTCTTCTGCATTCATGTTATAGAATTTTCCATATTTTCTATATTGCTGTGCTACCATTTCTGCAATATTTCCTTCTCCCCGCATACGTACACCCCAGCGGGTATCATTTACTTTTCCATTATGACTTTGCTCTATCAGGTGCCATACTTTATCTGCACGGTCCGGAAAATTTTTATACAACCAGTCATGAAATAAAAACTTGATAGCCCCATTTAGCCGTATAAAAGTGTATGCAGTAAAAGTTGCTCCGTTATCCGCAGCTTCTTTCATAATGCGTTGCATTTCATGTTCATTCAATCCGGGAATCATCGGTCCCATCATAATTCCCATACGAACACCGGCTTTACTTAATTCATTGATCACTTTCAGTTTTTGTTTGGCTGTCGTTGTTCTTGGTTCCATTATTCTCCGCAGATCTTCATTAAAAGAAGTAATAGACACCATCGCCGATACTAATTTTTTCTTTGCCATTTCCTGCAATAGGTCTTTGTCTTTCAGTATCCAGGAATTTTTGGTGAGTATGCCAACGGGTTGGTTAAATTCAATACATACTTCCAGCAAGCCTCTTGTTAAGCGATAGGTTTGTTCGGCAGGCTGGTAGCAATCCGTATTACCACTCAGCATAATGGGCGTACCCGACCATTTTGGGTGCATTAAAAATTTTCGCAATAGTTGCGGTGCATTTTTTTTGACGATAATTTTTTGTTCAAAATCAAGGCCGGCACTGTAGCCCCAGTACTCATGTACATTGCGGGCATAACAATAGATACAGCCATGCTCGCAACCTGCGTAAGGATTCATACTGTAGCCCATGCCTACATCCTTGCTTTCTACTTTATTGACTATCGTTTTAGATTCCTGTTCCAGGTAAATTGTTGGCATATCGGCTGCTTCACTCCTGATATCTATCGGGACATCAATGCCTTCGATATGTTCTCTTGTGTTTTCATTTTTAAAAAATCGACTTTTAGTGTTGAACTGCGCGCCTCTGCCAGCTAAGTATTGGCCTTCTTCCTGTTTTTTTGCTGCCACTTTAAAATGGTCTTGCTTTAATTTCTCTGACATCGCTATTTTGTTTTGGTTGTTAGATTGCTTCTTTTTCACTTCGCAAAAAAAGGAGAACAAAGAGTTGTCTCTTCATAATCACGCTGCACATTTTCTTTACTCTTTATTCTCCTTCTGTCTCACATAACCCATCCCACTTTAATTTTTCCTTTGCCCATCAGGAAAATATTTTGAACCACGGAGACACCAAGACACAGAGACACGGAGAAAATACTTCAACCTGACACGTCCTAAAATAACTTTACACTTGTTAGTTAATAATCCTGCTATAAAAGTACATTTATCGAAAAAAACTTTGTTCCTTCGTGTCTTTGTGTCTTGGTGTTTCAAAACCCTTCTACAACACCATTCTTTTAATACCATTCTTCATCAATGGCACATTAAAATTCAAAATAAAACCCAACCTATTATTGCTAAGTTTAAGATAGCTAAGTACCTGTGCCTCCCATTCAGGATGATAATATTCCTGTGCCTTTAGTTCCACTACCACTAGTTTGTCAACTAATATATCAATGCGAAGTCCTTCATCTATAACTAACTCATCATACTGTAACCGAACTATTTTTTGTCGCTCAAAAAGAATATTCCTTTTTGTTAATTCATAGCAAAAGCATTTCTCGTATATACTTTCCAATAATCCCGGCCCTAATGCCTTATGAATACAAATAGCAATATCAACTATCTGCGTAGCTAACCAGTTTTCCCTTTCAGTTAAAGGCTTTTGCATCTTCTTATATTTTACCCGAATAACTCCCCTTGCTTTGTTGTAACCGGTAAATTTTGAAACTCAAATTTCTGAACGGTATGATACTTCATCCGATTGCTATCTGATTCATCAACGGGTCTCTTCAGCAATGTCATACTGCTGGCAATAAAGCGTCCGGTAAAATGTTTGTTACTATATTCCAACCATCCTTTTTCATATTGCCAGGGTTTTAGTTTTCGGGCAATTGTTATATGCGGTTCCATAATAAAATGTGGTTTTTTATCATCGTTCAGTTTCATTAATCGTTGCCCTTCCGTCCGGATTTCTTTTACCAGTTTTTGTACCGGCAGCTTACTTGTTACATTGATATATATTGTATGTGAAGGAAAACTTCCGAAATCTTTCAGCTCCACTTTAAACGGAGGATAGCTCATCGCTATCATACGAAGCCTGTTAATAATCCGTTCTTCCATCATTTCATGCTGATGAAAATTCACTATGGTTATTTGCGGCTTACCCCATCTGGCATTATCCAATTTATAAACAGTTGAAAAATCTTCCTTTACTTTCATAATCCTGTTCCACAATTCTTCCTGCGGACTGATGACCAATATATACTCATACACCCGGTAACCTGGTATAGTGTTGACAATAGCTTGCATAATCCATTTATTTAAAGCTGCTAAATTATTTGCCCATTTTATTAGTATAAATTTACTAATTTATTTAGTAATATCAAATTTTTTTATGACCTTTATTTTCTCAAATAAATAATATGGATGGAGACGAATTTTACGGGGCGGCCTATAAAGGCACCAAGCAATTCACCCAAAAAGAGGTGAAAACAGCCAATGCCACCGGCTTTGGGGCTGCGGCCGATGATTATATGGAACGGGGTATTGACCTGAATGAGCAACTGATTAAAAACAAACCGGCCACTTACTTCTTCCGCATGAAGGGAGATGCCATGCGGGAAGCCGGCATTTTTGATACGGATGTATTAATAGTCGACCGGTCGGTTAAACTGGTAAATGGAAAAATTATCGTGGCCGTATTAAATGGTGAATTACTGGTGCGGCGGTTTCATAAAAATTTTTCTTCTGCCTTTTTAATCCCAGAGAATAACCGTTACAAAACAATCAACCTGGGAGAGTTCAATGATTTTGTAATGTGGGGAGTAGTTACGTATGTAATTCACCAGGTATGATAACGAAACCCCGTCAGCGGTTGAGACCCCGTCAGCGGTTGAGACCCCGTCAGCGGTTGAAAACCCTGACGGCGGTTAATAAGAAACAACTAATAAAAATATATGGATATTCAACCTCTCATCGAAGGTCAATACTTCCACATTTACAACCGGGGAGTGAACGGCGAAGATCTTTTTAAGGAAGAAAAAAACTATTATTACTTTCTGCAACAATATAAATTTTATTGTTCTGATATACTGGAAACCCTTGCCTATTGTTTATTAAGAAATCATTTTCACCTGCTGGTGTATGTAAAAGAAAATGTTGAAATACCCCGCCTGGACGGGAAAGGTATGTTTACAATAAATGCGTCCAAACAGTTAGGTCATTTTTTTAATTCGTATGCACAGTCAATTAATAAGACGTATAACCGAACAGGGCCCTTATTTGAATCGCCTTTTGAAAGAAAACTGATAGATGACGAAAGTCATCTTATGTCAATGATTTATTACTGTCACTGGAATCCCGTTCATCATGGTTTTGTAAATGACTTCAGGGGCTGGGAATTTTCATCTTACAATTCTATTCTGCATAACTATAATACGTTAGTGGCGGCGGAAAAGGTAATACAACGGTTTGGGGATGTTGCAGCCTTTGAAAAAGCTCATTCCATATTTTTAGAGGACAAGGAATTGAATAAATACATTATAGAACTCTAAAATATTTTTAACCGCCGACGGGGCCAAAGCCGCCGTCGGGGTTTATCTACGAAAATAAAATTCCCCCGCCGCGGCGGGGTCAGGGGTATGATAGCCATAGTTGATTGTAATAGCTTTTACTGTTCCTGTGAACGGCTTTTCAGGCCCGACCTGGAGAATAAACCCGTTGTTGTGTTGAGCAACAATGATGGTTGCATAATTTCCCGAACAGATGAAGCCAAGAAAATGGGTGTGGGTATGGCCGCACCTTATTACCAGAATAAAGAAATCATTGAGAAGAATAAAGTGGCCGTTTTTTCAAGTAATTACAATTTGTACGGCGACCTTAGTAGCAGAGTAATGGAAACACTGCGCTGTATTGCAGGTGAACAAATGGTGGAAGTATATTCTGTTGATGAAGCATTTTTGAAGCTGGATATGATTGCAGGAAACAGTATGCCCGAAGCCTGTAAACTAATCAAAGAAACAGTAGAACAATGGACCGGTATTAAAGTATCCGTAGGAGCCGCCCCCACAAAGGTTTTATCAAAAGTGGCCAACCGGTTATCAAAAAAATATAAAAAAGAATCACAGGGCGTGATGGTTTTACAATCTGTTCAGGAAATAAAAGAAGCCCTGGAACGAACGCAGGTGGATGATATATGGGGTGTAGGCCGGCAGTATGCGATAAAACTTCATAACCTTGGTATTGATGATGGATGGCAGTTGCGCAACATGCCCGAAGAGTGGGCCCGGAAAAATATGGGCGGTGTGGTGGGAACAAGATTGATCAAAGAACTCCGGGGTATTCCCTGTATACCGATGAAAGACCCGCTTGAAGTAAAAAAAATGATTGCCACTACAAGAATGTTTGGCAAGCCGGTATTTGATTTGAATGAAATAAAAGAAGCCGTGGCGACGTATGTTTCAAGAGCTGCGGAAAAATTACGTCGTCAGTATTATGCTGCATCTTCTATCCAGGTGTTTGTAGTTACAAATGGTTATCAAAAAGAAAAGTATGCGTATAATCCTCAATCAAGGTATCAATACACCAATTTCCCCATAGCCACAGCAGATACGGCTGCCTTGATTAAGTATGCTTTGCCACTGGCCGATAAATTATTTGAGCCGGGATTAAAATACCTGAAAGCCGGTGTAATACTTGGGGGGCTAGTTCCTGATAATTCGATACAAGCCAACCTTTTTACCAGTGAGTGCCAGCATCAAAAGCGTTTCCTGATGGAAGCTGTTGACAATATCAACTTCAGCCATAGAGATGATATGATAAAATATGCAGCTTCCGGATTAAAACGAAACTGGAAAATGAGGCAGGAACTGAGAAGCAAACGATTTACCACCCGCTGGAACGAATTGTATGAAATAAAATAAAAAGGATGCTGAACCCCTATACTTTATTAAGACCCGAAATAGTAAAAGCCCTGCTAAAGCAGCCTATGTATTTTGTGCGGCAGTATTATAAAAGAGGTATACCGGAGAATGAAAGTAAAGAAACAATACCGCTGTTGTTTACGCATTATGCCCATCATGAAACGGATAGCGAAAGAGCAGAGCGGCATATGAGGTTATTGATGAAAGATCCTTATCGTTACTTATACGACAGTAATAATAAAGAACATCTGCAAAAATTACTAAAAGCAGCAACACAACCGGATGGATACAGGATCTATATCAACCTATTACCCAAAAAATGGAAAGCAACTGATGGTTTGAAAACAAAAATCAACAGTTATATGCTACAACGGCTTCCCTGGTGGAAGTATTCTCCTGCAGATAAATTGAACGTAACCCTGAAAGAGCGATATGGGCAACTGTATATCGTTCTACTATGGAAAGGTCAGCAGACTGAAGTACATTTGGATGAAATAGAAAACTTCCGTCTATGTGCTATGACATGAGTTTCTTCAGCAACATTAAAACCATTGCCGACTACCTCTCCATAAAAGGCGACACCCTTTTATCTTTTGAACCCACTTATCATAAAGTAGCTCAATCCTACAGCCAATGGCCTGTTGTAATA
>JANMLJ010000180.1:0-9031 GCA_031372465.1 Chitinophagaceae bacterium | reverse complement strand
AAAAGGCGGAGCATTCTTTTTTCCTTGATCTTTTGTTTCTTTTGCATCAAAGGCAAAAGAAAAGAAAGAATCAATGTAATAAACTATACTATGAAAAGTTATCTCCTTGTTTCTAATTTTTAAACTCTTGGCAATTGGTATTATTATACAAATATCATTAAAACCATTTGTTGAAATTCAATATGTCATTTTAATTCATTGCAAAGAGGTATAAAAAAATCCCGTCCCGCTTAATACGGGACGGGATTTTTATATTAAAAATTTGAAAAATTACTTTGTCTTTTTTTCGCTGCTCAAATCAAATAAAACGGAGAAGCGAAGAGTATTTGATAATGGATTACGGTTAACTCCACTTCCAGAAGGTAATAGGTAAGCAAAATTAAATCCGAATACATTATATTTTATACCTAAACCAGCAGTGAAATAGCTACGGTTACCTTTCGACTTATTCTCATAAAAATAACCTGCACGAAGTGCAAACTGGTTATTATACAAATATTCACCACCCAACGACACCTGGAATTCTTTTATTTCCTCGCTAAATCCGTCAGGAGCATCACCAAATGAACTAAACCAGCTACCTATAACACTTTTCTTTCTATATGCAGTCAACCCGGCCACATCACCTTCTGCAGGAGGAGTTGGAACTAATAATTTATTCAGTTCTAAACCGAAAGAAAGAGAATTGGTCGTATTGATTTTGTTTCTATAGTTAAATCCAATACCAAGGTTAGAAGGGATAAAATCTTTAGCATCTGCATTATCAGTGTATGATATTTTAGACCCAAGGTTTGATAAAACTACTCCCCATGCAAAACCATCACCATCCGCTTTTGTACCATCATGATAATAGCCGATATCAGCAGCAACTGCATTTCCTGTTTTATATGTTGTGCTACCAACGGTAGTTCCGCCTGCAAGATTTGAACTAATGAATTTTAAAGTAACACCTACACCATTTTTTGCATTTAGCCTGCGGGAGTAACCAACATCAATACCAAATTCTCTTGGACGGAAAGTTCCGAAGTCATTTCCGAGGTTATCTGTAAAAGTTATATTACCAAGGCTAAAATAACGTAAAGAGGCATGAATAGCCTGATCATCACTCATCTTATAAACTCCGCCGATGGATGCAAGGTAAACATCATTTACCAGGTCTTTCAACCAGGGAGTATAAGTGGCAACTATACCACTTGATTCATTAAAGGCAACTTTACCTACATTCCAGAATCCTGCAGCTTTATCAGGTGTAGTAGCTACACCCATATCACCCATACCGCCTGAACGGGCATCTGGTGAAATACGTAGAAATGGAACAGCAGTAGTAACAACATTGATTGGGTCAACCTGGGCATTTACCTTAGATGATAAACCACTAAGCAGTAGGAGTCCGGCAGTTAGTTTTAAAGCAGTTGGTCTCATTAGTAATTTTTTAATAATGGTGTAAATATAGAGGTTTTGATTAAATCAAAAACTAAAATATAGAATTTTATCTGAAACAAAAATTCTACTATTTTTTGGGATTTTTAAGGTTGTTGAATATTTATATTCCTCTGATTTTAAACACGATTGTTAATAATATCTCTTTGAACGTTATTTTTAACTTTTTATTGTTTTCTAAAAATAAGGTGGTAAAAATATGGAAATTTAGCTGGTAAAGCAGATTTTCTATTCATTAAATCCTGACAATATTTCGCCGAAAAACCATCTATCTGAAAAAATCCGGCAATACTTTTCCTCCCTGCCATTAAAAAAATACTGTTTATAACCAGATTTTTAATCTAAATCATAAGATCACCAGTTTCTCTACTACTTCTTTTCTCTTTTTTCCCTGCCCAATAACGCGGAGCTTATATAAATAGATGCCCCGCCCCAATTTACTGCCATAATCATCTTTACCATCCCACTGTATTTCTGACGAACGATTCCCATCAGTGGTAATAATACGGCTAAGCGTTTTCACTGTTCTACCGGTAATGGTCATTATTTGTATGCTTACCTGTAATGATTGGCCCGGTTTATTATGCTCAAATCCAAAAATAGTGCTGCTGGTAAAAGGATTCGGGTAATTTAAAACATGGCTAAGTTGCAACTCTTCATCTTTAGCTACCATAAAATCAAGGCTGGCCGAATTGGAATTATTTAGTACATCCCATGCTTTTATTGTAAGAGAATGAAAACCTGCTTCCAGTTCCGGCAATTGAAAACGAACTACCCCCTGCTGGTAACTGTTCTGATTACCCTGGTAAAAATCATTCAATATAAAGAATTTCCTGTTGTCATTGTCGATGGTGGCTACTATATCATGACCAATTCCAGTACCTACTGTATTGATACCTGAAGAATCTGTAAGTTTCACAATCAACACCGGATTTTGATTGGTAATTCCACCATTAGCAAATAATTCATCATTCAGGTAAGCTTTTATTTCCGGACCCGTATTATCTCCGTCTGTACTATTTCCCGCACCACCAATAATAAAGTTGGTGAAAAAACCATTCGCATCTTTTAATCCATCTTCTGCATACAAACTAAGTTTTCCATTCCCAAACTGGTAATTAATGTCTTTGGGAACTTTAAATACAAATGAAAACCGGCCATTTGTTACAGATACTTTGCCTTTAAATAAAATAGTAGATTGTGTTTGAAAACCTGCCACCTGGCTCGTTGGATCATTGGCCAGTGTATTGACCAATGTTGGTTTATCAAACACGGTTGGATAAACATTTCCATTAAAATCAGATAATACAATACCTCCTGAATCCGTTACTTCTCCTTCTATCACTATCTTCTCCATAGGACTAAGTGTATCTGCCGTTGCTACAGGAATACCATTGACTTTTGTAGCCCTCACTTTTAAAACCGGAAAGGCCAGTGTCAAAGCAGGGTCGCCGAGCAAAGTAAACTTCCTGTTATTTGTTACATCACCAGAGGTTTGATAAGTAAAATTTTTTGCCTCTTTAATGGCATCTCCTAAAGTCTTGTATTTACTATTAGCATCAGGTTGCAAAGCAAACTGCAGGTAATTATTATTGATAATGCGGTTGCTGAAAGCAAACACAATCCTTGTAGTTGTCATCAAACCAATAGCCCCGGTTTTTGACCGGAGTAAAATATTCTCCCCGATAGAATTATTTGTTGGATTATCAAAAGGAGCAAAATCGCAGGTGGCTGTTATGAATAGAGGCAACCGGTTCGGGTTGTTCAAATTGTTGACTATTTCCTGGTCAAGAATAGTTTCTTCCGCCAGCCTTTTAGATCCCCCGTGACCATTAAAATTCCAGATCAGTGTTCCGTTATAAAGCTGGTTGTTGCTGGCCTGGTTAGCCAGCGGGTAACTGCTCCCTCCTGCCCCACTCGATTGCTGAAAAGCGTCAAGATATATTTTTTGAAGATTAAAAACCGGACCCACCGTTCCGGCAGTAGCCGTAATAATTTCTGCATCCTGTAAATGCAGGTTGTTATCCTCATCATCTGCAATAAAAGTCAGGTTATTTCTCCAGGGCCCCAGGCTTTGTGGAGCATAATAAGCAGCAACTTTATCAACAAAATTTTTTGCTTCTTCTATATTCTTGGCCGGTACTCTTCCAATTCCGATATCAAGCAGGTTATTTATCAACCCGGAATTGATATCCTCATTATTATCTAAAAACCCAAAAAAATCATCCGAAGTATAACTTGATAATGGGTCCAATGCAAAGTTGTTTTGATAACCAGGAACTAAATTAGTGTTATTAGCAATTCTGTTCTTGTAATCAAATGAAGCATCCCCAAAAAGTAAAAGATACTTAAGTTTATTAGCAGGGTTTGTACCAAATTTATCATAATACATTTTTACAAAATCCCGGATGGCCGTTGGGTCCGGACTACCACTGCCAAATTCATTATAAATTTCTTCCGTGGTTATTACCAGTGTTCTTAATCCATTTTGTTGTTGATGTAATTGTGCCAACCGCTTTGCTTCTGGTTGAAAATTTGGATAGGTTACAATAAGAAATTCTGTTGGCTGTGCAGCATGCAGATCCTGGTTAGGAATTTTACCAACTGTCACAGGGATCAAAAAATTAGTTGGATTAAATGCCACGTATTCCCGGAGACGTGAACAATTGTTTATATACTTAAACTCGTTGCCGCTAAGGTTTCCCTGCATCCTTAACGGATTTAAAGGATCTGTAATCTCCCAAACCTGTGTAGTGGTTATTGCATTACTTACTACAAATTCAGCAGCATTGTTTCCTACACTCAGCCAATCGCTGAACAGTAGCTGGTCAACACCATTCAAAGAAATAGTACGACGGGTAAAAATTTCAAACCAGTTCAGCCAACCCTGTGCATTAAAACTACCCGGAACATAGGTATAACTAATATCAATATTATTTTGTGCACTCAACCCAGCGGCTGATCCATTTCCCTGCTGCGCAAACAAATCATAAAGCCCGCCATTTACTGAATTAATTGGTATTGGTGCAACAGGCTGATTGCTTATTCGTATTTCAAACCGGCTGCTAACTCCCACTGAACGGGCAACACAATTTGTTTTTAGTAATACCGGTGCATTATTCACCAGGTTGGGAAAATTGATTGCAAAATTTCTGGTCAATGTTCTCCCCGGCAATGCCGACATTTCTTCACCATACCATTCCTTGCTTCCGCTTAAAAAATTAACCGTATCCTGCTCATGAAAATATTTTTCTGAAAAACTGTTTACAGTTATAGTTGGCGAAGCTACCAACGGGGCAGGGGCAATTCGTTTTCCGATTCCACCAATACTTAAGAAATAATAAGCTTTATCGCTGAAAATATTTTTGCTGTGAGAAAACCGAAGGTTAACAGAGTCTTTTACCCATTCATCAGGCCCATTGGCATAAAAAATTATATAATCTGAACCATTAATAATTCCATCACCACCATCTACTACCTGCAGGGCATTTTCTTTCAAATCATCTGTCCAATAACCGGCATTGGCTTCCTTTAGCATTTGCCCGCCGTTACCAAAAAGCCGTATTGAATTGGAAGAGAGGTTACTTGTATTAACCCCTAAATTGTTGAGAAATGGAATATCCATTTTGTAGACTCCCGCCTGCCTTACACTCAATTTATACCAGTTGCCGGTAGCTAATACAGAATTAGCTGCATAATTCCGCTGTCCATATGCGGGTATAAACCATGCAAAAAAGCATCCTGTTAAAACTAAATACCAACCCTTCTTCATAGCAGTAAATCAATGGTTTTATGGGGTTTTTTCACCTTTAATAAAGTATTTCTGCGTTCCTGTTTTTATTGAAACTTCATATATTCGCATTTCCGGTGTGTAAAACCATCATTCAATGCAATAATTTTACCTCCTCCGGCGTTAAATTTATTCCAATTCAAAGGTTTATGCAAAAAACAATGAAAAACTTATCGATTCTGCTATCCTGTATGGTGCTTTTAGCATCTTGTAAAAACGGTGGCTTGTTCAAGAAAAAAGAAGATAAATCCAGTGTTACAGGCTGGAATTATAATGATAAAAACCAGGGTGGCTACCAGGTCAATAAATCCAAAGAACAGGGAATGGGCCCCGGTCTTGTGTTTGTTCAGGGTGGAACTTATACCATGGGACAAACAGAAGAAGATGTAATGGGCGACTGGAATAATATTCCACGTCGTGTATCCATACCATCTTTTTATATTGATAAAACAGAAGTAGCCAATGTTCACTACCGGGAATACTTACATTGGCTTACAAGGGTATTTGATCCTTCCGATCCTGCAAACCTGAAAATTTATGAAACGGCGTTACCTGATACACTGGTTTGGAGAAGTGAGCTGAGTTATAATGAACCACTTGTTGAATTCTATTTCCGTCACCCTGGTTTTAATGATTACCCGGTAGTGGGCGTAAGCTGGAGACAGGCTTCTGATTTTTGTCTCTGGAGAAGTGACAGGGTAAATGAAGTAGGACTGAAGGACAAAGGCTATATCAATAAAGCAAATTTGAAACCGGGTGCACAGCAGGGCGAAAATAATTTTACCACAAAATCTTATTTATTGGGCTTATATACGGCCCCTCCGGGAAGTATTAAAGCTAAAAAAGGGGAGCCTAAACAAACGCATGCCACGATTGAATCTGGCGTAGTACTTCCAGAATATCGTCTTCCTACTGAAGCCGAATGGGAATATGCAGCATATGGTTTAATTAATCAAAACCCCCGACCAAGTACAAAAGAAGGAAAAAGAGGGGAAGAATTAGAATCCAACAAACAGGTTTACCCCTGGGCACAAAATATTAATGGGCTGAGAGACACCCGTCACGGAAGCTGGCAAGGTCAGTTCCTCGCAAACTTTAAAAGAGGTTCAGGAGATAACGCTGGTACAGCAGGTGGTCTTAACGACCGTGCTTTCTATACTGCACCGGTAACTTCTTTCTACCCCAACGGTTTTGGCATTTATAATATGGCAGGCAATGTAAGTGAGTGGGTTAAAGATGTGTTTCGTCCTTTATCTACACTCGACTATGATGATCAGCCAAATCCATTTCGTGGTAATAAATATGATAAAGTTTATAAAAACAGCAACGGTGAAGCAGAAATTGATAGTGTAGGCAGAGTAAAAATGGTAAATGTTACTGATGCGGAAAGTAAGGATCGCAGAAACTATCAGAGAGGTAATGTTATTAACTACCTTGACGGCGACTCTGCATCATTAGTATCCTATGGCTATGGCATTACTACACTTGTTAGTGACAGATCAAGAGTTTATAAAGGTGGTAGCTGGAATGACAGAGCTTACTGGCTTACACCAGGCAGCCGTCGCTATTTAGAAGAAGAACAGTCATTAAGCACACTCGGTTTCCGTTGTGCAATGGATCGTATGGGCAGCCCCGAAGGTAATGGACGGAAAACCGGCCAACATTACAAGGCCCGCAGACAACGTTAATTCATAAGTGATTTTTAATTAAACTGATAATTGTAAAATAAAATTATTTAACCCTCCGGCTTCCGGAGGGTTTTTTGTTTACCCGCTGTATCCTTGGCAAAAGAAGATTTGTTCTGCTATTCCCACTTAATTTTGCGATATGTCTATCGAACAGTTATATACTATTTACAAACAATATCCGTCTGTACAAACCGATACAAGAAAACTTCAGGAAGGAGATATCTACTTTGCCTTGAAAGGAGAAAATTTTAATGGCAATACATTTGTTCAAAAAGCTATTGAAGCAGGTGCAGCCTATGCAGTTATTGATGAAGAACAATATGCAGTTTTTGGAAAAACAATTTTAGTAGAAAATGTACTGATTACATTACAGCAATTAGCCAATTATCACCGGCAACAATTTAACAACTTACCGGGCGACAGGCAGATTCCTTTTATTGCTATTACCGGCAGCAATGGAAAAACAACCACTAAAGAATTGATACATGCTGTACTTACCACTGTTTATAAAACGTACACCACCGAAGGAAATCTGAATAATCATATCGGTATACCACTCACTCTTTTAAAAATTAAAGAAGATGCAGAAATTGCTGTAATAGAAATGGGTGCCAATCACCAGAAAGAAATAGAAGGCTATTGTGTGTACACCCAACCAACCCATGGAATAATTACAAATTGTGGCAAAGCTCACCTGGAAGGTTTCGGTGGCGCAGAAGGTGTAAAAAAAGGCAAAGGCGAACTCTATGCTTATCTGCGAATGAATAATGGTGCTGCATTTGTTATGTGGGACTATGATTACCTGCAGGAAATGAGTATTGGTATTTCTTCCATTTTAAAATATGGCACAGCCAATGCTGATTTAGAAGGCATAATACTGAAAAGTGAACCTTTTCTTGAAGTGGAAATAATAAAAGGCTTTGATAAATATATAATCAGTTCGCAATTAGTTGGTGATTATAATTTATCAAATGTACTGGCTGCAATTGCAATTGGAAAATATTTCAACGTTCCAGCTAATAAAATCAAAGAGGCTATTGAAAACTACTCCCCTTCCAACAGTCGCTCACAACTGATAGAAAAAGGCACGAATAAAATTATTCTGGATGCATATAACGCAAATCCAAGCAGTATGAAACTCGCCATTGAAAATTTTTCAAGATTACCAGCGGAAAATAAAGTACTGATGCTCGGTGCCATGGCAGAACTTGGCGAAGAAAGTATTGCTGAACACATTTCTATCATTGATCTTATTAAGCAAAATAACTGGAAAGCAGTTGTACTGGTGGGAGGCGATTTTTTACAAATCCAACACCCATATTATTCTTTTACAAACGCCATGGAAGCAAAGACCTGGCTACAGGCACAACATTTCGAAAATACGCATTTACTCATTAAAGGCAGCAGGAGTATGAAAATGGAATTGGTTCTTGAAAATTAATTTAGAAGCTATACTTCTGCTTCAGGCTTGGCGGCAGTACCTTAACTTTATCCAATGAACTGGAAACAACTCTTCCCCCAATTTGAACCAGGGCTGATAGAAGTCATAGAAAAAGAAGCCGTACAAAGAAGCTTTAGGGCAGGCGATATTATTATGCGAACAGGCCAATACATCAAATCCACGGCATTAGTATTAGAAGGACAGATAAAAATTTACCGCGAAAATCCCGATGGTGGTGAATTCCTTATGTATTATCTCGGTCCGGGACAGGCCTGTGCAGTTTCGATGATATGCGCTATCCAATCTCAAACCAGCGAGATAATGGCGATAGCGGAAGAAGATACCGAAGTATTGATGATACCTGTGCAAATGATGGACGACCTCATGAATAAATACAAAAGCTGGTACCAGTTTGTTATTCAAACTTACCGCAGCCGCTTTGACGAATTGTTATCAGTTGTAGATAATATTGCATTTCATAATATGGATGAACGCCTTGAATTTTACCTAAAGCGACATGCCAGTAAATCAGGGAAAAAGATAATGGAAGTTTCTCACCAGCAGATTGCCGATGATCTGAATAGCTCCAGAGAAGTAATATCAAGGCTTTTAAAAAAAATGGAACAACGAAACCTGGTTAAGCTTCACCGCAATATGATTGAATTGATATAA
>JANMLJ010000159.1:0-2332 GCA_031372465.1 Chitinophagaceae bacterium | reverse complement strand
CTAAAATTTCCCGGATAGCATTTCTTGCTTTTCCCGTTAGATATTTACTTGCTATTTCACCAACGACACGGTGGCCGGTAGGTCCCCACCAGGCGGAAGCAGCATTACTAATTGTTGAAATGGCAATGGATAGTAGTAGTATTCTCAGAAATTTCATACTGGTGATTTACAACGAAGTTAAGGAGACAATACAACTAAAAAAGTTACATAATATTCGTTGAGTTAGATCTATCGGGCGTCAGAAATGGGCTTTCGGAACCATTCCTGCATTCGGTTTGTAGCAACTATCAGGGCCATTTTATCCAATAACCGGTTAAATGAAGGGTATATCGAAATAGTAATTTTCATTTGTTAAATGAACAGCTTCACTTGATAAGTCTTACCTCTCTACTGTCAAATCAGCCTATTTCCTCTTTTTTCTAAGTGTAGGTTTGGCTTGAATTTGCAATTTCTCCATCCAATAGCATTTAAAATCAGGTGTCCTTTTAATTATCATAACAATTGTTGACTTTTTTTTCAAACCTTAAAATAATCACCAGATGAAAAAATTAATTACTCTTTTTGCCATGGCATTTGTCCTGTTTTCTTCCGTAAACACCAGTGCACAATGTGTTTCCCCAACCAACCTCACTGCCACTTACAGCAATAATGTATCCACTTTTAGCTGGGATGCAGTACCAGGCGCGGTGGATTATACCATTGAAATTAAACAGGTATTTGACGACTGGGCCTATGCAGAAGTAGTCGCCACCACTTCCGACATTTTTTATACTATAACAGGTATATTTCATAGTGCCGCTTTGGACTGGCGGGTAAGAACTAACTGTAACACTGCTGCCAGTGCTTTTACAGTTGCACAATATTCAGTTCCGTGCCCGGCACCTTCTGGCTTAACAGTAACTAATATTACAACTACCAGTGCTACATTAAACTGGATACCAGCATCAGGTTTCAACAACTTTGTTTCAGATTTTGTGATTTCTTATCGTTTAGCTGGTACCAACAACGCATGGACACAAATTGGTCACACTTTCGGAAGTTCAATAAACGTATCCGGTTTGTTGCCCGGGACTACTTATGAATGGTGTGTAAATCAAACCTGTGTTAATTTCAACAGTAACCCCGTTATTGCTCAGTTTACTACAACAGCACCTGCATGTACAGCACCAACGGGAGTTGTTTTCTCGTATAACAACAACGTATCTTCTTTTACCTGGAATCAAGTGCCCGGAGCAATTGATTACAGCGTACAAATAGGATGGGCAGGTGGAAATTGGGGTACTACTGAATTTACTGTACCTCCTAATACGCCATATACAATTACTAACCTGATGCAAGGGGGTAATTTTCAATTCCGGGTTAGAGCTAATTGTGGAAGCACATTTAGTAATTATACTCCTATTTTATTTACTACACCCTGCTCAGCGCCAATCAGCCTTACTACTACCAATATAACAACCACCAGTGCTACATTAAACTGGGTACCGGCAATTGGAAATAATGGCAATACTGTATTTGCAGTAGGTTATAGATTAGCCAATACAAATAATGCCTGGATTCAAATTGGAAACACAACGGCTACTTCTATAAACGTTACAGGCTTAACACCCGGTACCCAATATGAATGGTGTGTAACAAAAGTTTGCTCAAGTCTCAGTAGTAATCCCATTATCAGCCAGTTTACAACTACAATTTCAGTTGCCTGTGGTATACCCACTGGATTATTTGCCAATGATATAACCAATAATAGTGCAGTATTAAATTGGAATGCTATCAATGGAGCAAGTTCCTATACGTTGCAATATAGAATTCTTAACACCGGTAACTGGGTATCTATAAACAATCTATCGGGCACGAGTTATTTGTTAACGAACTGTAGCCTGATGAATACAACCTATGAATTCCGTGTTAAAACAAAATGCGGTGGAGTATTCAGTGACTATTCTTCACCAGCTATTTTTACAACGCTTAGTTGTGTGGCCTATGGAAATAATTCCCAGGAATGGATTGATCTTTTTAAAATCGGGTCTATCAACAGAGTATCCGGAGCTGAGACAGGTGGTTATATCAATACAGGAATCAGTACAAACCTGGTAATCGGGTCTACAGGAAATACAGGACAAATTAGTGCAGGATTCGCCAGCACGATACGGAATCAGAATTACTGTATCTATATTGATCTTAATCAGAATGGCATCTACGAATATACAGAACGGGTGTTTGGCTCTGCATTGATCTCAGGTGCCGGAAATATTAATTTCAGTTTCAGTATTTAAAGAACTAATATATACATCCGCTAAATCTGTCCCGTTTTCATGATTGGAATTTTCAA
>JANMLJ010000153.1:0-10765 GCA_031372465.1 Chitinophagaceae bacterium | reverse complement strand
CCGGCCCGGCGGCCCTAATGACTACTTAATCACTGATTAGGCAGCCATGGCATACTGAGTATTGCCATTTGAGTTTTTCGTATTCAGATTAAACTGCTAATTACGCAACGCAGTACATGCTTACACTCTCAAAGATCTATGATGTCAAAACCAAACGCCCCCGTTCAGTTGAAATCTGTCTGCAAAAATACCACAATTTAAAATGCTGACAACATTTGGACAGGCTTTATAATTTTTTTGGCGATTTGCCGCTACAGCCTGTTCACAAATCCAGTAGCTTTATCGCATGGAGAATAGAAACCCTGAACAATTTTATACTTTACGGATCAGCGAATTGGTGATTGAAAAAGGAAAACAAAACAAAAAAAAATCACAATTAGCCTGGCTTCGCTTTTTCTCTCTTATCCTGGCATTTACAATGGCCTTCCTGATCTGGCAATATGGTCAGCTATTGTCACTATCCGCCTTCTTTATTCTTATTGGATTATTTATCTTTTTTTTAAAGCAGGATATCAATAATAATGAAGCGATAGAAAATACCAGCAGACTTATTGCCATTAACGAATCAGAGCAATTGGTTCTTCAACACCATTTCACCCACCTGCCAGATGGAGCTGCGTATCAACCCGCTTTACATCCGTATTCCAATGACCTTGACATATTTGGCCGTGCATCGCTCTTCCAATACATTAATCGAACTACATCTGAACAAGGTCACGCTGCATTAGCAAGCTGGCTTATCGAACCAGGCATGGTATCTACATTACTGCAAAGACAGCAAGCTGCTAAAGAGTTAGCGGGCATTACCAGCTGGCGACAACAATTACAGTCATATGGTATTGCTGATGCAATTACAAATTCTACTGAAGAAAAAGTCAGCCATTGGATATTGGAAGAAAATAAATTTATTCATTCTGCTTTTTGGAAAATACTCAGGATTGTATTACCGGCGATTAGCCTTGGTGTGCTTGTACTTTATATAGCTGGATTTATCGATTCAAATAAATTCTTTCCGGCAGCAACCTTATTGATGATCATTGCCTTTAGTATATCCAAAAAAGTTATACCTGCACATTCAAAACTCAGTAAAATTTCGCCTCAGCTGGAAACCTTATCTACCAGTATCGCCTGTATAGAAAATACCCTTTTAAAAAGTGATCTTCTTCAGCAATTAAAAAATGTATTTACACAACATGGAGAAAATGCTTCCCATAAAATAAAAGGGCTGACCACTATACTTGAAAGACTGGACTTACGTCTCAATTTTGTTGTTTTTATTCCACTCAATACTTTTCTCTTCTGGGATTTGCAACAGGTATTTGCGTTGGAAAAATGGAAAGAGTATAATAAACAAGATATCAGAAATTGGTTTAAAGGCCTGGCAGATATGGAAGCTATTTCCAGTATTGGCAATCTGAGCTTCAACCACCCGGCATGGGTTTTTCCGGAGTTTAGTAAGGAGGATGCCGTATTTGAAAGCAATGTACTGGGACATCCCTTAATTCCTGTTGACAAAAGAGTGAATAATAGTTTTTCAACAAAGGATGTTAATCAGTTAAACCTGGTAACGGGTTCAAATATGGCAGGGAAAAGTACATTTCTCCGGAGTATTGGCATAAATATGGTGTTAGCGATGATGGGTGCTCCGGTATGTGCCCGTCAACTTACTCTTTCGCCGATGAAAGTAATGAGCAGTATGCGGATAAGTGATAACCTGGAAGAAAGTACTTCAACTTTTTATGCTGAATTAAAAAAACTAAAAGAAATAATTGAAGCAGTCAACCGGAATGAAAAAGTATTTCTTTTACTGGATGAAATATTGAGAGGAACAAATTCTGCAGACAGACATATTGGTTCCAAATCACTCATCAAACAATTGATTCATCACAAAGCAGCTGGTGTTTTAGCCACACACGATCTTGAATTGGCAAAAATGGCCGAAATATATCCTGAAAATATTAAGAACTATCATTTCGATGTGCAGGTAACTAACGAAGAATTATACTTTGATTACAAACTAAAAACCGGCATCTGCCAAAGTATGAATGCATCTATTTTAATGAAGAAGATTGGGATAGAGTTGTGATGCTGGATACTGGATGCTGGATACTGGATACTAGTTGCTGGATACTGGATGGCGTGCTGAAGTAAACGTTTGCTATGATCCCATTATTATTTATTCTTAGATGATAGTACAACTAAGAAACTATTCAACTAAGGTGAATTATTAATTTACAATAAAGAATCGTGGAACTGTAAGAACCAGCATCCAGTATCTAGCTACCAGCATCTAGCTCCTATTTCCCCCAACCAAACCAATCATTACCATTGGCATATAGCATCAAAGCAATCAGGATAACAAATCCGGCGATTTGAGCATATTCCATAAACTTATCATTGGGTTTTCTGCCGGTGATCATTTCCCACAACGTAAACATCACATGACCTCCATCTAACCCGGGAATAGGCAACATATTCATAAATGCAAGGATAACTGATAACATAGCTGTTAATCGCCAGAATGATTCCCAATCCCATACAGGAGAAAATATAGAGCCCATTGTTTTAAATCCACCAACGGCTTTATAGCCACCACTGCTGGGGTTTAAAATTGTTTTAAACTGTGCTATATAATCTCTTAATTCTGTAAAGGTCATCCTTACACCAGCGGGGAAAGCGGGCAGGAAATTATACTTATTAACTTCAAATCTTAACCAACCAAGACTATCTAATTGCCGCATAGTACCATAAGGATTAAAACCTATTTGCCCCTCTCCATTAATGGTGGAAACAAAGCTTGTATCTACACCTTGTCTGTTTACGGTGATCAAAACAGTTTTATTTTTTTTTGTTTCAAGAATATCAGCCAGCTCATCAAAAAAACTAAATCGAATAGAATCTATCCCGACTATTACATCATTTTTTCTCAGGCCGGCTTTATAGGCAGCTGAAGTATCATTGATCCTGGCGATCATAGCAGGAATGCGTGGCTCAATAAAGCCAGTTCTTTTCTGATTTTTATTCTGTACTAACTGTCCCACAAAATTTTCTGGCAAATTAATAACTAGAGGCTTGCCATCTCTTTCTAACTGAACTTGTGAAGCAGTGATCAATTTCTTTTTAAAACGGGTAAGGTCATATACTTCATTTCCATCTACGCCGATTATCTTATCGCCATTTTTAAACCCGATTTTCATTAATGTACTGTCTCCAATATGTACACCAAATTTCATAGAGCTTGACGGTACTTTTTTATCACCCCAAACCATTAATATAAAGGCATAAATGACAAAGGCCACCAGAATATTCATGATAACACCACCCAACATTACTATTAATCGCTGCCAGGCTGGTTTACTTCTGAATTCCCATGGTTGAGGAGGAAGTTTCATTTGTTCTTTGTCCATACTTTCATCGATCATGCCGGATATTTTTACATACCCACCCAATGGCAACCATCCAATTCCATAAACTGTATCGCCTACTTTCTTTTTAACTAAAGAAAACCAGGGGTCAAAGAATAAAAAGAATTTTTCCACCCGGCATTTAAACCATTTGGCCGTTATATAATGTCCAAATTCATGCAGCACTACTAAAATTGATAAGGACAATAATAATTGTCCGGCTTTTATTCCTACCTCAGCCCAATTGATTGCTAAAAGATTCATATTTTTTATACTTAATAATAAATCCCGATAATTATCGGGACTTCATCTTCAATAATTGAATAAAATTATATATTAATTATATCGGCTGCGAAGTTACGTGCCTCGCCATCGCTTTCAAAATATTCCTCTAAGGTAGGCTTCTCTATAAAGGCTACGTTTTGCATTGTTTTTTCAATAACGTCTGTCATTTCAAGAAAGTTGATACGGTTTCGCAGAAAAGCATACACGGCTATTTCATTGGCTGCATTCATAATACAGGGCAGGTTGCCTCCCTTATTCAATGCCTCCATTGACAAAGCCAGGTTTTTGAATGTTCTAATATCAGGCTCTTCAAAATTCAACGTACTTACCTTTCTAAAATCATAGCGGGGTAAATTATTCTTAAGCCTCTTTGGAAATCCTAACGCGTATTGGATCGGCAATTTCATATCCGGCAATCCCATTTGTGCTTTGATACTGCCATCCTCAAACTGTACCATACTATGAATAATACTTTGCGGATGAATGACTACCTGTATCTGTTCTGGGTTCAGGTTGAACAACCATTTCGCTTCTATCATTTCAAGCCCTTTATTCATCAGTGTTGCTGAATCAATAGATATCTTAGCACCCATTGTCCAGTTTGGGTGCTGCAAGGCATGTTCTTTTTTTACATTTACCAGATAATTAGGTTTTCGGCCAAGAAATGGGCCGCCCGATGCGGTAAGAATTATTTTCTCTATTTTATTTCTTGTTTCACCAACCAAACATTGAAAAATGGCGGAATGTTCAGAATCTACAGGAATGATCGGCGCCTTATTCTCTATGGCCATCTGCATCATAATATCACCTGCCACCACCAGTGCTTCTTTATTGGCTAATGCTATTGCCTTACCCTGTTTTATTGCTTTAAGGGTTGGTCTTAATCCTGCATAACCTACAATGGCTGCCAGCATCAAATCATAGCAATCCATTTCGGCAACTTCTTCCAGTGCTTTTTCACCGCAAAAGACTTTTATTGTAGTGGAAGCAAGTGCCTCTTTTACGCCTTGGTATTTTTTTTCATTGCCAATTACTACAATATTGGGATTAAATTGTAAAGCTTGTCTTACCAGTAATTCATCATTGGTATGAGCTGTAAGTACTTCAACAGAGAATTTATCGGGATTGACGGCAATTACCTCTAATGCCTGCGTACCAATAGAACCGGTAGAACCAAAAAGAGCAATTCTTTTTAAAGGATGTTTTAAATTCATTGAATTATGCTGTCTGCAGATTTTCGGTCCATTTTAATAATTCATCGGCTATTTTTCTATCATTACTAAGTCTCGGCACTTTATTCTGCCCACCCAATTTACCGATTGATTTCATGTAATCAATAAATCCGTTTTTCCTGACTATCGTTATTTTCAGCGGCGTAAGAATAGTACCTCCTACCAGGTCATCATAGTATACATTCTTTTCCCGGAGATGGTTATCCAATCTTTGTGCAAATATCAAAAGATTTTCCGGGATATTTTCAAACTCTACAAACCATTCATGGAAGGATTTTCCTTCATTGCTGCTTACAAAAGGAGCAACTGTAAATTCTGTGATGCGAACATTTTCCTCTTTCGCAGTTTTCAACATACAAGCCTCTACCTCCTCCCCGATTACATGTTCGCCAAATGCGGAAATAAAATGCTTAGTTCTACCTGTTACAACAAGACGATAAGGGTCAATTGAAATAAATTTTACCGTATCTCCTAAATTATAACCCCAAAGACCTGCATTACTGGTAATAATTAAAGCATAATTCACGCCTGTTTTCACTTCTTTTAATGATAGTCTTGTGGGATTCTCATTAAAAATTTCTCCGGCAGGTACAAATTCATAAAAGATACCGCTATTGGTATTTAATAATAATCCTTCTGCTTCCTGCGAATCCTGAAAAGCAAAAAAACCTTCGCTTGCCGGGAACAACTCGATCGTATCAACTTTTCTTCCGACACTTTCTAACAACTTTGCTTTATATGGCTCAAAGTTTACTCCACCCTGAACCATCACACTAAAATTGGGAAACAACTCTCCGACTTTTTTACCGCTTTTCTTTATAAGCGCATCAAAATACATCTGCATCCAGGGTGGTATACCACTGATGAGTGTCATATTCTGGCTAAAAGTTTCCTCTACAATCTTATTAAGTTTTACTTCCCAATCTTCTATACAATTTGTTTCATAGGAAGGCAGTTGATTGGTTCGTAGATATCGCGGTATATGATGATTAACAATCCCGCTCAATCTACCGGTAGGAATGTCACTGATTCTTTCCAATTCAGGTGACCCCGACAGAAATATCAATTTACCGTCAGCAAATTTAGTGTTGCCGGTTTCTGCCATATAGCAAAGAAGAGCATTGCGGGCTGTGTTAATATGATTTGGAATAGAATCCTTTGTAATGGGAATATATTTGGTACCACTGGTAGTGCCAGAAGTTTTGGCAAAATAGATAGGCTTGCCTTTCCAAAGCACATTATGCCGGCCTTCTTTGATTTTATCTACCCAGGGCCTCATTTCCTCATAGTCCCTGATTTTGATAGCCTGGCGAAACTCCTCATAATTGTTCACATTCTCAAGACAGGCCCCCTTTCCAAATTCAGTAATTCGACCAACTTTTAGCTGATTTTTCAGAATATTCTCCTGATCGGCAACTGCTGAAGCCATTTCTTTACGGATACCTTTATATATATAAGCAGCAAATGGCTTGGCTAAGAAAGACTTGATTTTCATACTTTTTGCACTAAAAACCTAAAGATGCCTACAAATATAAAGGATGTAAGACCAAAAAAGGGCGTATTTTATGGCTATTCTTCAATATCGGAATCTTTGAAGTGTGGGTAAATCTTTGATTACCCGTTTGTCAGTCCATTTTTTATCCTTACCTTTGCCGTCCTAATTTCAAAATTATGATAGCTGTAATTAAAGTAGCCGGACAACAGTATAAAGTAGAAAAAGACCAGACTTTGTATGTTCCCCGTGTTGAAGGAAAAGCCGGTGATAATGTGAACCTGGAAGTTTTATTGGCTGCTGCCGATGGAACACTTTCAGTTGGTACTGCCGTAAAAACAATAGTAGTAGCAGAGATAGTAGACCAGGTAAAAGGGGATACTGTAATTGCTTACAAACAAAAAAGAAGAAAAGGTTTTCACAAAAAGAAAGGTCATAGAACTGCTTATACAAAAATTAAAGTAACTAGCATTGCTTAATTTTTTTCGCGATTAACTATTATTCTTATCAACTAATAAACTTAATACAATGGCACATAAGAAAGGTGAAGGCTCCGTAAAAAATAACAGGGACTCACAAAGCAAACGTCTTGGTGTAAAAATATTTGGAGGCCAGGCGGCTATTTCTGGTAATATAATTATCCGTCAGCGTGGCACAGAATACCATCCGGGAAAAAATGTTGGAGTTGGAAGAGACTTCACTTTGTTTGCATTAACGGATGGTGTTGTTGAATTTCGTAAGAAAAAAAACAACAGAACGTATGTTTCTGTAGCCGCTGCTGAAGTAGCAGTAGCTTAATGAATATCTGGCCTGTTTTGAATTTTGTGAAAAAAAAATTTGGGTAGTATGAAATAATTGTTACTTTTACTATCGTTAACCCATTTATACTAACATTAAATTCTAACAAAATGGCTACTAAGAAAAAAGCTGCAAAGAAAAAAGCTGCTCCTAAGAAGAAAGCTGCTAAGAAAAAGAAATAAGTTTAAGCAAACTTAAACGAGACAGAAAGTCCCAACTCAGTTGGGACTTTTTTTTATGTAATCATTTTTAATTATTGGTAAATTAGTGGCATGGAAAACTCCATTCTTGCCGGAAATTTTGAACTCCTCGCCAAACTAATGGACATTAATGGCGAAAATTCTTTTAAGTCGAAAACCTTTGCTGTAGCGGCTTTCAACATAGAGAAGCTACCCATGCAGCTAAAAGATACACCTCGTGAAAAACTTTTTTCAATCAGAGGTATTGGTGAAAGCGCAGGAAAGAAAGTTATTGAAATGCTGGACACCGGCGCATTGGAAATCCTGAACGAATACATCAGCAAAACTCCACCTGGTGTAATTGAAATGCTGAACATAAAAGGTATCGGACCAAAAAAAATTAATACCATCTGGAAGCAGATGGAGATAGAAAACCTGGGTGAATTGCTGTATGCCTGCGACGAAAACCGTTTGACCCTTTTTAAAGGATTTGGCGAAAAAACGCAGAAAAACGTTCTGGAGGCAATAAATTTTTATTTTTCCAACCAAGGTCATTTTTTGTATGCACAACTGGAAGAAGTCTATCCGATGATAGAAAACTATCTCCATAAATTATTTTCAACAGAAAAAGTTAAACTAACAGGTGCATATAGAAGACAGGCACTGACTATCGAAGAATTAGAATTTGTAATTGCCGAAACAAATGAAACTATAAAACCAAGATTTGAAACAGCACAACCACCGGAGTTGCTGGAAGAAACAGAAGATAGTCTTTTATACAAATTGAAGAATGGTTTAAAGCTTCGTTTATATACAGGCCAAAATAATAGTATTGAACGCCAATTCCGCAATTCCTGCAGCAAAGAATTTACCGATGCTTTTCAAAAAAAATTTCCTGATATAAATTATACGTTCTGCGAGATGGAAGAAACTATTTTCAGGGAAGCTAAGATTCCCTTCATCCCGCCTTGCCTGAGAGAAACGGCCGGCATAATTGATCAGGCAGAAAAAAATATTTTACCCAGAGTTATACAAACAGAAGATATTTGTTCCATCATCCATAGTCATAGCAACTGGAGTGATGGAAGCAATACTATTGAAGAAATGGCATATGCCTGTATGGAAAAGGGCTTTGAATACCTGGTTATCTCCGATCACTCACAAACGGCTTTTTATGCCAATGGGCTGAAAGAAGACAGGATACGGGAGCAACACAAACAAATTGATGAGCTAAATACCCGATTCAAAGATCAACTTTCACCACCTGCTGCTGCCAATAACAATAAGCAGGCGTTCAAAATTTTTAAAAGCATAGAAAGTGACATACTCAATGATGGAAGCCTCGACTACCCTGAATCTGTATTAAAAACATTTGACCTGGTTATTGCTTCTGTTCACAGTAACCTGAAAATGACGGAGGAAAAAGCGATGACCCGGCTGCTTAAAGCTATTGAAAATCCTTACACTACTATTCTCGGTCATATGACGGGCCGCCTTTTACTGAGCCGCAATGGTTATCCGGTTGATCATAAGAAAATAATTGACGCCTGCGCCGCTAATAATGTGGTGATAGAATTAAATGCTCATCCCCGTAGATTAGATATAGACTGGAAATGGATCAGCTATGCTATTGAAAAAAATGTTTTACTTTCTATTGACCCGGATGCACATGCGTTAAGTGGATTTGATGATGTGAAGTATGGCGTACTGGCTGCACAAAAAGGAGGAATGATGAAAGAAAATAATTTAAGCAGTTATTCAATACAGGCATTTGAAGATTTTCTATCAAAGAGAAAAAAACTAAAAGGAATTTAATTCACTATCAAAATAGTGAAGAGCATCATTTTACCCCGATTTATCGATACTATTTACCACCCTATCCCATAATCTTCCCCATTATTGGATGAACTGCAAACGCCCCGTTGCGTGTCCTCACGCAACGGAATTATAAAAGAAAATAGCTCATTGACCCTCCACAATTGTTTCGTGTTTTTCTAAACCCTGAATTGAAATAGCGTTGCTTTATCATGGATAAATCATTACTTGAACACAAAAGAAAATCCCACATTGATACAGGTGAGATTTACTTCTGGACTGCAACTATTAACCAATGGTAACGATTATTACAAAAAGATGAATATAAAGATGTAATCATAAGTTCTTTGCAGCATTTAAGCGATGCAGGAAAGATAGATGTATTTGCCTTTGTCATTATGCCCAACCATATTCACCTGATTTGGCGGATAAACGAACCCAATGGGAAAGAATCGCCACAAGGTTCTTTTTTAAAGTTTACCGCCCATACATTTAAGAAAATGTTGCAAAAGGAGGGTGAGAAGAAGCTGGCGTCTTACAAAGTAGTCGCTGATAATAAAGATTATGAGTTTTGGCAAAGGGATTCATTAGCCATACCGTTATTTACAAAAAAAGTGGCTATTCAAAAGCTGAAGTATTTTCATTCTAATCCATTGGCTGATCATTGGCGGTTGGTGAAAGACCCCTGTGAATACAAATATTCTTCTGCAAAATATTATGAACTTAGTGAGAAAAGTTTTAGCTTTCTTAAAGATTTGTATAAAGAATTTTAAAATAAGATGGTTCGTGGAGACACGAACCAGGGCTTAGATTACCACCCTATCCCATAATCTTCTCCATTATTGGAAGAGCCACCCCAGAAACTTCCATGCTTCCAGTCAAAATAAATTGCATTGATGGGTCCGCTGGTACGATTTCCGGTAGTCACTTTATAGCCCATTTTTTTTAATTCATTTTTCACGGCATCCGTTGTTGAATTACTTACTAATATTTCTCCTACCCTGGGTTTTCGGTCTTCCATTTTAGTACCTCCCAATGAAAGCCATAATTGGTTAGAATTAATATTTGCTGCTTCACAGGCTTGTTGCACGGTCATACCAAATTCAACCATATTCAAAAAAAATTGTAATAGGTTCTGATCTTGGGTATCGCCACCCTGCACAGCAAATGAAAGAAAAGGTTTACCATCTTTTAATGCCATCGTTGGCGTTAACGTAACTCTTGGTCTTTTGCCCGGTTCAATTACATTAAAAGGATTGATGTCTGCATCCAAAACAAAACTTTGCAGACGCTGACTCATACCTACACCTGTATTACCAGCAATGCAGGCTGGCAACCAACCACCACTTGGTGTAATGGAAACAACCCATCCATCTTTGTCAGCAGCTTCCACGGAAGTAGTACCCATCCATAATCTTTCCATGTATAAGGCCCTATTCATAGCCGATTCTGAAGAATCATGTGCCGGAACAAAATTCCGATTTCCATCACCGGATTTATTCCATTTTTTTAGCAATTCAGTATATGGATTTGTTTTTCCTTCAAAAGGATAAGGGTCTC
>JANMLJ010000092.1:0-3640 GCA_031372465.1 Chitinophagaceae bacterium | reverse complement strand
ATTGCTAGCCATGCGGGAGGCAGAAGCTTATGATGGTCCTTCATTGATTTTGGCCTATAGTCATTGTATAGCTCATGGCTATGATTTAAAAGATGGACTTAGTCAGCAGAATAAAGCAGTGTCCAGCGGCCACTGGCCATTATTACGGTATAACCCGACACTACGAAAGAAAAATAAAAATCCTTTTGTACTTGATTCACCAAGACCAACTATGTCATTAAAAGATTATGCCTACAATGAATTACGGTATAAAGTTCTAACGATGACTAATCCAAAAGTGGCAGAGGATCTGATGAATCATGCACAGGATTTAGTTAATCTTAAATGGAAAACATACGAAGAACTGGCAATAAAGAAAGCGAGTGATTTTGTACCAATTGCTTAACAAAAGAGCTTCCAACCTTCAAAAGATTGGAAACTCTTACTAAATAGTCTGATATGAAAGTTCATACAACGTATATGGGATTAGACCTTGATTCCCCAATTGTAGTTTCTGCCTGTACTTTATCTGAGCAAACAGATAATATAGTAAAAATGGAAGATCATGGTGCGGGGGCTGTGGTACTTTTTTCCTTATTTGAAGAACAGATAAGAAAAGAAGAAGCCCGGTTTAAAGGAGTGATTTCAGAAACTACCTATGCTTTTCCGGAAGCGCTGGATTTTTTTCCCGACCTGGAGGATTTTAATGTAGGAACTGACGAATACCTGGAGAATATCCGTAAAGCTAAAGAGAGAGTGAATATTCCTATTATTGGAAGTTTGAATGGAATAACCAACGAAGGATGGATTGATTATTCTAAATTAATGGAACAGGCAGGTGCAGACGGAATTGAAGTGAATATATTTTTTATTCCGGCAGATATTGCTATTTCTTCCTCAGAAGTTGAACACCGCTACCTGAATATCATTCAATCTATCAAACAAACGGTAAAAATTCCTGTAGCAGTTAAACTAAATCCTTATTTCAGTTCGATGGGTAATATGTCTTTACGGATGAAAAATGCAGGTGCTGATGCGCTGGTTTTATTTAATCGTTTCTATCAGCCCGATTTTGATATCAATGAACTGGTAATAAAGACAGATCTGCATTACAGCGAACCCAGTGAAATAAGACTCCCCTTATTATGGATTGCATTATTATATGGCAAAGTAAATCTGTCGCTGGCAGCAACAACCGGGGTACAAAGTGCTATTGAAGTAATTAAATATATCCTCGCTGGAGCAGATGTGGTGATGACTGCTTCTTCTTTATATAAAAATGGTATTCCTTATTTAAAAACAATGAATAAAGAATTACAGGACTGGATGTATATGATGGGATTTGATGATATCAACTCATTTAAAGGCAGTATGAGTCAGCAGCATATTTCAGACCCAACCGCTTACGAAAGAAGTAATTATATTAAGATACTGGAAGGTGTGAAGTAGCGCTTTGATATTTTACCGGTTTCAGTTTTGCAGTGAAATAAATTGGCTCCACCGATTTTATACGGAAGGGTTCTATGATCGTTTTCATTCAGGAGATTTTAATCAGCAATGATCCTGCTTTTCTAAAAAATAAATTAATGAGTTGCTGGGATGGCGAAAGAGGAGTTCAGGTAGGTTTTTTGATAATGTTTTTCCAGCCGTGCATAAATAAAAGCTAATCAAAAGTAGGGGGGCTGGCATTCTAAACTATGACTTTAATCAGGCAGGTAGTTTATCTTTGCCCTGCAAATAATCAGATATAAATATGAAGCCCGAAGAAATAGCACAGTTGCGTAAAGATTATACATTACATACTCTCAACGAAGAAGATGTGGCCGAATTACCTGTTGCACAATTTGAAAAATGGTGGCAGGATGCAGAGCAATCGCAGATTCTGGAAATGAATGCAATGACATTGGCAACTTCAGGGAATGATGGAATGGCGGATGCGAGAACTGTCTTACTGAAAGCTTTTGATGAAAAGGGGTTTGTTTTTTTTACCAACTTCAACAGTGCTAAAAGTACACAACTCGAATTTAATGCTAACTGCTGTTTATTATTTTTCTGGAAAGAACTTGAAAGACAGGTTAGGATCAATGGAATAGCAGAAAAGATATCTATTAAAGAAAGCATTGACTATTTCGATAGTCGTCCTGACGGGAGTAAGATTGGCGCATGGGCTTCTCCTCAAAGTATGGTGGTGGCAGGTAAAACATGGCTGAAAGAAACATTTCAGTATTATACCGAGCGCTTCAAGCATGGAAAAATTCCAAAGCCACCACATTGGGGTGGTTACCGTGTAAAACCTGTAAGAATAGAATTCTGGCAGGGCCGGCCCAGCCGCATGCACGACAGAATATTATATACAAATGAATCAACAGGCAAATGGAAAAAGGAAAGACTGGCTCCCTGATTTCATTCAAAAAATTTTTCCTTGCACTTTTTTTCCGCTGTTCCTACAATTATTTTTTCAGCTTACAAACTAGCCGTTCCTCCAAATACTGAATTGTTAATTATTAATTGCAGATTGGCATGAATCTCTTCGGGTGCATTTAAAATTGTCGTAAGGGTTGCCAACCTTTATAAAGTTCATTTCACCTTGGAAAATCCTTTTCTAAGGTTGGCAACCCTTTAATCCGGCACGATAATTTTAAATGAACTCATCTCTTCTTTACATTAGATAAAGAAGCTAAATTTGGTTGGCTATTGACGAATTATTTTTTATGGATACACATTTAGCACAACTGGAGTCAGCATTGGATGGATTGTTTTTTTTTAATAAAACAGCTATACACCAGGCTCAATTAATGGCTTATTCCACTGACGCATCTGTATACCAGGAAAAACCATTGGCCGTAGCAATCCCGGCAAGTATTCCAGACATTCAACAGCTTATCAGGTTTGCCACCAAACATCAGCTAACGCTTATACCCAGGGCAGCCGGTACATCCCTTGCTGGCCAGGTCGTGGGTAATGGAATTGTGGTTGACATCTCCAAATATTTTACAAAAATCATTGAAGTTAATACAGCTGAAAAATGGGTACGTGTACAACCAGGTGTTATAAGGGATGATTTAAACCACTATTTAAAAAAATTTGGATTAATATTTGGTCCCGAAACATCCACGGCCAGCAGGGCAATGATCGGTGGGATGTTAGGAAATAATTCCTGCGGATTACACAGTATAGTTTGGGGTTCTACAAGAGACCAGGTACTGGAAATCACTACACTGCTAAGTGATGGATCGGAAGCGGTTTTTAAAGCAGAAGAACTTATCAACAAGGATCAGCCTTCTACACTTAAACAAAAAATTTATTCAAACCTGCACAGTTTACTGGCTAATGAACATAATCAATCGCTAATTCATACTAATTTTCCTTCATCTTCTGTTACCAGAAGAAACAGCGGTTATGCATTAGATAGTTTGTTGGCAATGTTTCCATTTGATAAAAATGGAGAACCATTTAACTTATGCAAGTTACTGGCAGGTTCAGAAGGAACCTTGGCTTTTGTTACGGAAGTCAAACTACAACTCATTGATCTGCCTCCCAAAGAAATTGCCCTTGTTTGTATTCATTGTACTTCCATTATAGAGTCATTGAAAGCGAATATAATTGCATTACAGCAGCATCCAATGGCATCAGAACTGGTGGATAAATATATCATGGATTT
>JANMLJ010000086.1:0-7710 GCA_031372465.1 Chitinophagaceae bacterium | reverse complement strand
TATTCATTATTTATGGCATTTGTTTTCAGCAGCTGCATTAAATCGAATGATGTCGTTTTCGAGACAAATTATGCAGAGTTGGATGTTGCCTCTTTTAACGGTCCCTTTGGTACTCTAACATATCCGTTTATCACCCGTCAGCCTTTAGCAGGTAGAGCAATCCTCTCTGCTGATGCTTTTATAACCAGGGCTTCTGGAACAGCAACTTTCAGGGTAAACCTGACCGGTAAACAGAGAAGTGGTTCAAGTACTGTTAAGTACAAAATATTTACTGTTGGTACTTCTGTAGGAGCCACCGTTACATACGGTGCCCCGGTAAGTGGCACATTGACCACTTTTGAAGGTGTAGCAGGCACACATTATACAGACGCTGGTACCGGAACCTGTACCATACCTGCTAATGCAAGTTTTGGAACTATTACCATTAATATTCTTAATAGCGGAATAAGTGCCAATCAAACTGCACTGGTCGGTATTGAGTTAATTGATGGTGGTGATATAGCTGTAAGCACAAATTATAGCAAAATGGCATTTGCTATTGCACAGAAATAATTCTTTATTATTTATTTGCAGCCGCCCCATTAGAAATGGGGCGGTTTTTTTTATGTATTACTCCCCGATTTTACATTTAACCAAAACCTGTCAGAATGGTCTGAATTAAATGATTATTTAGCACAAGAATGTGTAAGCTCCCCCAAAAATCGGCCATTTGAAATCAGAGATTACTCTCTAACTTAAATTGCAAATCATGAAAAAGAAAAGATTTACGGAGTCCAGATAGTCCCGATTCTTCATCAGCAGCAAATGGTAAGTCTGTTAAAAACATCAGCCGGGAAAATGGCACCAGTGATGCTACGTTTTACAATTGAAAAGCAAAGTATGGGAAATGCAGATTATTGATGTTATAACAATGTGATTTTTAAAATATACTAATATTTTAAAAATCTTACAGTGATAAATGCCGACCTGCGCCGATACTTCGGTATGGTATCAAACAAATAGTCAACTGATGCGTAGCCGATATTGGACTATATTGTTTGTTCAATCTATCTAACTTAACCCATTGACAATTCAGCAATTGTTTCATCAAAATCACAGCACTGAACAAAAATAATTTCGGCTAAAGCCGATTGAAGATAGCATTCAATTGCCACGGCCTTAAGGCCGTGGCAATTGAAAGTTTTGTTAGTGTAATTTCCTCTTTTTTTATAAGTAAGGGATAATTGATTTGCAGATTGAGTTAAAGGCTTATTTACTGTAATGGAAAGTTAGAAATTTGTTTCAAATTTTTAAACTCTTTGTAATCTGTATCACCGGCCATTGAAATTGATACCTCTTTCCCAGCCTTGCAGGTCATCAGAACACATCAAAAATTAAGTGAAAGAAAAGCTATACCACTAACAATAAGCGTACACAATGGACCAGCTTTTATTAGTGACAGATTGCAACAAGGGTGTGATGATAAACAAATCAGGTTGCAGTTCATACAGCAATGGAAACCAACACAGAATGGCGTTATAGAATGTAATAATGGCTCTTTGAGAAAAGAATTACCGGATAGCTTATTTTTTTACAGCTTATCAGAAGTCAGATAAATGCCGCATCAATGACAGCAGGATTATAACTATGAAAGACCCCATGATTCGTTGGGAAATGTTCCACCTGTTTTTTATTAATCCGTTTCACTGGAATTAGTAAAAAATAAAAAACTATAATTTAAATTGGTCAGGAAAAAGAAGGAGCATACAGAACAACTATTTATATTAAGTACGAAAACCTCAACTTATATAGTTATTAAAAAGGCTGCCTTTTTTGAAGGCAGCCTTTTTAATATTTTTTTGAACCTAAGCGCTTAAGGTTTTCTTAATTTAAGCAAGTATGATCCAAAGGATCCCTGATCAACTGTATAGGCAATATTAAGATCAATTGTTTTGCTACATGGAGCAACGAAACTTGCAGCTGATGCCGCAACAGCAGCATTTGGATTAGTATAAGTGAGATTCCAGGTAAATGCATTACCAATTTTTTGTTTGGTAATTGTCAATTGATTATTGAGTGTATTAACTGTAACAATTATTGGAAGAGGACTTGTAACATAAGGATCAATAAATGAGAACTGATTATTACCGATTCTTGTTATAGGTACTATCTCACCAGGGCTAAAATCACCAAAACCATCAGATACTACGACAAAATTTCCCTGGTAAATAGTTGGATCGTATGCACAAATAGCTGCAAAGCGGGCAAATTCACTGAAAAGTGGCATGGCAATAACTCCGTTACCAGTACCAGCTCCGATAGAAGGGAATGCTTCAAATTTTCTGGTACCTACATAAAGATCAGGCGCAAAATCATAGGTATCACCCAATGCTACTGCAACGCCAAATAAAGTGGCTATTTCTGCAGCGGTGACTGAAAAAGTGGATGGATAAGTAGTAACACCAGTTTTAAACACTTTTACATTGGCACTGGAGCCATTTTTTCTTACTACAATATCAATTTTAGTTGGAGGCGTAGTACCAGGAAAATATTCAGTCACTTTAAATTTACCCGCAAAAGCACCTAAGTTTAACAGGTCAATAGCCTGTGAACCGGTAGGATCTACAGCGGTTGAAATTGCCGGTACATCATTAATGGTAACTCTTTCCGGTACGGCTCCATCATCCTTCTTACAACCTGTGAAAGCTATTATAGCTCCCAAGGATAAAGCCAGTAATATATTTATTTTTCTACTTTTCATAATCTGTTAATTTTATTATTAATTTATCAGTAAGAATATATCTATCAAGGTTGCCAAAATACTTTATAAGCCTCTGGTACTTTTTGAGGTGGTGAACTGGAGTTTAAAGCAATTTCACCAACATCGAATGGCAAAGACCATGGATAGGCCCGGTCATTTGATACAGGTGTCACTTTTCCATCAGGGCCAGTTACCGAGGTAACAGTACCAATAGGTGCTGGTGAAAACAAAACAGGAAATTTTGTTCTTCTGTAATCGGTATAACTATCCACCGGGTTTTCAATCCTGTTGATCCACTTCTCGGTCATGATATACTCTAATTTTTTGGTAGCAGTTCCTGCATCATACGCAGCTAAAACAGCTGTCTTATAAGTAAGAGTAGCTGGAAGTGTGGCAATGAGAGGAACAACTTGTGGAGCTCCTGCAGAAGCCGGCTTAATAAAAGTGGTAATGATATAATCCATCTGATTAAACGACTCATCCAATGCTTTGCTGAATGCAGCTCTTTCTGCAACGGCACCGCCTGCAACAACTCCTGCATTGATCAATTCGGCTTCAATATAAAGGCGGTCTGCATACGTAATAAACTGATGCGGTAATGCACCTGTTCCGGCATTTATAGGGCCTAAAGTAGTAATAGTTTTAGCGCCATTATCTTCATAACGCCCACCTGCAGGATATAAACCTAAAAGCGAATAAGTGGCACTGTTAGAACCATCGCGGCATGGTCCGGTTGATCCAAAAATAATAGTAATAAATCCGCCATCACGGAACTCTGTACAATTCTCCGGTGCACCGGTTGCAGATTTTTGATTATAAATGTAATAAGGAATTCTTGGATCGGCATTTCCGTTCAAAATATTGGCGTTCCTTCCTTTCATCATCTCATAAAGCCATGGGCTAAAAAGTTGTCCTCCACGCTGTGTAGCGTTATAATCACCATAGGCAGGGTGCCTGTCATCCGTAGTACCAAAAGGACCATATGGCATCATAAAACTTTCAGCCTGTGAATTAATAAGATTGGCAGGAGTTGCCAGTAATGCATTTACCTCTGTAGTTACATTTTGAACAAGTCTTACCTGGCTATACAATTTAAGCTTAAGCGTTCTGGCTGCTTTTTTCCAGTTAGTTGTATTTCCTTTATAAATATAATCATCAGCAGCAGGTTTTGAAGGGTTTGGCGCCGGGTTATCTATATCAACAATACCATCGTCAATTAATTTTAGCAGTTGTGGATAGATATCTTTACCCTTATCAAATTTAGGTTGTGTTAACCCTTCATTAAACCGATCAAACTCTGTAAAAGGGCAATCACCATAAACATCCACAAGGATACTAAATGCGTATGCTTTCAATATTTTAGCAATACCGACATATGTAAAACGGCCTTCTTTACCACCCTGTGAAATAATTACATTTAGGTTGGCAATATTTGAATATAAACCTCCCCAACCGGATGCACCAGCACCATACCTGTCTGCGCCTACGCGGCCAGTGGTTTGGTGTACATAAACAGACATCGTACCACCGAGACCAGAGCCTAATGCTATATTAGCAGCGATACCCCGTTCACAATTACTTAGCAGCAGAGATACCGGCACAGCAGTAGGGCTGTTAAGATTTTTATTTACATCGAGATATTTCTTGCAGCCTGTCGAAACAACTACAAGCATTATCAACGCAGTAAAAGAATATATTAGATGATTTTTCCTTCTCATAATTAAAAATTTATGCATGATTATTAGAATGTTATATTTAAGTTCGCACCGAGTCTTCTTGTACTTGGTGCACCTCCCGAATCAACCCCTTGGGTATTACCATTTACAACAGAGTTGATATCCGGATCAATATTGGTGTATTTAGGCACATTAGGAGCCCAGAACCAAAGATTGCGACCACTCAAAGAAAAGGTTATAGCAGAAACTTTAAGTTTCTTGATAATACTTGCAGGAAAGCTATAAGCCAATACAACTTCTCTTAATCTATATACTGTACCATCGAATACCTGATATTCATATGCACCATTGGTAGCAAAAGTTGCTCCGGTACCTCCTGGTGAGAAGAAAAGATCATTGGTAGTGATTCTTGTCTGATTTTGTACAGTTTTACCACCAATCAACAATGGTGTATAGTGATTCTTACCATCAGCCCCGGTTACAGGGAGAGCATTTCCATATACTCCTTCTACAACACGGCTTTTTTCCCTGTCTTCTACATCCTTACTAACACCTCTTCCCAACATTGCACTAATAGTTTCAGAAGCGAATTGACCACCTTGAGTCATATCCCAAAGAACACTTAACTGAAATCCTTTGTAGGACAATGTATTGGTAATACCTAATTTAAAATCAGCATTTGGATCACCCACCAAATCATCATTCGGATCAACAAATGGCGCACCATTTATTGGATTGATCAATAATTGACCATCGTCTGTACGGGCTGAATGGCTGCCTCTTAAATAACCATAGGGAAAGCCTGCCTCAATCCAGTTGTTGCCCCCAACCGTAGCTCTTGTAAGACCTGGCACAAGTTCCTCAACCGTATTGGTATTTTTGGTATAAATAGCTCTTACATCCCACTGAAAATTCTTACCGGCTATTGGTTTTAGATCCATAGCAGCTTCCCATCCTTTATTTCGAATCTGACCGAGGTTTGTAAAGAATGAACTAAAGCCTGTAGTCTGGGGCAAATCGATAGCATAAATCAGGTCAGTAGATTTTTTATTGTAGAAAGTAACTTCAACACCTATTCTTCTTTTAAAGAAACGCATCTCCGTGCCAACCTCAATTTCTCTTGTAAACTCCGGTGTAAGATTCGGATCGAAGTTGGAACCTCCTCTTGATGCTAATGATTGGCCCTGAAAGCCCTGGGAATTGAGACCAAAAATAGCTTCTGTATTCCCTGGTGCAGCATCATTACCTACTCTTGCATAACCTACACGTATTTTACCATAATCCAAAATGCTGGATTTAAGGTTAAATGCATCTGACCATACCAGTGAACCTGAAACACCCGGATAAAAATAACTGGAGTTTTTATAAGGAAGAGTAGAAGTTCTATCTTGTCTTCCCGTTATGTTTAAGAAAGCAAAATTTTTGTACCCTATAGAAGCTTCACCAAACAAGCCTACCAATCTTCTTTTTGATACATTATCAAAGCTGAAACGTTGAGTGGAAGTATTCTGAAGATTATACAGACCTGGAATTACAAAGTTAACTCCCACAACCTGTTGAGCACGGCTTGTTCTTTGGTTGATATCATTACCAACTTTCACATCCAGGCTCCACTCTTTTCCAATCTTAGGAGTATAAATTGCTACTATAGTGGATTGAATCTCTTGAGTTCTATTTACCACTTCTGTTATAGTTCCTAATAGGTTATCCGTACCTCCATAAGAGGATTTGTCAATAATCTGGTCTCTATAAAGAGCATAGCTGTTTACACCGGCATTATAGTCAATTCTTACACTATTACTTATTTTGTAAGAAGCTCTAAAGTTAGCAACCAGCCTGTCATCAACAGAAGTTATTGTATTATGTTTTGCTCCCCATACCGGGTTGGTGTACTGACCATCATTAAAGCCAATTTGTGCGCCAGCTCTGTTTTCTGAAGGCCATCCGGTAATATCCCAGTTCCTGGCCATGGTAAACGTACGACCCCACTGTGATATGAAGCTTTGGGGTCCACCTATAAACCCCCCTATTTGTTTTGATCTTGAATAAGCGACACTTGAACCTAAGGTAAATTTACCTACGATTGTCTGTCCACCAACGCTAATATTGTTTTTCTTATAGCTGGAGTTGGTGATATATCCTTTTTGGTCAACATTGGAAAGTGTAACATTAAAAGTTGTATTTCCACCGCCACCCTGAAGGCCGATTGAATTTTCAAAAAGACTACCTGTATTAAATAAAGAAGAAACGTTATCCGGATTTGCTTTATAGGCTAAACGTCCATTAGGGAAAAGTTCCGGATAAGAATTAAACATAGTTGCCCATGTTGTAGCAGGAATGGAATCTATTCCTGAGGCGGAAGTTCCGATCACATTTCCTGTTGCATCATATTGAACTCCTTTTCCAAATTTTCCTCCCCACGAACCATTCGAAGCCTGAACTCTCCAGTTGGCACCTGCCCCATATAAGTTTTGAAATTCAGGTAATCCGGATATTGTTTCCTGGCTATAACCAGCCCTGTATGTTACAGTAAGTGGTTTTGCCCCTTTTTTAGGATTTCCCGATTTAGTAGTTATCAATAAAACACCGTTGGCAGCTCTTGAGCCATATAACGATGCAGCCGCAGCTCCCTTTAATATGTTGATTGATTCAATATCATTCGGGTCAAGATTTCCAAAACCAGAACCATAGGTTCCTCCCCCTGTAAATGGGTTAGTAGTATTTACCAGGTTATTACTATACGGTACACCATCTACAATGATCAATGGCTCACCCCCATTAAAAGAAGATACCCCTCTTATTTGAATACGAACTGCAGCACCGGGAGCTCCCTGCCCCCCCCTTATATCCACACCAGGCACTTTACCGGCAAGCCCTGCCAATACATTCGGTTCTGATTTTTGGAGTACAGCATTTGGATCAACTTTAGAAACGGCATATCCTAAGGCCTTTTCTGTACGTTTGATACCCAAGGCAGTTACTACAACTTCCTGTCCGGAAGCAACAGAACTTTTTACACTTATTAAAATTGTATTGTTTGAACCAACAAGAGATTCTGTAGGTTCAATTCCTGTGGCCGTGACCAGTAAAATATCACCGGCTTTTGCAAGAATGCGGAATTGGCCAAGATTGTCAGCAGCAACTCCGGTTTTTGTTCCTTTAATTTTAACGGAAGCTCCGGGTACAGGTGCACCCGATTCGTCTTTTACCGTACCAGAAATGTTACGGTCCTGGTTAAATGCTATTGTGCTAAATAGCATTAACATAGTAATGAGTGATACAAGTTTTCTCATG
>JANMLJ010000083.1:0-2678 GCA_031372465.1 Chitinophagaceae bacterium | reverse complement strand
GATTTAGGTTTGGTTTATGTAGAAGAGGGTGCACAAGATATTATTACCTATGACGAAGTAAATGCTGCACAACAGCTCTGGTGTGATGCTTTGGTAAAAATTGGAAAATTAAAAGAAGAAGGCGGTGACTATAAAGCCTTTGCCGAAGAAGTGCTTTCTACTGCCTACAACTATGATAATGGCAAAGTATTTTTTAAACCAACATTGGCATATGGCGACCAAACTTTTAGAAATACTAAAAAAGGGGCATTGGCATATTTTGTAGGTGGGGATTCGGAATATCCCAATGATAAAGGTTTTGCACTAACCCCTTGGGTAAAAGCCCGTTACGATAATGCAGGTGAGAAAAATGAAGGCATACAGATTTATGGCTCTGTGGCTATCACAATGGGAAACGTTTGGGTTACAGACAAAACAGGCAAGGAAGTTATGGTTGATAAAACCTGGGTTTTCAAAAAAGGAAAAGATGGCAAACTAAAAATAATAGTTCATAAATCAGCACTTCCTTTTGCACCACCAACTAAATAATTGATAAATAAGGCCAGGTTTATGCCTGGCCTCATTTATACAAAATCTATTTATGAGTTATCGCATAATTTTTTCAATAATTCTATGTTTGTTTAGTCTTATGTCATCAGCTCAAAATACAAGAGTAACAGATAAAAATACCATTGGTTGGTTTAATAATTTTACTATAATTAAATTTTCTTCAAAATGGAGTGGCCACCTGGAATACCAGTGGCGAAGAGAAAACATTGTAAAAGACTGGCAACAAAGTTTGTTCAGAACGGGGGTTAATTACCAGGTCAATAACAAACTTACCCTTAGGGGAGGTTATGCCTGGATTGAAACCTTTCCTTATGGAGATATTCCCTTACAGGCAGCGGGAAAAAGATTTCCTGAACACAGGGTTTTTTTAATGGCTACTATTTCAGACAATGTAAACAGGGTAGAAATGAGCCACCGGTTTATGCTGGAACAAAGATGGTTAGGCCGGTACACAAATGTGGCATTAAGTAAACCCGATGACTTTTTATTTTTAAACCGGCTTCGATATATGTACCGTTTACAAATGCCGATCGGTAAAAAGAAGATAGAAGATAAAACACCCTATGCTGCCATCTATGATGAACTTTTTATTGGCTTTGGAAAAAATGTAAATGAAAATGTTTTTGACCAAAACAGATTGGGTATCCTCCTGGGTTATCGCTTTAATAAAAAGTTCAGGGTAGAAGGTGGCTTTTTACAGCAAATTGTACAGTTGGGGAGGGAAGTAAATAACCGCAATGTTTTTCAGTACAATAATGGAATTATTTTAAACAGTTATTTCAATTTTGATTTAACTAAAAAGCGGTAAGAAATAAGTTTCTAAAGTATAGAAAATGATTATTATAAAGCTTTTAGTAAGTAACAAAGATCAGGCAGATGCAGTGGCAAAAAGCATTTTAAAAAATAAGTTCACGCTGAATGTTTTTAGTAGCTCCTTTGATTCTTTTCATTTAAATTCATTAAACGAAAAAGAGCATTCAACTGTTTTTGTTATCCAGTTTGTTACCAAGAGCTTGCTATTTAATGAAATTGAACTGAGTCTTAAGAAGGAATTTCCCCAAACTGATTTTTATATCTGTGCTACCCCCATTGTGCATATGGCTATTAACCTTCATAATAAAATTAAGGAAAGAGTAATTGGAATAAAACTGATGGAAAAGGAATCAAACGATTAACATCATACAAGGGTAGTAATACCGATTATAGTTCATAAATAGGCCCAATTATTGAACCACAATAGGCACATAAAATACATAAGAAAAACACATAGCAGAACCTATCCTCGCCTTTGGCGGGACAAGTTGTGTAACCTATTGTTTTCTACCTGCCTGCCGGACAGGCAGGTCTTCCTATGTGGTAAAAGCAAAATGATTCCTTGATTTTATTGAACTTTACATCTTTACATCTTCTGTAAAGTGTTCATTCAATTTTACCGGATGAGATTTCTTACCACTTACTTTCATTTGTATTACATCTACCAACAGCGCAAAAGCCATGGCGAAATATACATATCCTTTTGGCACATGCACATCAAAGCCTTCAATCAGTAATGTAAAACCAATCAATAGCAAAAAGCTCAACGCTAAAATTTTGAAAGCGGGATGTTTATTTACAAAATTGCTGATAGGTGCTGCTGCCATAAGCATGATAAATACAGTAACAATAACTGCGGTGTACATAATCCATATTTCCTGCACCAGCCCAACCGCAGTAATGATGGAGTCTATGGAGAAAACAAGATCTAGTAGTATAATTTGACCAAGAATATTGCCTAAAGTTGCTTTTCCGATCTTTTTTTCTTTGTCTTCAGGCTCCCCTTCCATTTTGTGATACACTTCTTTTGAACTTTTATATATTAAAAACAGACCTCCCATTATCAATATCAAATCTTTTCCACTTATACTGTTTCCAAACATATTGAAAAGCTCATTGTCTAATTTTATTATTACGGATATGCCTGCCAGTAAACCAAGTCGCATCACCATCGCTAAAAGAATGCCCCAATTTCTTGCCTTTTTTTGCTGCTCGGGGGGCAGTTTTCCAGCCAAAATAGAAATGAAAATTATATTGTCTATGCCCAGCACAACTTCTAAAGCAATCAGGGTAAGCAGCGAAACGATGATTTGATA
>JANMLJ010000051.1:0-2390 GCA_031372465.1 Chitinophagaceae bacterium | reverse complement strand
AATGTAGAACCGGTTGTTGCAACAGCATACTCATTATTTATTGTAGGTCTGTCAAGTCTTGTAGGTGCATTTCCTAAATATAAACAGGGACAGGTTAATTTAAAAACAGCCCTGATTTTTGGCATCCCTTCTATTATAGCTGTATTTGCTACACGCAAGTTTATTGTTCCCCGAATACCTAAAGAAGTTTTTACTATCGGGGATTTTGTAGTAACAAAAAGTATCCTGATGATGATTTTGTTTGCCATCCTGATGGTTTTTGCTTCTATATCAATGATCAGCAATAAAAGTAAAAAATCCGAAACAGAAAGCGGAGAGCAAAAATTTAATTATCCAATGATAATTCTCGAAGGCGGTGTGGTAGGATTATTGACAGGACTGGTTGGTGCCGGTGGTGGATTTCTGATTATTCCTGCGCTTGTGTTGCTGAGCAAACTTCCTATGAAACAAGCGGTTGGCACATCCTTACTTATTATAGCTGCCAAATCGTTGATTGGTTTTACAGGAGATTTGTCCAATTACGCAATGGATTGGAAATTGTTAGGTACAGTTACTGCACTGGCAATTGCCGGTATTTTTATTGGGGATGCTCTCAGTAAAAAAATAGATGGCAATAAACTCAAAAAAGGCTTTGGCTGGTTTGTGCTGGTAATGGGTATTTACATTATTGTAAAAGAATTATTTTTCCCGGGTGGTAGTGCTCACTAATTGTGATGGATGTCACACACCATTATTGCAATAAATACGAAATTTGACATTCCTTATAAAAAAACGAAAAGCAATAATTTATGAAAGTTGAACAAATTTATACCGGTTGTCTGGCACAGGGTGCTTATTACATTGAAAGCAACGGCGAAGCAGTTGTTATTGACCCGCTGCGTGAAGTAGAACCATATATTCTAAAAGCGAAACGAAACAACGCAACAATTAAATATGTTTTTGAAACGCACTTCCATGCCGACTTTGTAAGCGGGCACTTAGACCTGAGTAAAAAAACAGGAGCAACAATTGTTTATGGGCCAAATGCTAATCCTTCGTTTGAAGCACATATAGCTAAAGACGGTGAAGAATTTAAAATAGGTAATGTTATCTTAAAAACACTGCATACACCTGGCCATACAATGGAAAGCACTTCTTATCTTTTGAAAGATGAACAGGGAAAAGAAGTGGCCTTATTTTCCGGTGATACGCTTTTCATTGGTGATGTAGGCCGGCCTGACCTGGCACAAAAATTAGTATCAGACCTGACACAGGATAAATTAGCGGGCTATTTATTTGATTCACTTAGGAATAAAATTATGCCGCTGCCTGATGACATTACTGTTTATCCTGCGCATGGTGCCGGTAGTGCCTGCGGTAAAAATATGAGCAAAGAAACCACGGACACCCTTGGTCATCAGAAAGAAACAAACTATGCCCTTCGTGCTAATATGACCAAAGAAGAATTCATCAAAGAAGTAACAACCGGGTTAGTTGCACCTCCTGCTTACTTTCCATTGAATGTGATGTTGAATATACAAGGCTATGAAAGTATTGATAAAGTATTGGAAAGAGGCCAGCATGCATTAAGTCCTGATGCGTTTGAAGTTGCTGCTAATGAAACTGGTGCTTTGATTCTTGATACCAGGGACCCGCAAACATTTGCAAAAGGGTTTGTACCGAATGCAATCAATATTGGTATCGATGGAAGTTTTGCCCCCTGGGTTGGCGCTATGATTCCTGATATCAAACAGGAAATATTATTGATAACTGATGAAGGGCGTGAAGAAGAAGTAATTACAAGATTGGCCCGGGTGGGATATGATTTTACAATTGGTTACCTGAAAGACGGATTCAATTCCTGGAAGAATGCCGGGAAAGAAATTGACCACATTGATTCTATCAGTGCTGAGGAACTTTCACAAATTATGAACAAAGAAAAAGTGAATGTACTCGATGTTCGGAAAAAAAGTGAATTCCAGAGTGAACATATTGTGGATGCAGAAAATGCACCATTGGATTTTATTAATGATAGCATGGCACAGATTGATAAAACCAAAACCTATTATGTGCATTGTGCAGGCGGTTATCGTTCCATGATATTTAATTCAATCCTTCGTGCCAGGGGTTTTGACAACCTGGTTGATGTAAAAGGCGGATTTAAGGACATCAAAGAAAGTGGCAGATTCAACGTAAGCGAGTACCTGTGTCCATCAACACTATTATAAAAACAGGTACGTTTTTTTTTATTACATAGAGCAAGGTGAAATGGTTAAATTCCTGCCAGGATATTTACATGATTTTTTGCCGAAAATTTTATTAAATGAATACCATAAAAGAATTGATAAAAGATCCATCTACAATAGTTGTTGATGTACGAAGTCCCTGGGAATATGAAATGAACCATATAC
>JANMLJ010000705.1:0-4839 GCA_031372465.1 Chitinophagaceae bacterium | reverse complement strand
ATATATTGCCGCTACTTCAAAAAATGTAGATGGCAATGGATGGGGCATATTGGCTTATCAGCCTTATTCGAAAAAACTCACTATCCTGCAATGTGAAAATCATGAAAAGCTTACTCAGTGGGGCGCTGTTCCCCTGTTAGTTATTGATGTGTGGTAACATGCTTATTATCTTAAATACAAAAATAAACGGGGCGATTTTGTGGATACCTTATTCAATATCATTAACTGGGATAATGTGGCGGAAAGGCTGGATACGGCATTGAAGTTAAAATAGTAAATGAGGACAAAAGCAAAAATTAAATAACGACATAGGCAGATGGGTAATTGCTGTTACCATAACCTCTTATTGATTACAATAAAAAAAACCGCCACATAGGACGGCTTTCTTTTTAAGAATTTTCTATTAATGTCCCTTTTTTTTGCCATTATGCTGGCCATTATGTTTCCCATTATCGTGGCCATTTCTTTTATATTTTGGATCCGGGCTGTTCCTGATAATTACCTGGTTACGGTTTCCTTTGTACCAAGAATACTGTGTTCTGTGTGTTTGGTAATTACGATAGGCATTGGGTTGGTTTATCACTACTTTATACCCGGTATTCAGGTCATAGTTACTATAGGCAGAAGGCAGGTTGTTAGAAAAAATCCAGTTACCCCCGGATAAATAGATGAATTTACGGGTAGGAACATAATAGTAAGTTTGAATGTCTGGCATGTAATAATAGTCTGCGCGATCATATCCAACAGGTCCCCAATCAGGTTGAGATCCGATATTAACATTTACGCGAATCTGTGCCGATGTATTGTTAATAGTAGCAGCACAGAAAATAATAGCTGCGCAAAGGATAAGCTTTTTCATAAATTTTCATTTTGTTATATCATATAGAAGGCCAATACTGTGCCACAACGCCGATATGGTTGTATAATTGGCGTTTCCAGCTGATTGCCAGACCCTAAGTCATATAAGAAGAGTGTGATGTGGGAAATTATTTCTCCGTCTACGGGGATATTATTTCACTATTCCGGCAATAGATTGCATACCGGAAAATTTTTTTCTCTGTGATCAGTTTTTCATTTTCTTGCTGATGTATAATACCTTTTATACTTTATAAGTAGATCAATAAAATCAAGGAATTGTTTTGCTTTTACCACATAGAACATAGGAAACAATAGTTTGACACATAGTATCTTCTATGTGTTTTTCTAATGTGTTTTATGTGCCTAATGTGGTTCAATAGTTGAGCCTATTTATTACCTATAATCGGTATAAGACAATGCATAGCTATTATTCATTAAACCGTAGTCTATCCTATTCATCTTTTTTCTGATAGAGCATTAGCCCTTTATCACAGTCTTCAAAAATTGTTGCACCACCGCTGATTTCCCAATAGGTTCTAAAAAGAATAAAAAAATGTTAATGCCAAGGGCGAGATAGGTAGCAGGATGTTTTAGTTTACCGAATTTCCAGGCACCAAACAGCAGCATTGCCATGATAAGCAGCAGTGTAAAATAAATGGGTATCATAATATTTACATCCGGCATTTCTTTACTATGCATATCCACATAAACATTTTGTATTCCACGACCCAGTGCCGGCATCATGATAATAAATACTGTTGATATCAACCACCAGGCATGATTTTCTATTTCTTTCCGGTGAATGATACTTTTTATTACGGCATATCCAAAAGCTGTCATCATTACAATTTCTACAGCAGCCACTCCAAAAAAGAACCAGGGTTGAAAAGGTCCAAAACGCTCCGGTGATGCAAATGCTTGCTGGGTTGTTACGATATCTCTGTTCATCATACTCAGGGCAGTGATGCAAACACCACCGGCCAGGAATATGCCGATGATACCATTTGTTCTATGCCGGGCTATTTGACCATGGGTAACATAATAAGGTTGAATGATCAGGTAGATATACCAAACCGTACCTGTCCAATAATGAATATGAACAGCCCAGGCGTTATCAGAAAAATCACCCCAATAATCTTTGAAAATACCCAATTGCATAACGACCATTGGTAGTAACATCCATTTGTGAAGGTTTTTGTATTTATTCATCTTTACAGGTTAATAATTTTATCATCAGTAAAGTGGATGTTTACAATATTTCCAGCGTCAACAGCTTGTTGAAGGCAGGTTAAAAACGGATGATGAAGTTAAGATTTACAATTGAGATTTAATTTTTCAGCTGGCACAGCAGCATACATTGATGGGAGAGGTGTTGGTTTACCTTTCAATTTTACCGAATGGAGGATGTTCACTTTTCGATAATTCAACAATATAATTGATGAATGAATTTGCCTTTAACTCTTTATTGCTTGCATATAGTTTCCTGTCATTTTTTACTTCTTTGGCTATTTCATATTTCAGGTGCTCATAAAATTCCCGGGCTATTGCATACTTTCTTAAATAGTTCCTGAATAAAATATGCCGGTGCAATTCCGCGCAATCATACCTGCATACATACAGATGATGCGCTATTTTATCAAGCACTTCATCGTCTATTTTCCCGCTTCGTTTAAATACCTCTCTGCCTGTTGCATCCTGGTTGCCGTTATGATAATATCCAATGATTGCCAGCTTATTTTTTATGTATTCAAAATCGGAAGATTTGTTGTAAATAATATCAATATCTATAATGGGTTTTGCGGCAAGCCCTGGTACAGCAGTACTGCCAATATGCTCAATCTTGACCTTTAACCCACTCAGAATTTTCAACAATTTTTTGTTGATATTTTCAAAGTGAGTTGGCCATTCTGCATTATATACACTGATTAGCAAAATTGAAATTTAATATTTTAGAAAGAGCAGGTTCTTCTTATGCAGCTTTTTTTTACGACTTTGTAAGATTTTTTGGAAAATCTTACAAAGTCGTATTTAAATTGTGTTCTTTAAATGTGCCGGAAAAATAGTATTATTTTTTCCGGAGGTAACCAGTTAAATTAAAACCTATCTAAATTCATTACCTTATTCCAGGCAGCAACAAAATCCGTCACCATTTTTTCTTTAGAATCGCTGGATGCATATATTTCTGCTATGGCACGTAGCTCCGAGTTAGAACCAAAAATAAGGTCGGCACGGGTAGCTGTCCATTTTATTTCCCCGGTGGTGCGATGGTGTCCTTCAAATTCCTCACCCGTATCGTTAGTTGCTTTCCAGGTTGTACTTAAGTCCAGTAAATTAACAAAGAAATCATTGGTAAGTGTTTCTGCATTTTTTGTAAACACACCATGCTTAGAGCCATCGAAATTTGTATGCAGCACTCTCATACCTCCCACTAAAACGGTCATTTCTGGTGCAGTTAAAGTAAGAAGTTGTGCTTTGTCAATCAGCATTTCTTCAGTAACAGAAACACAGTTTGCATTTTTATAATTTCTAAATCCATCTGCTTTCGGTTCCAATACTGCAAAAGAGTCTACATCGGTTTGTTCCAACGTTGCATCACCTCTGCCGGGTATAAAAGGAACATTTATAGTGTGCCCGGCATTGTTAGCTGCTTTTTCTATAGCTACACATCCTCCCAGCACAATAATATCTGCCATTGAAACCTGTTTGCCTGTTTCGTTAAACTCCTTTTGAATATTTTCTAAAGTAGCCAATACATTTTTTAATTGTCCCGGATTGTTTGCTTCCCAATTGAGCTGCGGCTCCAGGCGAATACGGGCACCATTTGCACCACCACGTTTATCTGAACCACGAAAGGTTGAAGCAGATGCCCAGGCTGTTGCAACTAATTGTGCAACCGAAACTCCGCTTGTTAGTAGTTTATTTTTTAAAGCAGTGATGTCACTATCATTTAATTCACTTTGAACAACGGTTATCGGGTCTTGCCAGATCAATTCTTCTTTTGCAACTTCTTCTCCCAGGTAGCGGGCAATAGGACCCATATCGCGATGCGTTAATTTATACCAGGCTCTGGCAAAAGCATCTGCGAATTGATCAAAATTTTCGAAGTAACGTCTGGAGATAGGTTCGTAAATGGGATCCATTTTCAACGCCATGTCTGCTGTTGTCATCATCGGAGCATGAAACTTTTTAGCATCGTGTGCATCTATTACAGTGGTGGCAGCACTTTCATCAGTTGGTGTCCATTGGTGAGCACCCGCAGGGCTCTTCGATAATTTCCAATCATAGTTAAATAAAGTTTCAAAATAACCATTATCCCATGTTGTAGGATTTGGTTTCCAGGCGCCTTCAATACCACTGGTTATGGTATCGCCTCCTTTACCTGTTCCAAAACTATTTATCCAACCCATTCCCATTTTTTCTATGCTTGCTCCTTCTGGTGCTGATCCAACTAATGCGGCGTCACCGGCACCATGTGCTTTACCAAAAGTATGTCCGCCTGCTACCAATGCCACTGTTTCTTCATCATTCATGGCCATACGGGCAAATGTTTCCCTGATATCTTTTGCAGAAGCTAACGGATCGGGGTTGCCGTTAGGCCCTTCAGGGTTTACATAAATCAATCCCATTTGCACAGCTGCTAAAGGATTATCTAATTCTCTTTCGCCCTTGTAGCGTTTGTCGCCCAACCATTCTGTTTCATTACCCCAGTTAATATCTTGTTCCGGTTCCCAGATATCTTCACGGCCACCGGCAAATCCAAAAGTTTTGAAACCCATTGACTCCAATGCACAGTTACCAGCTAATATCATCAGATCTGCCCAGGAAATTTTGTTACTATACTTCTGCTTAACAGGCCAAAGTAAAAAACGGGCTTTATCCAGATTGCCATTGTCAGGCCAGCTATTTACAGGTGCAAAACGCTGACTGCCTGTTCCTGCACCACCACGTCCATCGGAAATACGGTAGGTACCAGCACTATGC
>JANMLJ010000676.1:0-2114 GCA_031372465.1 Chitinophagaceae bacterium | reverse complement strand
CCCTGGCTTCCTTAGCAATAACCAATACAAATATTATTGTAGCAAAAACGTTTTCAAAAATTTATGGGTTGGCAGGTGCAAGAGTTGGTTATGCCATTGCACATCCCCGTATGATCAAAGAATTAAGTAGTTTTCAACCATGGTCTGATGCAAATGTGAGCCTGGTGTCAGCTGTTGCCGCTTCGGCTTCGTTGGATGACAGCGGTTTTGTAAACGATTGCAAACTACAAGCCGCGCAGGCAAGAAATAGCTGTTATGAAACTTTCCGGCAACTTGGTTATGCCTACCTTCCTTCTGTCACCAATTTTATTTTATTTAATATCGATACTATAAAAGGTGATTTCATCCAACAAATGCAGGCAAAAAATATTTATGTGCAATTCCGGGAACATTTCGGAGGCAAATGGTGCCGCGTAAGCATGGGAACTATTGAAGAAATGCAGGCGTTTACAAAAGCACTTAAAGAGATGGCTGCCTGATCAGATATTTCAACAATATATCAATGGAAATGCTGCTTACATACCCGGAAACCATGTCCGGAGAGTCTCGCGACCCACTTCACGGAAAGGCCATGGAATAGAAATAAGAATAATAAGCAGGGCCAGCCCAAAATATAATAATGTTCGCTTATGCTTTAATGTATCCGGTATATTTTTCTTTGAGTAATTATAGCCTACATGCACCAATACTATTGCTATAATCATCGCAGTTGTATGTTCAATTGCAAAAAAACGATGTACGGCGCTTTTCATCACCGTACCAAACCCATTTGTCTGAATACTTTTTAATCCCCAATTTCCGGTAACCCACTGGTATATACCAAGCAATAACATCACATCACAACAAATCATCAGGATCAAACCCGTTTTTTTATGCCCGGGTGTAAATGCCTTATGCCTGTCAACAAAACTTTTGTAGATCGCCACCAATAATAATATTAAAATTACCCAGCGAAGCACACTGTGCAGATGGAGCATTCCTTTGTACATAGCAGTTAATTAATAATGAATAATTAAAAAGTAATAATACACTCAAATCTACTACTCAATTTTTAATTATTAATTCCTATTTTTTCAACTACCTATTCTACCCAATCTGCAATAAAAATATTGGTATCCCGCGTGCCGCCATTATTGCGGTTGCTGCAAAAAACAATTTTCTTACCATCCGGAGAGAACATCGGAAATGCATCGAAGATTTTTTCGTGACTTATTTTCTGCAGGTTAGTACCATCTTCATTGATAGAATAAAGATTAAAGGGAAAGCCCCTTTTGTACTCCTGGTTACTGGCAAAAATGATTCGCTTGCTATCCGGAAAATAAGCAGGCGCCCAGTTGGCCTGACCAAATCGGGTAACCTGCCTTACATTGCTACCATCCGCATTCGCCACAAATACTTCCATATTGGTCGGCGCTACTAAATTCTCCGCCAATAAGTCTTTGTACTCTTTAATTTCATCTGCTGTTTTGGGACGGCTTGCTCTCCAGATAATTTTTTTACTATCCGGACTAAACCAGGCACCACCATCATATCCCAATGTATTCGTAATTCTTTTTTCAGCCCCGGTTTTCAGGTTCATGATATATAAATCAATATCTCCATCTTTAACACTTGTATAAATCATTTTTTCTCCATCCGGAGATAAAGTGGCTTCCGCATCATACCCTTTTGAAGTGGTAAGTTGCTTCTCTATTTTACCATTCAGATCGGACATAAAAATGTCGAAGCTTTCATACAAAGGCCAGATATATTTGTTACCATATTTTGCCCGGTCGGGTGTTGGGGGACAAGCTTCAGACCCAAGATGTGTGGAGGCATAAATAATATGTTTACCATCTTTTGTAAAAAATGAACAGGTGGTTCTCCCTTTGCCGGAGCTTATCCTTTTGTAAGTAAACTTCTCTCCCATTTTAGTGGGAACTTTTCCCATAAAGATCTGGTCACAGGGAATACCTTCTTTTGGATTGGTTCGTTGAAAAATGAGGTATTTGCTGTCATAACTCCAGTATGCTTCTGCATTATCGCCCCCAAAAGTCAGTTGCTGCACATTTTTAAAATGGGTTTCATCCGTATATTTCAATGTATCTGCTACCGGAACAGCAGCTATTTTAGCA
>JANMLJ010000668.1:0-3997 GCA_031372465.1 Chitinophagaceae bacterium | reverse complement strand
GATTCCATACGTTGCGAGTTCCTGTGATAATTTTGCATTAACCAATACCGGTTCAGGATTAGAAAGTAATTGCGCTGCAATAATACCACCCACTAAGACCCCGGCTACAAAAAACAGGTTCCAGATTTCTTTCTTCCAGTCGTACTTGAAAAATGGAATATTAGCCGGAAGGCAGGAAGCACAAACATGCCGTAGTGAGGAAGAAATTCCAAATGTTTTATTGCCAAGTATCAGTAAGGCAGGTACTGTAAGTCCGATGAGCGGCCCGGCAACATACCAGGGCCAGGGTTGTTTAATCCATTCTAACATAAATAGTCGGTTTTTATATATGTAAAGTTCAGTGAGATGGTAAAGGTATTAAGTGATATTTGTCACAAGCAATAAACTATAAACCTTTTTTGGCCAGAATTGGTTTAAAAGGTCCGAATTTATGTTCTGTTTCACTAAAGCTATCTTTATACGGTCCAAAGGGATGGTCGAATGGTTTTTTGGAGATATCCGGCCAGTCGTTACTTAAATCTTTTTTTGGTCTTGGCTGACTGTTTACAAAAGCGGCCACATCCCATGCTTCTTCGTTCGTCAATGTTGGAGTATTATGCGTAGCAATTTTAAAGGGCATATTACTTTTTATATATCCTGCAAAATTACTGATACGGAATAACCCTGCTCCGGTGTTGTAGCTATGATCTCCCCAAAGTGGGGGATATTCATAACTGATTTTATTAAGACTTACTTGTCCTTCACCATTGGTACCATGGCAACTCTGGCATTGTGCTATGTAAACTTTATTTCCTTTCAACGGGTCGGCAGCCCTTTCTAAAAAAGGTAATTTTTCAATACCACTTCCAACTGGTTTTTGATTTTTCTTTACATCCTGGCCAACCCACTTTATATAGGCATAAATCGCCTTATATTCTTTACTACTACTGTCCGGGGCGCTACCATTTAAACTTCTTTCAAAACAATCACTCACTCTTTTATAAATAGTTTCTATAGCTCCGCTTCTTTCACGAAATTTTGGATAGGTAGAATATACCGCACTGTAATTATTGCCCCAGTTTTTTTTGCCTGCATTTAAATGGCAGTTCTGGCAATTCATTCCATTCGACATTTGTTTAACTGAACCATGCGGGCCGAAATACCTGGATGTGTTGGCGATAATATCTTCTCCGTAAATTACCAGTTCTCTTTCTTCGCCCTGCAAAACATTATCCGCATATAAACTCGGCGGGATCCAGGTGCTATCTTTTACAGCAGTATTGAAAGACTGATTATTGGAAGATTTAAATGCATTAATTAACTCAGATGTAATAACAATTGTTATTACCATCACTATTAGTGTAAGCGGCCAGTTGGATATACTATTCTTCCACATTTTCATTTCATTACTTATCTGAATTCGTAGGTAGTGCCCTGCAATTGTGTAAGCAGTGTTTGCGGTTGATCAGTAGCGGTAGCTCTCCTTTCCAGTTTGGGCGATACGGGTGAGTTTGCCGCCAGGTATTCTTCAACTACCTGGTGCATAAACACACCGGTTTTTTTTGGTTGCTTTACTTTTTCAATCCGGCAAATGGTATCATCCGGGTCTCCCTCTCTTTCGCAGGCAACAATACTATATTCTTTATTCATATCCACCGGTTCACCTTTTACTTTTATCCAATTCACTCTTTTGCCTAACTCATTACCGATGGTGAAATTTACTTCCATACCGGCAAAACGTACAAACCAACCGCCAAAACGTTTGGAGGGATCTTTGGCAAATGCATTTTGCAATTCTTTTTCCTGCCAGTCCCAGAGTTGTTTACCCGTAATTATTCCCGACTTTGCTTCACTATTAACGGGAAGCATATTCCATAAAAATCCTTTAGTGATATTTGTTTTTTCTTTTGCCGGATCAACAGCTAATGGCTGGCAAAAACGAAATCCATTACTTAATGCAATATCTGGTTTAAATTTCCAATGTATAGCATCAGTGATCAGGTTATCCATGGGTGTTTCGATAACAAAATACCGAACTAATGGGGTAGTAGTAGTGCCGATTACTTTTGACAATTTTTCATTGAAAGGGCCGGAGGCTTTATCTACCAGCGATTGCAATTTTTTATCTCCGGGATATTTTGCCGGGTCAACATCCAGTAGTTGATAGTTGTATTTTTTTATTTTTCCATTTTCCACTTCTATATCCAGCTTTCCCAGGAAAGAACCGAAGGCACCACATTCTACTACTTTCGTATACTTACCTTCTATGGGTACTCTTACCCGTTCATGTGTATCAGCACCTAAAATAAAATCAGCTCCTTCTACAGCAGGATTATTTGATAATCCAACCTGTTGTGCCAGCCCCATATGTGTTACAATGAATATGATACCGCAGCCTTCTACTTCTTTCAGCAGTTTAATATATTTTGCCAGGTTGAAATCGGCATGTTCAAAACGGATTCCTTCACTATAAGCTGGGGATTGACGTTTAGGAATTAAATGATCGGTATAACCTATGAAACCAACTTTGGTTCCTGCAATATATTTTACCCAGTAAGGGGGGTAAATCAATTCGCCATTATCTGCATCAGTTGTTTTATGCCACATATTGGCACAAATTTTGGGAGCTGTGGTATGCCCCATATCATAGAGCATTTTCTTTTTCTTATAGACTACTTCCCAGTTGCCGGGGAGAATAAGGTCATACTCAAAATCATTTAATAAGGGTATCATTGCTTCACCTTCTGTTAATGATGCTACAGCGCTTCCATGAAAATAATCACCACCATCAATCAGTATCGTATTTTCCGGATTTTGTTTCCGGAAAGAATTGATCATCGTTTTTAAAACAGCCAGTCCACCTCTTTTTTTGTAAACGGCTTTTCCGTTTTCCCAGAAAAATTCATCATGGGTATTTAACTGTGCATGGATATCTGAAGTAATTAAAATGGTAAAACGATTGGAAAGCGCAGGGGCATTGTCGGGTTGTTCACGCACACTACCAGGAACTGCTAAAGCAACACCAGCGAGAGATGTGCCAATTCCGGCCAATGTTGTTTTTTTTAAAAAATCACGTCGTGAATTTTTTATTTCATTTTCCTGGGATGAGTGCATGGAAATTATTTATATGTTGAAAAATAAGCAATCATACCGTTTGTTGTATAAACAGAAATTTGTCAATGAAAGTTATCAGAAACCACCTTTAATATAACTCCATCCCTGTTCCTGTTTCAGGATGACTTCTGCAACACCCGATTTTACAAAACCCGCTTCGGGAATGATTGTTTCTCTTGGAATTTTTCTTTCCCGTATTGTATTTTCACAGGCAGCAAATTGTACTCCTTTTGTTTTAAAGTAAGCAATTTTTGCCTGTTGAGTTGTTTTATCATTAACAAGCAACTCGATACCGTTGCTATGTGCCACAACTTCTATCGAAACACTATCACCCCAGGCATTTTTCAGGTTTTCGATATTTTTCATTAAGCCTTTCCATGCCGATGTATCGTTACTGCTTAGCTGAATCACCACCCGGTGCGGAGCTGTTGCAGCGTTGCCGGTTGATTGTGCAAAAAGATTAAAAGAGAGAACCAATGTTACAATTGCCAAAAGGATTTTTTTATTCATACACTGTTTTTTTGTACAAATTACAGTTTAGTTTTCAAACTTGTCCATGGGCCGCCATTATATACATCTATACCGGCTGATTTTAATATGTTTTTGGCCATACCGCTTCTGGCACCACTTCGGCAAACAGTAATGACTGGTTTATTGAGTTTTTTTAACTCTGCCACTTTTTTTTGGATAGAATCCAATGGAAGATTTTTTGAACCTGGAATATGTCCTTCTTTGTACTCACTGGCAGATCGAACATCAGCAATAATAGCACCGTTACTAATCAGTTCTTTATAGTTGACCGGAGTTCCACCAAACAGTTTCTTTAAGAATGTAAGCATAGAAAAATCAGTTTAATAAAAATTGTAAATCGCTAAGTCCACCACCGTTGTACACATCTGCCACT
>JANMLJ010000666.1:0-1759 GCA_031372465.1 Chitinophagaceae bacterium | reverse complement strand
AGACCCCAACTTCCGGGTATTTAATATGGCGGTATCTACGTATAATGAATCCCGTACTTCCTACTTCCACAAATCAGTGGGTGGCTATCATCCTGCTAAATTGCGCATATACCAGGATGTGATAGAAAAATATTTATCAGGTAGACCAGATCCGGGTGTGCTGAATATGCTCAATACAAAATATATAATTGTACAGGATCCTCAATCCGGTAAACCCAGTTTAATTCCCAACCCCGATGCCTTTGGCCCCGCCTGGTTAGTGCAACATGTAAAAATGGTGGAGAACAGGGTTCAAGCATTACAGGCGCTTGGTACTACTAATTTAAAAGATACTGTTGTTGTAGATAAATCATTCAGCAAAAATGTAGTGCAACCACAGCGGGATTCAACTTCCACTATTAAAATGACAAAATTTGATAATGATGCGATAGAATATGAAGCTACCTGCAATGGACCACAGTTTGCAGTGTTCAGTGAAATATATTACCCGGTTGGCTGGAATGCGTATCTGGATGGAAAGAAAACAGATTACTGCAATGTGAATTATATCCTGCGCGGTTTATCAATACCTTCGGGCAAGCATACCGTGAAATTTGTTTTTGAACCGGCGTCAGTAAAAAGCGGAACTTCTATGATGTTTATTTCATCCATACTCATTTTGCTGATTATGGTAGGTGGATTATTTATGCACTTCAGAAAAGAAATGAAATCCGGTGGAACTGCCATAAAAAGCAAAGCAGCCGGAAATAATGCCGGATGAAAAAAGTACTGGCAATAGCGCCCTACCCTTACCTGCCGTATTTTTCAGGTGGGCAAAAGTTTATGGCGCAATTTTTTGAATTCCTCGGTAAGGAAATTGATCTGACTGTTATATCTGTTGCAGAAAATGATTTCTCTTTAGCAAAATCATACAAAACGATTCCCTTGTTAAAGAAATCTTTTTCCAGATATATTGACCGCAGCCTGGTAGCCAAATTGATCAACCTCACTAAAAAAGAAGGGTTCGATACTATTATTTGCGAACATCCTTATTTTGCCTGGCTGGCATTTGCCGTTAGAAAAAGAACCGGTATCAAGGTAATCATCCATACACATAATATCGAGTACCAGCGTTTCCGCTCTACCGGTAGATGGTGGTGGCCGGTTCTAAAAGGGTATGAAAAAAGAAGTTTTGAAAAAGCGGATGGCCTTTTCTTTATAACTCCGGAAGACAGGGAATTCGCCATCAATACCTGGAAAATAGCTAAAGAAAAATGTATTGATCTGCCATTTGGTGTAACCATAAATAAATACCCGGAAGACAAGTCTGCCTGCAGGCATTTTATTGCCCAAAAACATGGTATCAGAAAGGATGAAAAAATATTGTTGTTTAATGGTTTGCTGAACTACAAGCCAAATATTGATGCCCTGCAGATCATTCTTGATAAAATAAACCCGATTTTATTACAAGCAGCTTCCTTTTCGTACAAAATAATAATTTGCGGCAAAGGCTTACCGGATGAAATGAACTCATTGACAGATTATTCTGATAAAAATATTATTTACGCAGGTTTTGCCCCTGAAATTGAACCATACCTAAAAGCAACGGATATTTTTCTGAACCCGGTACAAAGCGGTGGCGGTGTCAAAACAAAAATGATAGAGGCAATTGCGTATGGAGCAACCGTTGTAGCAACGGAAACTGCTGCAACAGGAATCCAGCGATCATCCTGCGGTGATAAACTAATTACGGTGCCGGATGATGATTGGGAAGGAATGG
>JANMLJ010000665.1:0-4464 GCA_031372465.1 Chitinophagaceae bacterium | reverse complement strand
TTTTACATGCATGATAATGGGGGTTGTGCAGAACCGTTAAACTCCAATCAAAAAGAAATTCTGCCAACAGATGAACAGAAAATGGGTAAAGCTTATGCGGCCGATTCTGTTTTTGTTGGGGGGCAACCAGCTTATACACGTAATGGAAAATTTATAAGAAGTGGTAAAGGAGTAATGGCCGGCCCTGACAGCAGTTGGGTGGCATACGGTGAGGAATGGGCGAATGTAAGTAATACACCCTTCAGGTTGTATAAACATTGGGCACACGAAGGTGGCATCGCAACCCCGCTGATTGTTCATTGGCCAAATGGGATAAAGGCAAAAGGACAGCTACGTTCACAGCCCGGCCATTTGATAGATATTATGGCGACTTGTATTGCCATTGCAGGAATCAACTACCCAAAACAATTCAATGGAAATGCCATTCAACCGTATGAAGGAAAAAGTTTGTTGCCTGCTTTTAATAATAAAGCCATTAAGAGAGAATATATTTTTTGGGAGCATGAAGGTAACCGGGCAATCCGGGTTGGTAATTGGAAACTGGTTTCCCAGGCTAAAAAGAATAAAGTATTTACTGCAGCAGATGAAAATGCATGGGAATTGTATGATATGGATAATGATCCTACTGAAACAAAAAATCTGGCATCAACATATCCGGAGAAAGTAAAAGAACTATCAGTATTGTGGGAGAAAGAAGCTTTGAGGACAAAAGCAAAACCATGGCCATGGCAAAAAGCGAGATGAAAAAATTGGTATTGAAAAGTATTATTCAGCAATTTAAAAAATATGAAATGAGAAAAATGTTATTTAGTTTGATTTTACTGGCTATTATGCTGAATACTTTAGCTCAAACCAGCAATAATAGCCAAAAGAATAAAATTGTTGCCAATCAAACACCAACAACGAAAAAGATACCAGCAAAACCCAATATAATTTACATACTTGCGGATGATTTAGGTATTGGAGATGTAAGTGCATACGGTGCTGATAATAATAAAACACCCATTATTGATAAACTGGCAAAAGAAGGAATTCGGTTTCAACATGGTTACACCGCTCCACTATGCGGCCCATCAAGAGCAATGATTCTTACCGGCCGTTATGCTTTTAGAACAGGGGCCGTAAACCAGGACATGTGTGCCGATTTAAAACCATCCGTTGAAGTAATGATACCGACTGTTCTGAAATCCGCTGGTTATGTAACATCAATGACTGGTAAATGGGGTCAGCTTCCGTTACATCCTTCTGATTTTGGGTTTGATGATTATATCCGCTTTAAAGGAAGTGGTGTTTATTGGAGTAAGGAAAAATCTAAAGCAGAAATTTATACGGAAAACGGTATCGACAAAGAATTAGGCTCCCAATATATGCCGGATTTAATGCACCATCATGTGGAGAAATGGTTGTCGGCTAATAAGAACAAGCCATTTTTTTTATATTATTCATTAGTACAGGTGCATGGACAAATACAACCTACTCCAGAAAGTAAACCAGGCAGCGATTTGTATGCTGATAATATTGCTTATATGGATAAGCTGGTTGGAAAACTTTTAAAGACGTTGGATAGTTTGCAGGTACGGGAAAAAACATTGATCGTTTTTATGGGAGATAATGGCACGGCAGGCGGATATGCAAAACGTGGCACAATCGGCGGTAAACAGCTTTCGGGAAAAAAAGGTGACATGTTGGAATGTGGTGGTTTGGTGCCCACCATTGCTAACTTTCCCGGGGTTATTGCTCCCAACCAGGTGAGTAAAACGTTGATAGATGCAAGTGATCTCTTACCAACTTTTGCTGAAGTTGCAGGTGCCCCTTTGCCTACCAAAAATGTATTGGATGGACGTAGTTTTTTACCACAATTGCTTAGTAAAAAAGGTAATCCACGTGAATGGATATTCTGTGAACTTGGTAATAAATGGTATGTAAGAGATGCCCGGTGGAAGCTGAACAGGGAAGATGAATTATTTGATATGATCAATGCTCCTTTTGAAGAAAAGCTGATGACTGATTACAAGGAAAACAAAGAAGCAACTGAAGCACACAGTCGTTTAAAAGCTGTGCTGGCTAAATTAAATCCGGCTGGCGGAATTGTAGATAATGCTGATGGGAGTGGCAGACATGGTAGTAATGTGGAAAAACAAAAAAAGGCAAAAGAGGAAAAAGATAAAAAGGAAAACAAAAACAAATAATATTGAATGCAATGAGGAAGAAAAATTTATTGTGCCTGACATTTGTTTGTTTTATGACAACCTTATTATCGGCCCAGTCCAATTTATCCAAATCGGATATGCTAAAGCTCGATTTTACTATACTGGCTGAAAACAAAGCAAAAATAAAAAACAACGATGCTGCGGTAATGCCCGCTTATGAACAATTACTAAAAGATGCGGATAATTCATTAAAGTATAAAGTGGTTAGTGTAATGGATAAAAAGGATCTGCCGCCAAGTGGTGATAAGCATGATTATATGAGCATCGGACCGTATTGGTGGCCCGACCCTTCAAAGCCCAATGGTCAGCCATATATAAGAAAAGATGGCGAAGTAAATCCGGAAGTAAAAAATTACCCCGATAAAGAGAATATGCCAAGGTTGTGTGAAAATGTTTATAACCTGGCACTGGCTTATTATTTTTCAGGTAAAGAAGAATATGCAAAGCATGCCGGCAAACTAATAAAAACATGGTTCCTTGATTCAGCAACAGCTATGAGGCCCCATTTAAAATTTGGACAAGCTATAAAAGGCATTACAGAGGGAAGAGCGGAAGGTCTAATTGAAGTAAGGCATTTTATTTTTTTATTGGATGCGGTGGAGTTAATTAAGAATTCTGAAAACTTTAATGAAGCCAAACAAAAGAAACTGAAGAAATGGATGACAGCTTTTTTGACCTGGATGGAAACCAGTGAAATTGGTATTGATGAAAGAGATGCAAAAAATAATCACGGGGTATGGTTTGATGCTACCACTTTAGCACTAGCGAATTTTACCGGCAATGCAGTGTTGGCCGATAAAATTGTAAAAAGAGCTGCTGAAAGATTAGACGCTCAAATGGATGATAAAGGTTATTTCCCTTTAGAATTGGAAAGAACCACCTCGCTTCATTACACGGCATTTATCCTGGATGCTTTTACGGTTATTGCCCAGTTATCCCAAAAGACCAATACCAACTTCTGGACACTCCAAACCAATTCAAAGAAATCGCTGGAGAAGGGCTATGAAACCATTTTGCCTTTTTTGGCAGATAATAAAAAATGGACTTCTCCACAGATAAAACCATTTACTATGAGTAATGCTTTTCAGATCTTATGGAGAGCAGGCACAAAATATAATTGTACATCCTGTAAGAGCATAATTAAAAATAATTCTGTCAACTTTGATAAACTGCTTTTACATTTATTATAAAAATTATTATTACATCAACCAAAACAACGAACATGCTAAATTTCAGAGTAGACAACAAAATTGCCGTAGTTACCGGCTGTAGCAGCGGTATAGGTATGGACATTGCTATTGAACTGGCACAATCCGGTGCCGACATAATTGGCGTAGCTATTGATTTGCCTGAAACAGGAAGCGACGTATCTAAAGCCGTAGAAGCTGCCGGTAAAAAATTCTATCCTTATGTAGCTGACTTTTCCAACAGGGATTCATTATATGCTTTTTTAGATAAAGTAAAAACGGAACATCCCCGTATTGATATCCTCATCAATAATGCCGGGCATATAATGAGGGAACCTGCTGCTACCCATTCTGATAAATATTGGGATCTTATTATTGACATTAACCTGAATGCACAATTTATCATTACAAGAGAACTGGGTAAAAGAATGGTAGAACAGAAATCAGGAAAGATCGTCTTTACCTGCTCTTTATTAAGTTTCCAGGGTGGAATAAATGTACCGGGTTATGCTGCGAGTAAAGGATCTGTCGCTTCTTTATTAAAAGCTTTTGCCAATGAATGGGCACCACATGGAATTACTGTAAATGGAGTGGCACCAGGTTATATTGCTACAAATAATACCACAGCACTTCGTGCTGATCCGGATAGAAGTGCTGCTATACTGTCAAGAATACCGGCCAACCGTTGGGGGCAAACATCCGACTTAACCGGTGCTTATGTATTTCTATCCTCACCCGCTTCTGATTATATCAACGGATCTATCATAACGGTAGATGGGGGATGGATGAGCAGATAATCGATATATTTAAAATAAAGTGACTATCAGCTTAAAGTAAACTTAAAATGGAACCACATAGAAACATAGCCAACAATAGGAATACACACATAGAATTCTATGTGAGTAACTATGTATCTATCTGTGGTTCAAAAAGACTGTATGTTTAGGTATCCTGCTAGTCACTTAAAACAACTTAAAAATAAAACCATGCAAGTACGATTTCAAAACAGCCCGAAAGAAACAAGCCAGATGACAACACAGCAACTGCGCGATAATTTCCTGGTCCAG
>JANMLJ010000620.1:0-1936 GCA_031372465.1 Chitinophagaceae bacterium | reverse complement strand
AGCAGAATACGGAAGAATTATTTATGCTGTATGATGCATGGGAAACTTTATACATGGCGCAAATGGAATACACCGAAATATTAAACCAGGCTTTAAAAATGCAGGTATCAATAGACCGGTTAATAGAAAAAAAATGAACAGAGAAAAAATAAATTGGCAATTGGCAACCGGCAATCAGCAAAGGACAATGCGAAGTAAGGTTTCGCAATTGCCTGTCGCCTGTTGCTTTTTGTTTTTTGCCTGTTGCCTGTTGCTTATTATTACACCAGGCTGCAACAATAAAAAAGACCCTCATGCAGCACACAAAGCTGAGACAGTGCCGGATATTTACACCTGCCCCATGCACCCTCAAATTATAAGAGACAAGCCTGGCAATTGCCCCATCTGCGGTATGACTTTAGTAAAGAAAGAAAAAGGCGGTAAAAAGTCTGCTGATATTGAATTGGAATTATTATTGAAACCTACCAATGAGTTTGTTATTTCATCAATTTCTGTTACAACAATACAGAAAAAAGAAGAACAGATAGAAATAGAAGCATTGGGTAATATTGCTTATGATACAAGACAGGTAGGCAGTATTTCTTCAAGAGTTGCCGGAAGAATTGAAAAACTATATGTACGTCATCGCTTTCAAAAAATAAGTAAGGGCCAGCGTATACTTGATATGTATAGCCCGGAATTAATGACTGCACAGCAAAATGTATTATTTCTTTTAAAGAACGACCCTGCCAATACAACATTCATACAGGCGGCTAAAGAAAGGTTGCTCTTACTTGGAATAAGTACACAACAGGTGCAGCAGATTATAAAATCAGGTAAACCATCATTAACGATTGCAGTGTATAGCAATTACAGCGGCCATATTCATGAAGCTACCGGTAATAACAGCATGAATACAACGCCCGGTACAATGAATGATATTTCACTCATAACAGAGGAACTTTCATTAAAAGAAGGAATGTATTTACAAAAGGGCCAGTCCATATTCACGGTATATGATCCTGGCCGGGCCTGGGCTATCCTCAATATTTATGGCGAGAATCAGCACCTGGTAAAAACCGGCAACATGGTCAAAGTGGTTCCTGAAACCACGCCGGACAGCTACTTCAGCGCAAAGATTGATTTTATCGAGCCTTTCTATCGTAAAGAAAGTAAAACATTAACTGCAAGGGTTTACTTCAATAACAGCGGTTTAAAAATCCCTATTGGCAGCCAGGTTAGGGCTACCATATTTGGTAATAACAAAGAAGCACATTGGTTACCTAAAGATGCAGTTGTTTCCCTGGGCCTGGATAAAGTGGTATTTGAAAAAACAGCAGGCGGCTTTACAGTAAAGAAAATAAATACCGGAATCACTTATAAAGATCTTACACAGGTTTTGAGTGGTCTTAATGAAAAAGATTCCGTTGCAGTAAATGCACAGTATTTAATGGACAGCGAAAGTTTTATCAAAATAAAAAATTAATGAATGAAAAAAAAAATTTTTGAACCGCGCTTTGGTAATACTATTTTGCTTCAGTGGCAACAGTTGTTTGTTAATTTTTATTTCTTAATAAGAAATAAAAAATTAACCACTCTTGTACTGATTGTTTTCTACTCAGCAATAACAACAATAGCTTCCTTTTTACTCACATCATGCAGCAACAAAAAAGAGATACCCGATGGGCCAAAACCTGAATCAGCATCGGTGCAGCAAAAAGACGAAATAGAATTAAGTGAACTGCAGTTACAGTTGGGTAATGTACACACCGATACGATCCGTAACGGAACAATTGGCGACCAGTTGGTGTTGACTGCCACATTAAATTTTGCCGCCTTGGTCCAGCCGTGCCAAGTATTTCACGTCTTCGCGGTAATTATCGGCGTATTATCGTGCTGAAAAACCTCCGCGACCAGGACCCGACGGGGCGAGCAATGCGTGAAGCGATTCTGAAGG
>JANMLJ010000592.1:0-3146 GCA_031372465.1 Chitinophagaceae bacterium | reverse complement strand
CCTTCAGCAGGCATGGCCGGTAAACGATCATCGCCCTGAATACCATCCACTTTATATTTAGTCACTACTTCCAGAACTAATTTTTTCATAAACTCCTGCACTTCGGGATGCAGGGCACTCCACCAGTAAAACCCATTTTTTTGTAATAACTCACCTTTACTATTTCTACCCGCCCAATGCGGATATTTTTTATACCACAACTTTGTGGTGTCTTTATAGGCGTAGGAAAAACCAAACTCAAACCAGGCATGTACTTTTAAACCTAGTTGATGGCCTTCTTTAATAATACATTTGATGGGATCAAATCCTTTATATACGGGATGTTGCCTGACACCAATATAAGATTCCACCACATCACTTGGGTAAACGGTGAGGCCACCATTCCATACAACAACATAAATATTATTAAGCCCTTGTTCTTTGCAAAGTTTTACAGCTTCTTTTATATTTTTTTCAGAAAGCAATGCTTTGCTGGCGACATTGGTTATCCATGTACCACGTATAGGTTCCAGTTTTTTCTGCGCACCGATAACCGTATTAAAAAGTAACCCAATTGACAGAATAAAATATTTCATAATCCGGTGTTTTTGTATTCCCTATAACGGTTGTATAAATGATTTGCAGATAAATACATTGATTGCGGGCTCATAAAGTGGGAAAATTCAAATGTGATAGCCTTATCATAACCCGCCCGCTTAGCAGCTTCCAGCTTTAGTTGCAGTTTCTCAAATTTGATAGGAAGAAACTTAATAGGTAAATCCCTGTCAAAACTTTCCGTATTGGTCCATGATTGAAGCCCATACTTATCCGCTAATTGTTTATTGATGGCCAGAAAATTATAGAGTTCTTCTATATCCACATGCCCATCCTGGAATGCTACTGCATCTACTGAATCCTTTATACCATCAAAAATTTCATTCCACTCCGTTTCATGTTCCTGTAATGAAATAGCCTGAACTTTTGTAAGTATACCGCTGGAAGCCATAACTGCTTTTTTCCCGTCAATCCAGGGAGAAATAAAAACAGGCAGGTTATTGCTGATTTCCTTACAGTGTAAACCCATCGACTGAAATCCTTCAATAGCTCCTTTGGTACGACGGCTTATTTCCATACTCAGGTACCACCCTTTAAACGATGGATGATGGCCATATTTCTGCCACACTTCTTCTGTTACATATTTATTATCAACGATTTCACTGGTAACATCTCCGGTATCCCAATACCTGCCGCTATCATAAAGACCAAAATAAAAATTCATTCCATATTTATCGGCCAGTGATAAAAATAATTCCACCAGATCAAGTGGTGGTGAAAAACAAGTATGCTTTTTAAGCAGGTATGCTGATGGATAAGTAAGAAATTTCCGGTAACCGCAGCGGATCAAAATAACTGTATCAATACCCGCTGCCTTCATGTGCTGAAAATCATATTCCCATTCTGCCGGTCCCCAGTTCTGGTGGGGTATATCATGACTTATTTCATCCAGGAATGTTCCGGTAATTAACATTATTTCATAATTTTTTTTTCAATCAACAACTGTTTCCATTTTTTGTATCCCTCCCCCGTAAGATGAAGACCATCGTTCGTGTACCGGGAAGCTAATTTTCCTGATTCATCAACAAACTGCTGGTATAAATCTACATAAACAATATTTTTTTCCTTACATAATTTTTGCAAAGCGGTATTGATGGTAATAATATTAGCTTTCTTATTCTGATGGTTTTTAAATTCGCTGAAAGTATTGTTGGTGGGCAAAATACTTTGAATGTAGAAGTGGCTTTGCGGTGTTTGTTGTTGTATGACGGAAATAATTTTTCTATAATTAGCGATGATCACTGAATCAGGAATATTGCGGGCAATATCATTAATTCCAATTAACAGAAAAATCTTTTTGGGCTTGCGCCTGGTAATTTCCGTAAGACGAAACAAAACGCCAAATGTATTGTCGGAACTTATACCCCTGTTTAATGTTTTTTCATGGGGAAATAATTCACTCCATTCACCACCATCTGTTATACTATCTCCTATCCAAACCACTTCCCCTTTCTGGTCAGGCATTATTTCGAACATACTCAGTTTCTGGTCGTAATAATAAAAATGAAAAGATGAATCATAGGTTGATTGCGCAGGCAAACAAATGGGGTAAACAAAAAATAACAAAAGGAGTAACCGCATCTCTTCAATTAATTTTCAAGTTTATCATACCAGTTCTTTTTTAAAAAGAAACTGGAAACAAATAATACGGCCAGGCAAATCCATACCGTAGTCCACTGACGGTAAGCAATATACAAGGGCATAATGATCATACACATTTGCCAGACAATTCCAGCCAGTACATTAATACCATCTCTCAAAATACCGGTATTGGGTTTGAACAAAGGGTCTATTGCCCTGGCATCTGCTATCACCGGTTTCCAAAAGCCCCAGGGTCTTGTTTTGGTATAAAAAATAAGGGTAGTTTCTTTTTCAACCGGCCTGGTCAGTAAGCAACCCAGTATACATCCAATCATCGATGCAATAAAGATAAATATGAACGCCAGTAAGTTTTTTGCCTGTGTTTCGGCTAAGGGTTGCAGTGATGGGATAAGCGTTGCCACCCAATCAACAACCGACGGACCAATAATAGCAGCGATCATTCCGCTAAGCATTCCAAAAAAATAACCATATCCATTAAAGCGCCACCAAATCCATTTAAGCACATTCGGAGCAGCATACCCTCCATAAAAAGCTCCGGTAATAAATAAAATAATACTGTTGAGACTGGTTATTTGCGTACCAACTAAAATACCAATGATCACTACTGCAAAGGATACATATTTTCCGGTTGAGATATAATGGGCATCCGTTTTATTTCCTGCGAAATAGCGTTTATATAAATCGTTTACCAGGTAAGCAGGTGCCACGTTTACAAAAGCACTGAATGTACTCATAAATGCTGCTAATAAACCAGCAATGATTAATCCTTTAACGCCAGCAGGTAATTGAGCAATAATAATATTAAAGATCTGTTCCACTTTCTGTAAACCACCGATTGAATTGGGTATTTCTTTGATCGCCATTAAAGAAAATCCACCAACCATTAAGTACAAAGGAATAAAAAGTACTAAAATAGTAAACCCGCTCATCTTGGCTGCATCCTTAGGTGT
>JANMLJ010000588.1:0-11539 GCA_031372465.1 Chitinophagaceae bacterium | reverse complement strand
AACGAGGAAGAAGAATTTCGGCTAAAGCCGATTGGAGATTTCATTCAATTGCCACGGCCTTAAGGCCGTGGCAATATATTAGAACCCGAATGGGCTTTAGCCCAATCTTTCTTAAGCATAACCAATTGCCTATTCAGCAATTATAATTTATTTTTTTTATTAGTAAGGATTGTTTAATTCGCCAATAGAAGTAATAATTTAATGTCTGCAATGAAAAGTTATCCCATTGTTTCTAATTTTTAAACTCTTGGCAATTGGTATAACTTGCAACACTTTATGATTAAAGTTTACCTGAGAAAGAATATTGCCCCCCGTGTAGTCAATGGCCATCCATGGATATTTAATAATGAAGTGGAAAAAATGGAAGGCGAAGTTCTGGGAGGAGAAATAACAGAAGTTTATACGCACGATAAGAAATTTGTTGGCAAAGGGTATATCAATCCGAAATCGCAAATACTCGTTCGTCTGTTAACCAGAAACAAGGGAGAAGAAATCAATGAACAGTTTTTCTTTAACCATATTTTAAAATGCTGGAACTATAGAAAGAAGTTAGGCTATACTGAAAACTGCAGGCTTGTTTTTGGTGAGGCAGATGGATTACCACAGTTACTAATTGATAAGTTCAACGATTATTTTGTTATTCAAACATTAGCCCTTGGAATTGATGTTTGGAAACCGGCCATTGTAAAGGCCTTACAGGAAATTTTTCAGCCCAAAGGAATTTATGAGCGCAATGATGTTCCGGTAAGAGAATTGGAAGGCTTGCCACAGCAAAAGGGTTTTTTATCTGCACCATTTGATACAAAGATTATTATCAATGAGAATGGCCTTAAATTTTATGTTGATATAGAAAATGGTCAAAAAACCGGATATTTTTTAGATCAACAGGATAACCGGACTGCTATACGGCATATTGTAAAAGGAGCTGATGTATTGGGCATTTTTACTTACACAGGCACTTTTGAAATTCATGCAGCCTGTTATGGTGCTAAGTCTGTATTGGGTATTGACATTTCAGCAAATGCTGTAGAGCAGGCAAACAATAATGCGAAACTAAACGGGGTGAATACTATTTGCCGGTTCGAAACAGCAAATGCCTTTGATGTGCTGAAACAGTGGAGCAAAGAAGGAAAACAATATGATGTGGTAATGCTGGATCCTCCTGCATTTACCAAAAGCAGGGAAACTATACAAAAAGCAGTCACCGGTTATAAAGAAATTAATCTTCGGGGTATGAAATTAGTAAAACCCGGAGGTTTCCTGGTTACTTCATCCTGTACCAGTCTGGTAAACACGGAGTTGTTTTTGCAAATCATCAGTACGGCTGCAACTGATGCAAGAAGAAAAATCCGGCAAGTAACTTTTCAGACGCAGTCTGGTGATCATCCTGTTATTTGGGGAATGGATAATACCCAGTACCTCAAATTCCTGATCATTCAGATTGAGTAAGAAAAATAAATTAATAAGAAATTACTTAGTGACTTGAAATTTTCCGGATTCAATGACTTTGCCGGTTGCATCTATCAGGTGATACATATACAGCCCGCGGTAAAAATCAGAAAGATCAACTATTGATTTTTGTGGTGCATTCGGAATTTCATGCATCTTCTTGCCAAGGAAACTATAAATCTGAATAGACATTCCTTTTTGAAAATTATTTTGCAGATCAAATGTAATAACAGTAGTGGCTGGGTTAGGATAATACTTTACAATCCTGTCGGCTGTTACCGTAGCAGGTATAGTTCTTGCCGATTGCCCATACGACGTAGTGGCTATCAACAGAATAATGGATAATATGGGTAGAATTCGCCTCAACGAAACAAATTTACTTTTATTATTCGAAAAGTAAGCCATTTTTTTTATCGCCGCAACGTAAAACTACGATTTATATATAAATGACTCAAAATCAATAATTTAAAATTGATTTTTTGAAAATATTTAACGAAAACTTAGATTAATGAAGCCATGGCTTGCTGAATTGCCTCAAAATTTGGCACTTCACCGGCATTATCCAGCACTTCTGCATAACGAATTATTCCTTCCTTATCGATTAAAAAAGCAGAACGTTTTGAAACACCTTTCATATTAAAACCGAATAGCTCATAAATCGAATCATAAGCTCGGGAAGCTTCTTTGTTGAAATCACTCAATAAAGTAAAATTCAATTTTTGGTCTTCTTTGAATTTCGCTAATGTTTGTAATGCATCGACAGAAATTCCAAATACCGTTACATTTAAATTATTATACATATTGATATTGTCCCTTACAGCGCATAATTCCTTAGTGCATACACTGGTAAAAGCCAAAGGGAAAAATAATAATAATACAGGTTGGCCTTTCAACGAAGAAAGAGTTACTTCTTTTTTTCCACTATCGAATAAAGTAAAATCTGGTGCTGATTGTCCAATTGCCGGGGCCATGGTTTATTTTTTGAATTGTTTAAAATTTAAATATCCGTACATTAGTTAAATCAAACAAATAACAGCTTAAATGGTTCTGTTTATTTTTTAATATTTAATTTTTTTTTATGAAGAAACTATTGGCAGAGTTAATCGGAACATTCGCATTGGTACTTTTTGGTTGCGGTGCTGCTGTAATATCGGGCATTTCGCCAAGCGGACCGGCCGGAATAGGTCTTCTTGGAATTTCATTGGCTTTCGGACTGGCTGTTGTGGCTATGGCATATGCAATTGGGGGAATAACAGGATGTCATATTAATCCTGCTATTACCATATCTATGTTGGTAGCCGGAAAAATAAAAACGGGGGATGCAATCAATTATATCATTGGTCAAATGATAGGTGCTACGTTAGCTGCAGGCGTGTTATATGTAATATTAAAAGGAGCACCAGGTTTTAAAATGGAAGAATGGGCGTTGGGGTCCAACGGATGGGGTGAAGGTTATCTTGGTGGATATAATATGACATCTGCTTTTGTCACCGAGGCTGTTTTAACTTTTTTATTTCTATTCGTAATTTTTGCAACTACGTCTAAGTGGGGAAATGGTACTATGGCCGGTCTTGCAATAGGGCTTACCCTGGTGTTAATTCACCTCGTTGCAATACCTGTTACAGGTACTTCAGTTAATCCTGCCCGTAGTTTTGGCCCGGCTATATTTGCGCAGGGTAAGGCATTGTCACAATTATGGCTCTTTATTGCTGCTCCGATTACCGGTGGCATTGCAGCGGCATTAGTTTGGAAAGGATTGTTTGAAACAAAAGAAAAATAATTTTGTAGCAGCATAAATATTACCGGCATCAATAACTTATTACCGGATTAAATAATGGGAGCGCAGGCTGATAGTAATTTGTACAGGAAATGATGAAAAGAGATAAAAAGACTTAAGGTATAATAGCAAAGGTTATAACAACAATTTGTTCCGGCTGGAAAAAGAGTAGGGTGATTTAAGGTAATTGCTTAAGTAATAAAGTAAACAGCCAGCTCAACTATAGTAGGGCTGTTTTATTCTCTGTACATCTTTAATTTTTTTACCTCGGTACCATTAGTTTGCGTAGCTTCTACAAAACGGGACCCACTGCGGTCAATTTTCCAGGTTCCATTCATAAGGCTTAAGGGTTGTGTAGCTCCGGCAAAATTAGAGGTTGTAGTCATAGTAGTTGTACTTGCATCCCAGGTTCCTTTATTAACAAATACAGTATTAAAAGTGGCATCCACTGATTTATCATCATAGAATTTAAATCGATAGCCTCCAAAGTCTGCTGTATAGTCTGTTGTGTTGACCGTTAAAAGTGTGACAGACCAAAGTCCGTCAGTCAATATTTGGAATATTAAGTCTTTCTGTTCTTCTATTATTTTTGCTGGTTTTTTGCAACTTGCCCCGATCAGCATAATTAATAGAAGAAAAGCGGCTATTTTTTTCATAGACATTTTATTAGCGTTAGCTCAAAATTAAGCTTTTATATCATTTTTTGCAAGATAATGTACGGAATTTGTAATCTTTTAGATTACAATTGCAGCAAATCTGGGTGATTTAACATTTTAACTAAATTCAGTATTTGTCATAATCCATTAACTTTAAGTATATGGGTTATTATAAGAAAGGAAAAATCCTGATCGTATTTATAACTTTTTTTATATGCGTAATAGCAGAAGCGCAGCAACCAGAAAAATTATTGGGAAACTGGTCGTCAACATCTCCCATTGAAAAAGTGTACCTGCACTTCGACCGGGACAATTATATTGCCGGAGAAACTGCTTTTTTCAAAGCGTACCTTTCTTCCGATTACCTGCCCGACACTATTAGTACTACTCTTTATGTAGAATTGACAATCGATACAGGGGTGATTGTAAGCCGGGCAATTACGCCAGTTTTGCTGGGTGTTGCAAACGGGTATATTGACCTGCCTGATTCATTAGTTAGCGGTTCATATCAGATTCGGGCTTTTTCACCCACAATGCTTAACCAGGATCCCGGATTTATTTTTAAACGCAGCATTTTTATTTATGGGAAAAAGACGAAGGCAATAGAAGTGCCAAAAGATAAATTGTTGAGGCTTGAATTTTTTCCCGAGGGCGGTAACCTGGTGAATGGTTTTACAAATACCATTGCTTTTAAAGCCACGAATGAGTATGGGCTGCCAGCCTTGGTAAAAGGGAAAATATTCAACGAAAAAAATGAACAGGTCACTACATTCAGCAGCTATCATGATGGCATGGGTATGTTTGAATTGACACCTGCTTCCAATCAACAATATTATGCAGTTGCTGATGAAGATGCTTCCGCTAAAAAAAATTATTTACCCGTTTCTACTGACAAAGGAATATCCCTTACTGTGATACCACATCCACAGGGAAATTTCTTTGAATTAAAGCAACGGAAAAAAGATCCGGCTTTTCTGGTAGCCTATATGATCGGTCAAATGCAACATCATGTTGTGTTTAAGCAGGAGTTTAAAAATACACAGGAAGAAATACAGGGTGTAATCAATACCCGGAATCTGCATTCAGGTATTTTACAAATAACTTTTTTTAATAAGGATAATCAGCCACTGGCAGAACGATTATGCTTTGTTGATAATAAAGAATACATACAGCGGGGAGAACTGATTGCAGATACGATCAATTTTAATGAAAAGGGGAGAAACCGGTTTTCCATACAACTAAAAGACACGGTTCGGGGAAGTTTTTCTCTTTCCATAGTTGACCCTGCCTATAACCTGCTACCAGAAAGAGAAGAAAACATTTTTTCTTCTCTATTACTTACAGCTGACCTGAAAGGTTATATTCATAACCCTGCGTATTACTTTGTAGCTGATAACGATTCGGTAAAAACTGCACTCGACCTGCTGATGATGACCAATGGCTGGAGAAGATTTAGATGGACAGAACTGGCACAAAAAACAACACAATCCAAATTTTTCAATGACCAGTCATTTGTAACACTCTCTGGCAAAATAACACTTCGGGATACTAAAAAGCCATTGCAGGAGAAACCAATTTTATTAATGCTGATCACAGAAGATTCTACCCGCAGAGTTCAAATGACCACTACCGATAAGCAGGGAAACTTCCGGCTTGATTCGATGCTGTTCTTTGGCAAATCAAGAGTCTTATTCAGTGACATAAGAGGAAAAAAAAGCCAGTACATTGATGTTAATATGTCGGCTGATTCTTTGAACAAAACATTTATTTTACCCAGGGTAGAAAAAATTCTATTCCGTTCTGCTGATCATTTCCAAAACAGCCATCCCCAATTGGCTTTTGACTATGAATCTATACAAAAAGCCAGTGGCTTAATGCTGGAAGGAGTAACTATAAAAGCAGTAAGAAAAAGCCCGATTGCAGAATTGGAAGAAAAATATGCCAGGGGAGCATTTGCAGGTGACGGTAATAAAATTATTGATCTGGTAAATACTAAGGATGCTGATCCTTACCAGAATATTTTTGATTTTCTGCAATCAAGAGTCCCGGGCTTACAGATTCAAAACGATGGTCCAGATTATTTCATTTATTACAGACAGGCGGCTTCTATCAGTTCAATGGGCAATATCCCTATGACATTATACCTCGATGAGATTGAAACTGATGCAGCAGTAATATCCACTATCCCAGGAAATCAGATCGCAATGGTAAAAGTATTCAGCACTTTAGTAGCTTCTGCCGGCAATGCTCCGGGTGGAGTGTTGGCCATTTATACAAAAAAAGGAGCTGATATGAATGATGTAATGCGGTATGCAGCTGCAATAGTAAAGTATAAAGGCTATTCTGTTGTCAGAGAATTTTATACGCCTGATTATGCAGTTGATAAATCAGCAAGGTCAAAGGCAGATAACCGGATCACATTGGATTGGCGACCAGATATACTCGTAAATAATATTAACCCTAAAATACCTGTTACTTTTTATAACAATGACAGAACAAAGAGTTATAAAATTGTGGTGGAGGGAATGACGGTAGATGGTAAAATGCTACTGATAGAAAAAACAATCACCCGTAAGGGATTTTAAAAAACTAAAAGCCCCGGAGTTCTTACGGGAACAACGGGGCCCAGGTTTTTCAACCGTTGAAAACTATTTTACAGGAAAGCCGGAATCAGCTTTCACTTCATTTATTTGTTGTGTATGCCTGTTGCTATGGGCAGCAATAAATAACAGTAATTGGTAACAATCAATATATCCAACCGGTAACTGTACTACATGATTTCTTAAATCCTCGGTTGAGTTTTTCAGGTATTTAATATGATCTCCCCGGTTTTTCTTAAAATCCTCCAATGCCGCTTCCAAAGATGTAAAGCCGGTATTTTTAGGTTGTATTGGTTCTGGTGCCTGGGCTTTTTTGGATCTATCTTCTACCATTTTTACAACTTCTTCATCAGATAATTTTATATCAGCACGTTTTTCAGGATTTGCCGGTAATTTCATAGTGCCCTCAAATAAACTCCACAATAATTTTTCTGCAGCGGCAATATGATATAAGCATTCTTTTACTGACCATCTTTCAGAACTTGTTTTATAATTAAGTTGTCTTTCGGATAATCCTTTTGCAGTACTGATAGCATCATCTCTGGTGTCCTTCAACATATTGATGCCAAATTTTCTTTCCTTTTTTGAAACTGAACTGTCGTTGATAGTTCCCGCCAAACCAGTAATTACAAGTAACGTAAGCAATGAACGACCCATAGTTCGCTTGATCATAATAGCCTTTTTAAATTATTAGTTGGATAATGGAAGCTATCCAGAGGGTGGGAAAAGTGACTGCCAATTGGCAGAGAAAGAGAAAAGATACAAAAGATTTTGAAACCACCAAGATTGTTTTTAGCACATGTTGAATTAGAGATGTGCAGAAATTTGATGAATGCCTGAATTTGTGATCTCCTTGTATCTTTAATGTATGAAAATAAAAGAAATAGTTTCTTTTCTTGAATCCCAGGCTCATTTATCCCTGCAGGAACAATATGATAATGCCGGTTTAATTGCCGGTGATGCTGATTGGGTATGTACGGGCATTATTTGCTCCCTGGATGCTACCGAAGATGTAATAAAAGAAGCGATTTCCAAAAAATGTAACCTGGTTGTTGCACATCATCCCATCATTTTTGGAGGCTTGAAAAAAATAAACGGTAAGAATTATGTAGAGAAAACAATCATTACTGCTATTAAAAATGATATCGCTATTTATGCTATTCATACTAATCTTGACAATGTACTACAAGGGGTTAACGGGAAAATGGCAGAAATGATAGGGCTGAAAAACATTTCCATTTTGGCCCAAAAAAGCGGAACACTAAAAAAGCTTTTCACTTTTGCACCCATCGATCAGGCAGAACAGGTTCGTAATGCCATTTTCAACGCTGGTGGCGGGCAGATCAGCCAATACTCGGAATGCAGTTTTAATACGGAAGGTATAGGAACTTTTAAAGCCGGCGAAGGAACTACACCTTTTGTTGGAGTACAAGGCCGGCAACATCAGGAAAAAGAAATCAGGATCGAAGTCATCCTCCCCGCATTTTTGGAATCAAGCATTGTAGCAGCTTTAAAAATTGCTCATCCTTACGAGGAAGTAGCCTATGATTTCATTACACTGGCAAATACTCACCAGGAAATTGGTTCAGGGGTAATCGGAGAACTAAGCGAAGTGGTAGATGAAAAGCAGTTTTTGACGAATCTTCAGCAAATTTTTAAGGTGCCGGTAGTACGACACACGGTCCTTTTAAATAAACAGGTAAAAAGGGTCGCTCTTTGTGGTGGAGCCGGAAGTTTCCTGATTTCCAAAGCCTTAGCTGCAGGAGCTGATGCTTATATAACTGCCGATATCAAATATCATGAGTTTTTCGAAGCCAATAGCCGGATGCTTATTGCTGATATTGGCCATTATGAAAGCGAACAGTTCACCATCAACCTGCTACAAGAAATTTTAGAGCAAAAATTCCCTACCTTTGCCGTCCTTAAAACAACGGTGAACACCAACCCCGTTAACTATTTTTTGTAAAGATGAATCGACTTATGGTTTTTAGCAAACCTCCAATAATAAACCTGTCTGCCGGTCAGGCATACATCAAACTTTAAATTTTATTATGGCACATGTAAAAGAATTTTCCGTTGAAGAAAAATTGACTTCACTTGTTACCCTTCAGAAAATTGAAAGTAAGCTGGATGAAATCCAAATACTGAAAGGTGAACTTCCTATGGAAGTTGCCGACCTGGAAGATGAAATTACCGGGTTGCATGCCCGCCAGACCCGTATTGAAGAAGAAATAAACGGTGTAACAGAATTCATTGAGCAACGCAAAGAAGCTATCAAAGAAGCTGAAGCATTGATAAAAAAATATGATAAGCAAAGCAGCAACGTCAAAAACAACCGGGAATTTGAAGCTATCAATAAGGAAACCGAGATGCAGCAACTGGAAGTGAAACTGGCGGAAAAACATATTAAAGATGCTACAGAAGAAATAGCGGAGAAAGCCGTAGCGCTGGAAAAAGCAAAAAAGAATGTAGCCGTAAAAGAAGGTGTACTTGCAACGAAGAAAAGTGAACTGGAAAAAATAATAACTACCAACGAAAAGGAAGAAAAGCATTTTAATAAATTGGCTGGTGAGGCAAGGGTACATGTTGATGCCCGCTTGCTGGCTAGTTATGAGAAGATCCGCAAAAGCTATCGTAATGGACTGGCGGTTGTTTCAGTAGAAAGGGATGCCTGTGGAGGATGTTTTAATGCAATTCCACCGCAAAAGCAAAGCGAAATAAAACAACATAAGAAAGTAATGATCTGTGAGAATTGCGGCCGTATACTGGCTGATGAAGAATTGCATAGTGCTGTTTTGTTGAAATAAAATAAAGGCTAAATAGATAATGTCATTTAATAACTGCCTTTGGCGGTTATTTTTTTGCCCAGCTCATCAGGTTCTTGCAGGTAGAAAAAAGTAGTTGCTAGTTTATCCGATGGAGTGCCCGGTCAATTATCGTGTTTAATAACTATTGAAATGGCACAGGCGGATAATGATTGTTGATTTGCTTGCAGGTTATTATTTGCCATTTAAGAATTGGAGAGAATTTTACACCTGCAGAGGAAGAAAATTCCCTTTCAGCATAATTAAAATTTACTTTAACTTATGTCGAACATTCGGCACAAAAACCTAATTTGCTTTTGAAAATGCTGACAAGACTTTCCATAAAAAACTATGCCATCATTGATGAACTGGAAATTGATTTCTCCGGTAAACTTAATGTTATAACCGGAGAAACCGGGGCAGGTAAATCAATCATAGTGGGAGCACTTGGGCTGATACTTGGAGAAAGAGCAGACTCAGCTTCTCTTGTCAATAAGGAAAAAAAATGTATTGTTGAAGGCGTATTTGATGCCGCCGATAAAAAAAGGACCAGAAATTTTTTACTGGATAATGATTTTGATACCAATGATGAATTGGTAATCAGGCGGGAAATCGGAACCAACGGAAAGTCAAGAGCTTTTATTAATGATACACCTGTTGCTCTTTCACAACTTAACCAACTGAGCAGCTTACTGGTTGACCTTCATCAGCAATTTGATACATTAGAGATAGGGGAAACCAATTTTCAGTTGGATGTACTGGATGCATTAGCCGGGCATACGTCTTTATTAGACGAGTACCAACTTCTCTTCCGGCAATGGCAACAGGCAAAAAAAGAAACAGAAGCACTAAAAGAACTTAAACAACAATTTGATAAAGAAGCGGACTACAATCTTTTTCAATTTACAGAATTGAATGAAGCTGACTTTAAAGAAAATGAATTGGAAGAAATTGATATTGAATTGAAAATACTTATTAATTCAGAAGACATAAAAGCTGCTCTTGGCAAAGTCTTTGTTGAATTAAAAGAGGGCGAAACACCTTTGGTTCAACAATTAAAAGCACTGTTGAATCAACTGAATATGTATTCTTCTACACATCCTGCCCTGCCTTCCTTGCTGCAAAGGTTTCAGTCAGCACAAATAGAATTACAGGATATAGCCAATGAAGTAGATGACATCAGCAATGATTTTAACTATAACCCACAAAAAATTGAGCAATTGAATGAGCGGCTATCTGCAGGTTATAAATTGCAAAAAAAACACGGTGCTAAGTCAACCAATGAATTAATTACATTAAAAAAACAACTGGAAGAAAAACTAAAAGCTGTATTAGATATTGATGAGTCCATCCGGCAGAAAGAAAAGGAATTGACGAAGATGCACTCGCTGTCGTCACAATTAGCCGGCAGGTTGGCAGAAAACCGCCGTAAACAAATAAAACCTTTCGAAGAAAAAGTAAATAAACTGCTCCTGCAGGTTGGAATGCCTACGGCAAAATTAAAAGTTGATATTAAAGAAGCACCATTAACTTTTTCCGGGAGTGATTCGATCGAATTTCTTTTTAATGCTAACATACCTGCCGGAGCTGGTGCAAAGGATGGTAAAAGCACATTGTTTCAGCCCGTACGTAAAGTAGCCAGCGGTGGTGAACTAAGTCGTTTAATGCTTTGTATCAAATCACTGGTAGCACAATCTATTGATTTGCCCACACTGATATTTGATGAAATCGATACCGGGGTATCCGGAGAAGCGGCAAGACAAGTGGGCCTCATTCTTAAAGACCTGGCAGTACAGCGGCAAGTTATTTGCATTACTCATCAACCACAGATTGCCGGAAAAGCAGATGCTCACTTCTTTGTTTATAAAGAAATAGTAAAGGATGCCGTGAAAACAAATATCCGGAGGTTATCTATTGAAGAAAGAATAACCAATATTGCCAAAATGCTTAGTGGAGAAAAACCTACCGCTGCAGCCATAGAAAATGCCAGAGAGATGGTGATGAATTGAGAACCTGGTAAGGTATAGCAATCAGTACACCCATACATTTATTTCTACAGCTCAATTTATTTGGCGCCGTCAAAAAAAATACATCAGCCATTTTATAAAGCTTTGTATTTGGATAAAAGTATTTCTCCCACCGTTGCACTACTTCGTACAATTTCTTTTCCATAAGTATTACTGCAAATCAAAGCTGATACAACTGCTTCGGAAATACACGGCAAACGGATTTCCCGCACAGTTGTTGTGATAT
>JANMLJ010000562.1:0-9000 GCA_031372465.1 Chitinophagaceae bacterium | reverse complement strand
TGGTTGTAACAGCAAAGGGTCGGTAATACGGGTATAAAAGAAAAGATGATTGATGCTGAAGTTTACATCTCCATCTGCCATTTTTGTTTTGTAATTGATATCTGCATTCACCCCATAGCTGCGTTCCATTTTATTTACATTATCATCTACCGGCAAAACATTTTTATATTGCAACCTTTCACTTTCTTCGGCGAAAATGGTGGGTGTTTTATACCCCAAACCACCGCCGATACGGGAAGATAATTTCGGTGAGAATTTGAACAACGCTGAGACCCTTGGTAAAAAAGCAAAACCATAGTATTTTACATAATCACCGCGCAACCCGGTTTCCAGACTAAATTTATTATTTACTTTCAACGTATTCTGCACAAATGCACCAACCGTTAGTTGTGTATAGTTTCTTAAAGGCGTAGCCGTCAGTTTTGTTTCTTTAAAATCATCAGTCAGCAGGTTCAGCCCGGTGATCCATTCTGATTTATCGCCATGATAGGCATACGTAGCTTCCGTGAAAGTTCCGTTTTGTGTGCCATTAAATCCATAACCTGGAGAAGTAATAGCCCGTTGAAAACGGTTGAGGCTATTTTTAAACGTAAAATGACTGCATTTGCCAAAATGATGTTCGATACTAAACTGTGTACTATACCGGTCCGTATTATTTAATTCATAAAAACCGGATGGATTAGTTCCCTTAATAAAATTCATATCCCCACCGGTTCTTTTTTCTGTGGTGATGTTGATACCGACTGTCATGGTGGTGTTGGGAGTAAAGTATACAAACAGTTTTGGGTTGAGGGTATACCGTTCAAATTTGGGAATGGCGGATAAGCCAATATCTGCGGGATCGTAAGCCGCATTGCTATTACGTGATGCAAAAAGGGTAAGTCCTGTTTTGCCAAATTTCTTTCCAAAAAAACCGCTGGTATTTAATCCGCCTGCTGAAGTGAGGTCAATATTAAATTTAAGTTCTTTTTCCTCCTTTGGTGTTTTTGAAATTAAATTTACTAACCCTGCAATTGCACCGCCGCCGTATAAAGTAGAAGCGGATCCTTTTATCACTTCAAATTGTTTAAGGTCCAGCGGAGGAGTTTGTAATAAGCCTAATCCACCACTAAAACCTGCAAATAGTGGAAAGCCATCTTTCAATGTTTGAGTATATCTGCCATCTAAACCTTGTATGCGGATGGATGCATTGGCAGAAGTGGCAGAAGTTTGTTGTGTTTGTATGCCCGTACTTTCGTTCAATACCATTCTTATATCGCCCGGTTTCATATTAGCTTTTTCATCCAGTTCTTCTCCTGCAATGAATTCTACTCTGGTAGGAATATCCTGTATTGTCCGGGAGCTTCGGGTGGATTGAATGATCACTTCTTCCTCTTCTTCTGCTTCTTCTTCCAAAAAAATATCGATAGCAGACTCATTTGATAAGGGAAATAAAAATTCTTTTTCCATATCTGGCCTGCCGACATAAGTAATTTTGACCAGCTGTTTGCCGGATGGAATATTATTTATAACCACTGTTCCATTGCTATCGGCGACTGCCATTTTATTCAATGAAGGAATAGCAACCGTAGCACCGGCCAGCGGTTCTTTATGATGCGCACATTTGACAACTGCTTTAAAACTGTTTTGTGCGAAAATGACTGAGGTATATAAAAGTACCCCAATAGTTAAATATATCTTGTTCATTTATTAATTGGTTGATATTCGTAAAAAAATCGCTTTCTGAAAAGGTCATCAACCTAATTTTGGTGGTTGCCAGAAATCGTATTCAACTGTTGAAATTGCTGATTGCAGATAGCCTGTATAAACGGAAGAAGTATTTATTGGAAAAATTTCAAACGACACCGGTTCAAAAGAGATAGTGGCGGTAGCACATCCTGCACAATTAAAGAAAGGAGAGCAGTTGTTGCAATCATCCTCTTTTTCCTGATGATTGGCAGTCTGTTCTGATACGGCAGATAAATCTGCTTTATCATCCGCGCAATTATCAAAAGCACAGCAAGGTATTGCTGATAGCAGGATAAGATAGAAAGCCAGTAAGAAGCCAACAATTTTCATGCGTTGCAAAATTATCGGGAGAATTTTAATAATAGCAGAAAAAAGATACATTTATTAACGAAACGACAGATCACCCTTTCCATGACGGCAATCCTTTAGTTTTGCAACAGATTAAAATAAAAAATTAACCGATGAAAGTACTACTGCTGGCAGCCACTTTATTTTTATATAATATGTGCATTTCTCAAGCAGGTATTGAAAAACATTTTAAGATTTATGATGTAAAAGCGAAACAGCTAATTACTGTTGACCAATTAGCCGCAGGGTGCACCGATGCCAATGTTATCTTTTTTGGGGAAGAGCATAATGACAGTGCGGGACATTATTTAGAAGCAAGCATATTTAAAGCATTGCACCAGCAATATGGCAATAAACTTGCGCTGAGTATGGAAATGTTTGAAACTGATTGCCAGTTGGTATTGAATGAATACCTGGATGGTTTTATCAGCGAAGACCGGATGATAAAAGAAGGAAGAGCCTGGACAAATTATAAAGATTATAAACCTGCTGTAGAATGGGCCAAACAAAATAAACTGGGAGTTATTGCTGCCAATCCGCCACGGCGTTATGTAAATATGGTAAGCAGAAAGGGCATGAAATCATTAGATAGTCTTCCCAAATCATCCAAACGTTTTTTACCTCCATTGCCCTATGATACTTCCAGCGGTAAGTACCGCGAAAAGTTTATGGAGTTTATGAGTGGAGGCAGCCCCGGCACCGGCAATGCCCGTATTTTTTACAGTCAAAGTCTCTGGGATGCCGGAATGAGTTATAGTATTTATAAGTACTGGCGCAAACATAAAGAAGAAAAAATATTTCATATGGTCGGCCGATTTCATTGTGATGAAAAGCTGGGTACTGCCGAACAATTACAAAAAAGAAAAGCCGGATTGAAAATCATGAACATCAGTAGTTTCAGTGATAGTTCTTTTGTTAATCCCGATTGGGATAAATTCAGCAACCTGGGTGATTATATTATAATGACCGATCCGGGATTGAAGAAGACGTTTGCCCCTGTCCCCTAAAGGGGAACCTAGGTCAATGAGTTATTTTATTCCTTATTTATCGCCAAAGGAAAAAGATTATTCAATATAGTCTTGCAAGCCATTCTACATTGAAAAGAATCAGGAGAATGAAAAAAAAATTGCTTTTAGAAATACTGCAAAAAGAAAGAATAATAAATCTAAGTTCCCTTTAGGGACAGGGTTTCTTATCTCAGCAAAAGCTCACAAGGCTTCAACCCGGTATGTTTTTTAAAGGCTGTAGAGAAGTGAGAAATAGAAGAGTAGCCCAGCAACATAGAAACTTCTGTTACGCTTAATCCTTTTTCATACAAAAGATATTTGGCATGTTCCATCCGCTGGCTTTGGTAAAAATCAAATACCGTAGTGCCGAATAATTCTTTAAACCCTTTTTTAAGGTAGCATTCATTAATGGCAACCTTACGGCTAAGTTCCTTTATGGTGATAGGTTCACCGATATGTTGTATAAGGATCTCTCTTGCTTTTATAATTTTTTCCCTGTCGAGTTCATTGGCAAGGAACTTACAATTCACTACATCAATTTCTTTTTCACCCAGCATACAGTCGAGGCTGTATAATAATAACATCTGGGTTTGTGCATTGATGTAAATATTTTCGAGACTGTCACTAAACGTATGATTCAAGACACCTTCCAGTACCATTCTTGTTTTTCCACAAAGGGGTAGGATCTTTGTAAAAGAAGAACGGTGTTTAAAACTCATGATATCATCGGTAAGTACTGCATTACCTTTTCTTGGTTTTACAAACTGGCTTAGATGAGCCGGTGAAAATTTAAAACTCACCACATCCACGCTGTCCACTCTTTCCATACAGGTTTTTGAGGCACTGAACTGGCAGAGATCACATTCTGTATCTTTTTTACGGCAATACACATTGCCACTAACGCAAAACCGTAACTCGAGGTAATTTTCTTTGGGCGCAGATTTTGCATAGTGATACACCATCATACCCGTGTCTTCAATATTCCATTTCGAATTGCGGTTATAACGATTGATCGTATAATTTACAGAACCGGGGATCTGTTGCTCTCTTTCCTGTAGCAATACCAATTGATCCTGCATCAGGTTTTGTTTATAAGCCAGGGCTAATATGTCCGGGGGATTATGCATTGTCAACAACAAATTTACAAATTTTCCACCAATTTTAATGTTGTAACTTTGATTATCGGACTTTCAATCTGACTTTTAACAATCTATCGCTAAAAAAACTTCCATTTTTAGCTGTATCTGTTAACTTTGCCTGCCTGTTAGCAATCAGGCTAGTGAGGCTGTCTCAAAAGCAATAAAAACTAAACACAAAGTGCACAAAATAAAAAAGACAAAGTACACAAAGCGTTACTATTGAATTGTTTGATCTTTGTGGCCCTTTGCGAATCCTTTGAGTTCTTTGTGGTTAAAACTACTTTTGAGACAACCTCTATTTTTTAAGCAACAATATGATACATCCTCTTACGTATATTCATCCCGATGCCAAGCTGGCAACCAATGTTAAGGTCGATCCTTTTTCGGTTATTCACCAGGACGTAGAAATTGGTGAGGGTACCTGGGTAGGTTCGAACGTAACTATTATGGAAGGGGCTAGAATTGGTAAGAACTGCCGCATTTTCCCCGGCGCGGTAATCGCTGCCATACCGCAAGACCTGAAGTTTCATGGTGAATACTCTACCGTGGTTATTGGAGACAATACAACAATCCGTGAATTTGTAACTGTAAACAGGGGAACAGCCGACAGGGAAAAAACAGTGATCGGCAAAAACTGTCTGATCATGGCCTATTCCCATTTCGCGCATGACTGCCTTGTTGGTGATAATTGTATTGTAAGTAATAACACACAGGTGGCGGGGCATGTAACAATTGGTGAATGGGTAATTCTGGCCGGTATGTGTGCAGTTCACCAGTTTGTAAAAATAGGTTCGCATAGTTTTGTTGCAGGCGGATCCCTGGTAACCAAAGATGTGCCTCCATATATTAAGGCAGCACGCAATCCATTAAGTTATGCAGGCGTAAATTCTGTAGGTTTAAAAAGACGGGGGTTTAGCATTGATCGTATCAACCACATACTTGACATATACCGTATACTTTATAATAAAGGTATGAACACCAGCCAGGCGATAGAATATATTGAAGAAGAAATGCCTGCCAGTGATGAAAGGGATGAAATAGTAACTTTTATCCGGGAAAGTGGAAGAGGTATCATTAAACGTTTTACCAAAGGCAATAACGATGACGATCTGCCTATCTGATGCCGGAAAGCGGTTTAACCGTGACTGGATATTCCGTCATTTAAACTATACATTTGAAGCAGGACAATCATATGCCATCACCGGTCCAAATGGATCGGGAAAGAGTACGTTGTTGCAGGCATTGAGTGGTGGGATGTATATAAATGAAGGAGTTGTTGAGTTTAGAGTTCCGAGTTCCGAGTTTGGAGTTCCGAGTTCTGACCCTATAGCAATCGGGTCGGGCTTGCCCTCCTACGCTGAAGCTTCGGAGGATAAACCCTCCGTATCCGCCGCGGCGGAAAAGGAGGGAGTCAGGAAGCAATCAACAATTATTTCAACCGATCACATTTATCAGCAGGTTTCTATTTGTGCACCTTATTTAGAAGTGGTGGAAGAAATGACCATCCGGGAGTTTTTAGATTTTCATAAAGGGTTTAAACCTTTTTTACCGGGTGTAACTACTGATTCAATAATCATTGCTATTGGTCTGGAGAAAGCAGTGAATAAACAAATACGTTTTTATTCATCAGGGATGAAACAACGGGTGAAGCTGGCGCAATGTGTCTTTTCTGATACAGCGATTGTTTTATTGGATGAACCCTGTACTAACCTGGATAAGGCAGGTATTGAATTATATGATTCGCTGATTAATGAATACTGTAAAAACAGGCTGGTAGTGGTGAGTAGTAATGATGAAGTGGAGTATAAATTCTGCCAACTGAAAATCAATATCAGTGATTATAAATAATTAATTTTCTACTCCGGTTGACATTTTCTTTTTAAAAATATTCTTATACCAATCTCTTCGCATACAGGGTTGTTCGATAAACCGGTAAAAGAGCATACTGACCAGCAGCACCACTATAAGAATTATACTTCCATAAATAAAAAAGCCAGGTAATTTATTATCTATGGGCATTTTAACCAGCACTTTTGTAACGGCAGACATGATCATCATATGTAATAAATAGATAGAATAACACATGCCCCCGATTATTGATATCCATTGAACACTTAATAATTTTTTCCACCAGTTGTTTGTAATGCCGATATAAAAAAATACTGCCAGCAAGGTTCTTTTAAAAAAATAAAGTCCGATAAAATCAACAGAGAAAATAAAATGAAGGCCAATAAAGATTATTATACCCGCCCATTTGCAAAAGCGGCTGTTATTCACCAATTTCCATTTACTGCAATAAAGGTCTGCCAGTAACATACCTATCAGAAAATAGCACGCAAAATCGATAAAGGGAGAAGATGGTTCCCACATCGCATAGAAATGTTTTGTAAAGCTGATTACCGCCAGTAAAACAAGAAGAAACCTTCTGAATAAAGTTGCCTTTATCAAAAAAACGTAAGAAAGAAAAGGCGCCAGTATATAAAACTGTGCTTCTACTTCCAGGGACCAGGCTACACCCAGCACTTTTGAATGATTATCATAAATAATATTATGTACATAAAAAAGAGAGGCGAAAAAATTTGCTGATAATTCAGAAAATGTAAATTTTTTCAGTATAAAAACCAGCATTATAAATGCAATCAGTAATGCCGCGATATAGGGTGGTTCCAGCCGGGTTAACCGACGCAGATAATATTTTTTAATGGATACTTTTTTTCCCTGGTACAATTTTTCCTTTAAGAAGGGAAGAGCCAGAATAAATCCGCTGATCATAAAAAAGAAGGAAACACCATTTCCGCCTTCCAATACCATTTTAGCAATAAATGAATTGCTGATCAGTTGATTGTTATACAAATTGGTGTCAATAATATTGGGCAGGTGCATCAGCACTACCACCCAGCAGATAGCAATAAAGCGTAAGCCGTCTATTTCAGGCATATAGCCTTTAGCGGAAGTAATCCTTCTGAATTTTTCTAAAAAAAGGGAGAACGATGTATGCATGATCCGAAACTTATCGCTGACTGGCAATCAGTAAATTCAAATCGGTATATTTTAAATCAAATCGCTGGCTTAGATAGAAATTAGTCAATGCTCCTTTGAATAAATAGATACCACTACGGAGATGTAGTTTATGCCAGACTAATTTTTCAAATCCACCCTCCTCTCCTGCTTCCAGCAATAAGGGCATAAGTACATTACTGATAGCTTGTGAAGCGGTGCGGGAAAAACCAGATGGAATATTGGGAACACAATAATGTATCACACCATATTTCATAAAGATGGGATGTTCATGAGATGTGATTTCAGAACTTTCAAAACATCCACCCCGGTCAATACTTACATCGATAATAACTGCACCGGGCCGCATATTGCTTACCATTTCTTCCGTTACTACCATCGGTGTTCTACCGGTTTCAGAACCCAAAGCTCCTACAGCTACTTCACAGGTTTTTAATTGCTTTGCCAGCATCCGTGGTTCTATTACAGAAGTCCATAAACGATGACCAATATTATTCTGCAATCTTTTTAACCGGTAAACACTGTTATCAAAAACTTTTACTGAAGCTCCCAATGCAAGGGCTGCTCTTGCCGCATACTCACCTACTATTCCTGCGCCGATGATGATAACTTTTGTAGGGGCAATACCGGAGATACCACCGAGTAATACTCCTTTACCATGGTTGGCCGAACCGAGATATTGTGCTGCTATAAGCATTACTGCACTACCGGCAATTTCACTCATACTCCGGACGATAGGATAAGAATCACTGTCATCTTTCAGGTTCTCAAAAGAAATGGCGGTTATTTTTTTCTCCATCATCTTCTCCAGTATTTCAGCTTTCAAAATAGAAAGGTGAATAGGCGAAATAATGATTTGATTTAACTGGAGTAAGGGCAAATCTTCATCAATTACCGGCGCACTCTTTACCAATAAGGGCGCTTTAAAAATACTTTCCCTGTCGTAAACGATTTTTGCACCGGCTTCCATATAATCTTTATCCCTGAAATGAGATGCTTCACCGGCATTGTGTTCAATCATTACCTGGTGTCCATTACTTATCAATACACTTACTGCATCAGGGGTGAGGGCGATCCTGTTCTCCTGGAAAGCAATTTCTTTAGGTATGCCAATCATCATACCCTCGGCGCGGGGTTTAATATCAAGTGTTTCTTCTAATGTTTCGTAACTGAAAGAAGTACTTATTCTTGGTTTTTGCTGGCTCATTTGCTGCTTACTGGTTGTTCGTTGCTATTTACTCAGTTATTAATAAGTAAACAGCGTTTCGATTAATTCAAATGTACCTAAAAATTCGCGATTTTGAGCCGTCTTGTTTTGTCATCTACCAGTTCTATATAGATATGAACAGTAGTATCAGGAAAAATTGCCGGTACTTTTTCCGGCCATTCTACCAGGCAGGTATTCCCGCTGTATAAAACGTCTTCTACCCCTGCCCGTATAGCTTCTTCTTCATCTTTCAGCCGATAAAGGTCAATATGAAACAACGCTTTTTTTGTACCCTCACAAATAAACTGGTATTCATTAATGATAGAAAAAGTAGGGCTGCCAACAATATCCTTTACTTCTTTTATAGTACACAATGCATGAATGAAAGTGGTTTTACCGGCGCCCATTTGTCCATGAAAGGCAAAAACAGTTTTGCCATTTGCTGCCTGCCAGCATTCTTTTGCAACCTTGTTGATATTATCAAGGGAAAAAAGCCATTCCATGGTACAAATTTAGCAGGATATACAACGTTGTTGTAAACATATTCCGGTTA
>JANMLJ010000522.1:0-5326 GCA_031372465.1 Chitinophagaceae bacterium | reverse complement strand
GTGTCAAAAATGATAAATGGTGCGATATTAATGAACAGATTCCCTTACTTTGTCCCGCCTTCACATAGGCCAGTGTCACATCAAAAAATAAATTAGTATGAAACAAAGATTGTTATTGCTTGTTGCCTTTACCATCACGCTTTTTGCTGGTGTAAATGGTCAGACAAAGTTGGTGGAAAAGATCACCAAACAGGGAAACGATATTGTTATCCCTTATGAAAAGTATGTATTACCAAACGGTCTCACACTTATTGTACATGAAGATCATAGCGATCCGGTAGTACATGTGGATGTAACCTATCATGTGGGCTCTGCCCGGGAAGAAATTGGCAAATCTGGTTTTGCACACTTTTTTGAACACATGATGTTCCAGGGAAGTGATAACGTGGCTGATGAGCAGCATTTTAAAATTGTATCAGATGCTGGTGGTACATTGAACGGAAGTACCAATCGTGACCGTACCAATTATTATGAAACGGTGCCCAGCAATCAGTTAGAAAAAATGCTCTGGCTGGAAGCTGACCGCATGGGTTTTCTTTTGGATGCAGTAACCCAAAAGAAATTCGAGATACAACGCTCCACCGTAAAAAATGAAAGAGGACAGAATTATGATAACCGTCCTTACGGTCTTGCGGGTGAAACGGCATCCAGAAATACTTATCCGTATGGACATCCTTACTCCTGGCTCACCATTGGTTATGTAGAAGATCTGAACCGCGGCAATGTAAATGATCTGAAAAATTTCTTTTTAAGATGGTATGGACCTAATAATGCTACGGTAACTATAGGTGGTGATGTAAAGCCTTCGGAGGTAATAAAGTTGGTAGAAAAATATTTTGGTGTTATTCCACGTGGCCCGGATGTAAAACCGGTAGTAGTGCCACAGGTTATTATAACAAATGACCGCTATGTTTCTTATGTTGACAATTATGCAAAACTGCCCTTATTAATAGTAGGTTACCCCACTGTACCAAATTATCATAAAGATATGGGTGCCTTGTCCTGCCTGGCACAAGTTTTAGGTCAGGGAAAAAATTCTGTATTATATCAGCAATTGGTTAAAAAACAATTAGCTCTTCAGGCAAGTGGATCAAGTCAGTTATCTGAGCTGGCGGGTGAAATGAGTTTTCAGGTCATCCCTTCCCCTGGAAAATCATTAGCAGTTATAGATTCTCTTTTCCGTAATTCATTGGATTCATTTGAAGCAAGAGGTGTTACCGATGAAGATATTGCCAAATTTAAAGGTGGTATTGAAGCGCAACAAATTAATGGCCTGCAAAGTGTCGCAGGTAAAGTTTCTCAATTGGCAGCCTTCCAGACTTTTACCGGTAATCCAAATAAAATAGCCGACTTAATTAAAATGTACCAGGCTGTTACTAAAGAAGACGTAATGCGGGTTTATAAAGAGTATATCAAAGGGAAAAAAGCAATCTTCCTGAGTGTATTACCAAAAGGCCAGGAAAAAATGATCGCAGCAGCTGATAATTTCAAGATCGACTCTTCTATTTACAACGCTCCTGATTATGGTTATGCAGGATTAAAATATACAAAGGCAAAAGATAATTTTGACCGTACCAAAATACCAGGTAACGGAGCTAACCCAACAGTAAAAGTGCCGAAGTTTTGGAGAAAAGATATGCCGAATGGTGTAAAAATGATTGGCTCGGAGACCAATGAGATTCCAACAGTTACTATTACAATAACTGTTCCTGGTGGTCACTTATTACAGGCAAATGATACGGCAAAAATTGGTTTGGCCAGTATGTTTAGCAGTATGATGAATGAAGACACCAAAAATTATTCAGCTGAACAAATGGGTGTTGAATTACAAAAGTTGGGAAGTAATGTTTCGGTGGGAAGTAATTTCGATGGAATATCGTTTAACATTCAAACCCTGAAGAAAAACCTGGATAAGACGATGGAGTTAGTCCAGGAAAGAATGTTTAATCCAAAATTCACGGATGCTGCTTTCAGTCGTATTCAAAAACAACGATTGCAGGGCTTTAAACAAACCAAAGCCGATCCAGCCGCTGTAGCTGACATGGTCTTTGCAAAAATGAATTATGGCCCCAACAGTATCCTGAGTATGAGTGAAGACGGAACTGAATATACCATCGGGAATTTGAAATTGAAGGATGTTGAGAATTATTTCAACAACTACATGACTTCACAGGGAGTTAAAGTGGTAATAGTTGGTGATGTGAAGCAGGAGGAAGTATTACCTAAACTTGCCTTTCTGAATAAACTTCCCAACAAAAAGCTTGAGCTGCCAAAAGTAAATGGGTTGGCATCCGTTATTGATAAATCAAAAGTGTATATGGTGGATATTCCGAAAGCCGCACAATCACAATTCCGGGTAGGCTATGCCACTGGTTTAAAATATGATGCCACCGGTGATTATTATAAATCAAGATTGATGAATTATGGACTGGGTGGAGATTTTAACAGCCGGTTAAATTTAAATCTCCGGGAAGATAAAGGCTGGACCTATGGTGCCCGCAGCTCTTTTACGGCAGATGAATATACCGGTGATTTTGAATTTAGCTCTGGCATACGTGCTGATGCTACGGATAGCGCCCTGGTAGAAGTAATGAAAGAATTGAAAAACTATAGTGAAAATGGTATCACCGATACCGAATTGAGTTTTATGAAAAACTCATTAGGTCAACGGGATGCATTGCTCTATGAAACAGGTTTTCAAAAAGCTGGCTTTATTGGTCGTATCCTTGATTATAATTTACCGGCCAACTATGTAGATCAGCAAAATAAAATATTGGCCAACCTTACCAAAAAAGAAATAAATGCAGTAGCCAAGAAAATGCTAAGCCCTGATAAAATGAATATTTTATTAGTGGGTGATAAAGCGAAAATATTGCCTGGTGTGAAAAAATTAGGCTATGAAATCATTGAGCTGGATGCAGATGGAAAGAAAATAGAGAAGAAAGGATTTTAATTTTTTGATATTGAATGCATTTAAATGGCTTAAAAGTTAAATATTGCCGGGAAGTCGGGAAGAAAATAGTAGTTGAATTTTAATACTTACCGCCTTACCGGCATTTATTCTTGAATTGACTTTTGGGACAGCTTTTTTTAAGTTAATTTTACGCTGACAACTTTTCTCCGGACATCAGAAAAGTTATGAATTAAATGACGCCTTGGATGACCTCATCGATTAAGAAATATTTTTAGCCTTGTAGCGAAGTAAAGATTTGTTACATTCGTATAAATATATAACGCATGGAAGAAATAATTTTTATGGTTGAAGAAAGCGATGAGGGCGGTCTTATTGCCAAAGGACTTGGTGTTTCTATTTATACTGAGGCTGAAACCATAGAAGATTTACGCATAGCTGTAAAAGATGCTGTACGCTGTCATTTTGATGATAACAAAAAAAGAATCATCCGTTTACACATTGTAAGAGAAGAAGTTATTGCTGCATGAAAATGCCAAGGGATATCAGTGGCGGAACTTTAATAAAATCATTAAAGCTTTATGGATATTCAATTACCAGGCAGTCGGGCAGTCAAATTAGATTGAGTACAGAAAAAAATGGTCAGCACCATATTACGATTCCTAATCATGATCCCATCAAAATTGGAACTTTATCTGCCATACTTGTTGATATAGCCACTCATTTTAATAAGACTAAGGAAGATGTGATAGTTGAACTATTTGGTTAACTCTATTTTCAAACTTTCCGGGGTTACAATGCGGCAAAAGATCCTGAAATCGATGACAAAAAAACTAAATTGATGGAGTAGCGAAAAAAATGATAAACCCTGATAAAATGAATATTTTATTAGTAGGTAATAAAGCGAAAATATTGCAGGTGATAAAAAAATAGAGAAGAAAGGATTTTAAGTTTTGATGTAATAAATTTGAAAAGCCATTCCGTATTAAAACGGAGTGGCTTTTTTATTGAACCAGTTATTGTACTAGTACACCAATTACATTGATTTGGTGGAGTAGTTCATGATTTACTATTAATTCTTTATTTTACACTAAACATTCTTTTATGAGTAATAAAATCTGGGTTGGTATTTTTATCGGCAGTTTGCTATCCACTGTATCATTTGCCCAACAAAAAGATGACCCTAAAGCAACGGAACGGTGGACACCCATTCCTAAAATTGTAACCCCGGGTTCATCAAACAGTGATGCGCCTTCTGATGCAATTATTTTATTTGATGGTAAAAAACTGACTGAATGGAGATCTGCCAAAGACACAGCGACCGCAGCAGGATGGACAGTATCGAAAGGAATTATCACCGTAAAAAAAGGTACAGGTGATATCCAAACCAATCGTTTATTTACAGATTACCAGTTACATATTGAATGGCGTATCCCCAAAAATATCAGTGGCAGCGGTCAGGCACGCGGCAATAGCGGTATATTTCTTGCTGCACCGGGTTCCGGCAATGGTGGTTATGAAATACAGGTATTGGATTGTTATAACAATACAACCTATGTGAACGGTCAAACAGCCAGCATTTACAAACAACATATACCATTAGCCAATGCCTGTAAAAAACCGGGTGAATGGCAGACCTATGATATTATCTGGACCGCTCCACGTTTTAATGATGACGGCAGTTTGAAAACACCGGCAAGAGTAACAGCTATTCATAATGGTGTATTGGTACAAAACAACGTGGAAGTAAAAGGATCAACCATGTATATCGGATCGCCAACCTATAAAAAGCATGGGCCTTCGCCAATTAAACTACAAGATCATGGTGATCCAAGTGAACCAATCAGCTTTCGTAATATTTGGGTAAGAGAGCTATAAATTGTCTTTGTAATTTTTTTATTATTATCCCGGAAAGCAAAAAATAAAAATGAGCCTGCGTCAAAAGTTCGTTACCCGATCTCCCCCAACTCAAATCGAGGGAGTTTGTCGAAGGCAATCCACTTAATTTTTGAACCAGGCTCATTTTCTTTTAATATCAAAGTGAAATAATAATTAGTCTTATGTATTCTTTGCGCCGCCTTTTCTTTGCGTATTCTTTGCGTGAAATGTATTGGGCTGTTTAATAAATCATATTGGTATTACATCAACCTAACATAGTTCTGCTATTATCAGGCTTCCTTTACCACTTGTTTTATTTTCCCTAACCACACTTTCTTTCCTTGTATTCTTCTTACTAAAAACATAATACCAACAAAGATGAAAAAGAACGGACCGGCAAACCCTAACAAGGCAATGAATTTGGTCCCGTAAAAACTTTGCATCGGCCTTTTTAACCGTTCGGCTATCAGGTACATACTCGGTACCATGATCAGTGTAAGGAAGAAGGAGAGAATAAGCCCGAAGATGATCGTCCAG
>JANMLJ010000512.1:0-1987 GCA_031372465.1 Chitinophagaceae bacterium | reverse complement strand
TTTTCATTTTGATTGTATTATGCTTTGGATTAAATCAATACTATTCTTGTCGTCCATTTTCCATCTACAAAACGAACAATAGACATATCCCTGATTTCATCGGAAGAACGATCGCGGTAAACAACGATAGGCCCGTTATCTGTGATAGCCGCTGTTGTCTGGCAACAATCACAAACCCGGCCATCCAATTCCCAGTCATTTGATTTTGATCCGTCTTTGTTGAGCAGAGCAGCCCTAACGGTCATTTCACCATGGTGACCTGTATGGGAAGAAGCATCGCCTTCCTGTGCAGTCTTTCTACCATCAAGCCAGGATACAAAAAACTGATCTTTATAGGGAATCATAGATACAAAACCATGTTCAGCTTTTTTCCCATCGTCATGTAAAACTTTTGAATGGCTCCATGATTTGCCGCTATCGGCTGATGAAATCAGTTTTACATCATACGTAAATTTCGCCGTATCACTTTTCTCCAGAAAATGTGCAATCAGGTGACCGCCACCATCAGCGGATAATAAAGGATAATCAGCCCAATTGACGAACCAATTTTTTCCGGAACTGATAAGGATCGGTGTTGTCCATTTATCATTCACCCATGTGGAAAATTTGAGGAAGTTTTCTTTTCCTTTTTTTTCGATCCATGACAAATAAACCAATTCATTTTTATCGGTAAATAAATAAGGCTCCGCACAGGAGTCTGCTGCAGGCGAAGTGAGCCGTTTTACTTCCGCTACTGTATTTTTTCCCGTTTGTTTGTCATTATTTTTGCAAGATATTATTGCAACCATAAGCAGTAAAGCAGTAAGTAGTTTTTTCATTTTGATTGTATTATGCTTTGGATTAAATCAATACTATTCTTGTCGTCCCATTGCCGGGAACCCGATTCATTGAAAACAAGTTTACCTGCCGGATTGAATATAAAAGTTGTTGGCAAAGCCATAATATTTAATTCCGGCATATTTTGAACGCTCACATAATTAAAGTTATAGCTATACTGGCTTTTAAAATCAACAATTTGTTCGGCGGATTCATCGGAAGCAAATAAAAAAACAATTTTTTCATTTTTCAAAATTTCCTGTGCTTTTTGAATTGAAGGCATTTCTTGGATACAAGGTTTACACCAGGTAGCCCAGAAATTAATGAACACAGTCTTTCCAAGATAAGGTTGCAAATCTATAGATTTGCCGCTCAAATCAGTCAATTGTAGCTTACCCATGTCAAACTTATCGGATGTAGCCGGCAGATTATTTAATTTTCCTTTACAGCTTACAATTCCTATTATAAAAACAATTAATATTTTATACGCTTTATTCATTGGTTAGTTTAATCAGCTTTCTATCTCCTGATTTATACTATTATTTTTTTACTTTTAACAGACTTGCATTAATGGCAACTACAATTGTACTCACCGTCATTAAAACTGCACCCATTGCAGGGCTTAACAAAACTCCCTGCTTATACAACACACCTGCTGCCAAAGGCAGAGCCACAACGTTATAACCAGTGGCCCAAATTAAATTTTGAATCATCTTTTTATAAGTGGCTTTACCAAACAAAATCAGGTTTACAATATCCCGTGGATTACTGTTTACCAAAATAATCCCGGCGGTTTCTGCCGCTATATCACTGCCACTGCCCACGGCTATTCCAATGTCTGCCTGTGCCAATGCAGGTGCATCATTTACACCATCACCCGTCATAGCTACAAATTCTCCATTGGTTTGCAGCTCTTTTATTTTATCTAATTTTTGGTCGGGCAATACTTCTGCATAAAAACTATCCAGCCCTAAAGTTGTACTAACAGCTTTTGCCACTTTATTATTATCGCCGGTTAATAGAATTGATTTGACTTTGTTTTCTTTTAATGTTTTTATTGCTTCGGCAGATTCGGGCCTTATTTCATCCGACAAAGCTATGTAGCCAGCTAATTTATCATTCACCATTACAAATACAACTGTCTCTGTATCATTGGCAGCAAAACTTTCAG
>JANMLJ010000501.1:0-20175 GCA_031372465.1 Chitinophagaceae bacterium | reverse complement strand
GCCAGGATAATCCAAATTGCAACGCCTGTCAGGAATAGCAAACTTGATATTATTTCCGCCTGTGTTGGATGAAGCCCAAAGATATCCAGGCGTGAGTTGACCCTTATCTTTTCGATAAAAAATCGCTCTAGTCCATTGAATATCAGGTATAAACCGAAAAGTGTGCCTGGTACTTTAAATTTTTTCCTTACTGACCAAATTACCAGGAAAAGGATAAAACAAAGGACTATTTCATAAAAAGAAGTTGGATAAACCCCTACCGGTAGTTCATTACAGAACTTAGAGTCAGTACAGCCAGCAATTTTCACCCCTACTTCATTTACATTATGTGGATAAGTATAAGACCACATCCAATCCGGGAGCCAACTAAATGGTTTTGGGTTGATATTCTCAATTCCCCAGTCTCCATCGCCTGATACCTGGCAACCTATACGACCAAGAGAATAGGCAAGCATCATGGTAGGCGCCATTGTATCATTCAGATGCCAGAAGCCGATTTTATGTTTTCTGGCATACCACCATATTGCCAGACCCGCACATATTAACCCTCCATAAAAGGTTAGACCTTTTGCCGAAAAAATATAATCAGACGGATGTTGTAAAAAATCACCCCAGTTTTCGAATATGTCAAATAGTTTGGCGCCCAATAAACCAAAAACAAGTGCCAAGATGGTTATTTCCCCAACTCTGTCCTGCGGCCAGATCCTTACAATTCTTTTTTCTGGCTTTGCTAATTTCTGTTTGTTTTTTTCCCACCATTTTAAACCGGCAAATAAAAGACCAAGGGCAATACCTGCCGGCCAGCTTCCCAATGAAGAAAAAATAAAAGCTTGCGGGTCTTCTGTTGCAGAACTGTCCATTATAAACAAGGCTACAATTTTAAACCCTAACAAAAAACCCAGTAGAAAATTAAGGGCTAAGTCGAGTAAAGTAGCCGGTTGGCCCACCATTACTTCCATTTCCGTTGGTTGAAAAAGACCTTGTTTGCTTTTACGGCGCAATTCATTGGCCAGAACTATTGCTGAAATAATAAAAGCAATAGCGACAAAAAAACCAAAGGAGTTAACAAAACGAAGAAACTTCCACTCTACACCAAAAAGGTCCTTAAAGGCATAATATAAGTTGGGATACATGTTGTTAATTAAGAAAAGCGAATATACTAAAGAAAGTGTCCAGTTAAGAGTTTCGAGTTTCGGGTTTAGAGTTTCTAGTTTTTGCGTGCTGTATGCAAAAACAAAATTTATGGGTTCGAAACTCGTAACTCACAACTTTGACGTGACTCGAAACTCGTAGCTCAAAACTCACTACTTTGACGTGTCTCGAAACTCGAAACTCGTAACTCAATTCTTTGACGTGGCTCGAAACTCGTAGCTAACAACTCGTAGCTATTTCCTAATTGCAATGTTGGTCAAATGCGCCGATCAGGTTTTGAGCAATCATTTGAGCTGGTCTTCCTTCAATCTGGTGGCGTTCGATGAAATGAACTAATTGTCCATTCTTAAATAAAGCAATTGCAGGAGAAGAAGGTGGGTAAGGCATTAAATGCTGACGCAAAGTTTTTATAGCTTCAATATCAAAACCAGCAAAACTGGTTGCCAGGTAAGTAGGCTTTTGTGTAGCGTTGGCAACAGCCATTAATACACCAGGTCTTGCAGTACCGGCTGAGCATCCACAAACTGAATTGATCATAACTAAAGTAGTACCTTCTTTTGCAAGTTGTGCTTCAACTTCCGAAGAAGAGATCATTTCAGCAAATCCATTTTCCGTCAACTCTTCTTTCATCGGTATAACTATTTCTTCAGGATACATGTGTCATTTTTTTATTGAACTACAAAAGTAAAGAAAAACTTTATGGTGAAGTGAGTGTTGATTATAATAAGAAACAATGGCAGCAAAAATTCCTCTTTTCGGAAATTCTGTCTTTTATTTTTTTGAATTCATGCCATAAGTGGCGAAAAAAAGCAGAAAAACAGGGGTGGTATATCGTTTGACAAATACTTGTCGAATCTAATTTATTAAATAAATAAAACTAAACAATCATGACAAACGTAAATTTTACCAGTAAGCCTTTTGAAGGAAGCTTCAACACTTTTGTTGATGATCTTTTTACAGAACTTCCCGCTTTATTTAAAAATGATTTTAACAAAACTGAAAGAAAGGGGTTTGTACCGGTCAACGTCAAAGAAACAGATGGCAGTTATCAATTAGACGTAGTGGCTCCAGGATTTGAAAAAACAGATTTTAAAATAAATCTTGATCAGCAACTACTGACCATTTCAGTGGAGAATAAAGAAGAAATTAAAAAAGATAGCTCCGGCTTTGCCGCGAAAGATAAACTTATTCGCAAGGAGTACAGTTACGGTTCTTTTAAGAGATCTTTCACAATTGATGAAAAAATTGATGCAACTAAGATAACAGCTTCTTACATCAATGGTATAATGAGATTAAACCTTCCTAAGAAAGAAGTAGTCAAAGTATCACCTACAGAAATTGTTATTAATTAAAAATATTCGAAAAGTTTCTCATAAGCAGTTGGTTTTGGTTTACACCCTTCGTTTCTACGAGGGGTTTCTTTTTAAAGCCTCCCCAAACCCCTCACAAGGAGGAGCTTTAGAACCCTAAAGAACAAAGCTTTCTTAAAGAGCAATTAGAGTCCTTAGAATAACAGACTCATTCACTATTCACTATTCACCAATCACTATTGAACACAACCCTGCTTCCTTCTTGTATCTATAAGATACTGGATCTTCCATTCTCCATTAAAACGGACCAATTGAAATGAATTAACACCACAATGACTAAACTGGCCTTTATAATAAAAATTATAAGGTGTCCAGGCTATAGCCAGTGGACCATCTGCTTTTACTACATCAAAAACTATTCTCTCGTCCGCATTACCAGCTGACTCTTTACTAATAAAATCAATAAACCCTGCAGGATCATCATTTTTTACTAATAAAATGCCTTCCTTATTTCTTGTGATGGTTTGCAAAACCATGCTATCTGCAAAGCAACTTTTTACCAAAGGAGCATTTGCAGTTTTCATACCTGTGAACATCCTGTTGATAACAGCCTTCACCGAGTCTTCGGCGGTTTGTGCTTTAACATCATTACTAACTATCATTACTGTTAAGACTATGAAAAAGTATTTCATGTTTACTGATTTTAAGATTTTCTGGCAAATGAATTGAATAATAAATGCGTTACTATTTTATTACAACAATGGACTTAAAAGTATAGTTCTAATTCTTCAAAAGTAAAATTTATACATATGCAGACAGCAAGAATGGTACAAGCGGTTGTTTTAATGATGATAGTGGCTATAGCTGCAAGTTGCGCCGCGAGTAAAGAATACAGCAGTAAGCTATTTGCACCCAGGATCCCGGTAATGAAAGACAGCCAACAAATAGCCAAACGGTTTCTTCAATTAGACAGTGCAGGGACAGATACCAAAGACTGGGTAACAACGGATATAATTATGGGAAGAGAAGTTGACACTAAATCCATCGCGTTGGATAAACTGGCAAAAGTATTTCCTGCTAATCCCCTGGTAATAGATTCAAGCGCCAAAAGCGGACCGACTAAAACAATTATTGTAAATGGCTCAATGGCAAAAGCTTTACCAGTAGAAACTGAACCGGTGGCCAAAAATATAATTCCGGGTGAAATAAGGACAAAAAAAGTAAGAGAGTCAGAACAGTAAATGATGAACCTGGTTTTTTAAAATAAACTATCAATTATCAAACTTTTTTTTAACCCTAAATAGTACGCTATGAAACGAATGCAACTTCTTTCTGCCCTTTTAATTATTACCATCACTGCAACTATGATAAGTTGTAAACCCAGCAGAGTCTGGGCTACAAAAGAGAGAGAAAAAAAAGACCGGCGAGTCAGCAACATTCCTGCGCCTCAAAATCCCCGTACGTACAGATCTGTTTCTCTAATCATCTCTCCTACCCCTGGATTTGTGATGAACCGTTATGCTGACGGAAGATATTATCATCGAAATCAGCAGGGATTACTTTACTGGAAAGGTTATGACAATCGTTTCTTTCTTGATAAATCTTATTTAAAAAGAGTTAGTTATAGCCAATGGGAATACGATCAGTGGAAGCGATATAACAGAGGGTGAATACAATTAATAATTAAAAATTAGTAGTTAATAATTTTCTAACCGTAAAAGCCTTCTTGCGACAAGAAGGCTTTTTATGTTTTAGCGGGATTTTAATTCTTACTTATAACCTAAAATCTTTAGCATACTCTGTGCAGTCTGTTGTTTTGCATATAACCAATCAACCAGTTTGCCATTCTTATCATAACCTACAATAACATGCTTTGGTGAAGGAATCAGGCAATGCTTAATTCCGCCATAGCCGCTAATCTGGTCCTGGTAAGCACCGGTATGGAAAAAGCCAACATATAACGGTTGTTTATCATTATTCGTTTTTGGAAGAAAAACTTCGTTAATATGTTCTTCTGAATCATAGTAATCATGACTGTCACAGGTAATGCCACCAAGCACAACCCGTTGATAATCCTGGTCCCATTTATTCACCGGAAGCATTAGAAATTTTTCACCAATACCCCAGGTGTCTGGTAAGGTAGTAATAAAAGAAGAATCAATCATGTACCAGGTTTCCCTGTCATTCTGTACTTTTTCTGCAATCACACTATAGATATGCGCCATGCTTTCTCCTACGGTATAACTGCCAAACTCCGTAAAGATATTCGGCATCGGCACTTTAGCTTTCTTACAGGCAGTCTTAATGTTTCGTACAATTTCATTTATCATGAACTGGTAGTCGTATTCAAAACCGAGTGAGTGTTTGATGGGAAAACCACCACCAATATTTATAGAATCCAGTTCCGGGCAAATTTTCTTAAGCTGGCAATACAAATTGATCACCTTGTTCAGCTCACTCCAATAATAAATATCATCTTTAATACCTTTATTCAGAAAAATATGCAGCATCTTCAATTGAAATTTGCTTTCATAACCTTCTATCCTGTCTACATAAAATTCCAGAATGTCTTTTGCCCGGAAACCCAGTCTTGAGGTATAAAAAGGGAAATTAGGTTCTTCCTCTGCGGCTACCCGGATACCTAATTTAAAAGGCACTTTCACCGAGGTTGCATAGTCTTTTAATTCTTCCTTATTATCAAGTATGGGTATTACATTGCTAAACCCGGAATTGAGTAAATAAGCAATTCTTCGGGTATACCCTTTCTGTTTAAACCCATTGCAGATGATATGAATATCTTTGTTGATTTTCTTTTTGGCGTACAGTTTCTTGATGATCTCAATATCATAGGCGTAAGAAGTTTCCAGGTGGATTTCGCTTTTCAGGGCTTCTTCCACCACAAAGCTAAAATGTGAACTCTTGGTACAATAACAATAATAATATTTGCCTTCGTATTTGTGCTTTTTAAAAGCTGCAGCAAACATTTGTTTGGCCTTTTTAATCTGCATGCCGATTTTCGGCAAATATGTCAACTTCAGCGGTGTGCCATATTTGGCAACCAAAGCGTTCAGATCAAGGCCATTGAAATATAAATTTCCGTCTTCCACTTCAATGCCATCCTGAGGAAAATTAAAGGTTTGCTTTACAAGGTCGTGGTATGAATTAGTCATTTTAAAACAAATGGGTTAAGCCAGTAAATATTTTGCTGGCACAAAAGTATAGGTTTGGAGAAATTATGCGGTAAAAAATATTAACTTACAAGTACCAAAACTTCCGCCATGCGATTTATAATCATTATTGCAGCAGTTTCTTTTATTTCCTGTGGACAAAGTTCATCAAAAACAAAGGAGACTGCTGAAAAAAGAGATAGTACTAAATCTTCCCTTGTTACTGTTAAAACATTATCTGATGCTAAAGATAAGCCCATCACCTATACAGCTCCTGATGAAGAACACGTCAATGAAATACTGAAAGCAAAGTACGGTACTGAATGGCATGTACTCAATGACAAAGATGCAAGCTGGATGAAAGATGCATTTGACTATTTTATTGTTCCAAAAAGAAAAGATAATCCCAACTATCCATACATTACCAGAGGAGACTATAACGGCGATGGCAAAGCCGATATAGCGGCATTAGTAACAAATGATAAAAAGAATACCTATCAAATTGCTATAATACTGGGTGCGGATAATATTTTATTCTGGAAAGAAGACATATTGGAGGATGCGGCCATTTCAACGGTTACCAAATCAGAGATTGAAGGCATGGAACAGGAAAAAACCAAAAAAGTAAAACTAAAAGGCGATGGTATTACTATAGATTATTTTGAAAGAGGGTCATTTGTTGTTTATTGGGACAAAACTTCCTTCAAGAGAATTCAAACTGGCGACTGAATTGATTAATTAAGTATTTTATTCACTTATTAAAACCATAAAAAGTATGAAAAAAGTATTCCTTTTTATTTTAACCATTTCCCTCCTTGCTGCCTGCGGCAAAAGCAAGAGCGGTACTGCGATCGGACAGGAAGTATGCGATTGTTCTAAGAAAGCCAATGCAATGGACCCTGCTGACCCCAAGCGGGCTGATGCCCAGAAAGATTGCGCTACAAAACAAGTGGAAGCATGGAATAAGGTAAAAGACAATGAGAAAAAAGCTGATGAATTTAATAAAGTGCTGGGTGTTTGTGCTACAGAGCAAATTAAAAAATCATTTGGCCAATAATCACAGTCAAGGATCATCTCTAATACCTTTTATACTTCATAGGTAGTTCAATAAAATCAAGTAATCATTTTGCTTTTACCACATAGGAAGATAGAACACAATAGGTTTACACATAGGTACTTCTATGTATTTTATGTACCTATTGTGGTTCAATAATTGGGCCTATTTATGAAGTATAATCGGTATAACTTCCAAGAATAGCACTCAAAAAAAATTCCCCTCTTCATAAGGAGAGGGGGATTTTTAAATATCTGTTTGTTTTAAAAACGAAAACTACCTGGGTTGAGGTTTATTTTACTGAATCAACAAGGCTTTTGAATGTCTCCGGGTTGTTCATGGCAAGATCTGCCAATACTTTTCTATCCAGTTCGATACCTTTTTGTTGTAATTTATTAATAAAAACAGAATAGGTCATCCCTTCAGCGCGGACTGCTGCATTGATACGTGCAATCCACAAAGTACGGTATTCTCTTTTCTTCAATTTTCGGCCTACAAACATGTAGGTCATACCCTTTTCTACAACGTTCTTGGCTACGGTTAATACATTTTTACGTTTGCCATAGAAACCTTTGGCTTGTTTTAATATTTTTTTGCGGCGGGCTTTTGAGGCCACGGCATTTTTTGAACGAGGCATATTTGAATTATTTTAAATTATTAATAAGGTGAAGTTCCAAGTTCCGAGTTTTGAGTTTCGAGTTAAATCCGATAGCTATCGGATCTCGTTACTCATAGCTCACTACCCGTAGCTTATTTTAATCTCAACAGTCGTTTTACAAAATGCATATGTGAATCGGCTACTGTGCCGTCCATTCGCATGTTACGTTTACGTTTCTTGGATTTCTTTGTCAGGATGTGACGTTTGAAAGCTTTCTGATGCATGATCTTCCCTGTGCCGGTCACTTTGAAGCGTTTTTTGGCACTGGAATTTGTTTTTACTTTAGGCATATTACCCAGTATTTAATTTTACACCTTTGAGGCATTCTCCACAGGGAGACCTTTTTCGAACCTCTTCAGGAAATAGTTGACAGTCTGGAGTCGGGAGTCTTTAGTCAGGAGCCAAGAGTCAATAACCGACAAGCAAACTATCTAATAAAAGAACTTTCGTTTTATCTCCTTCGCTCTTCGATCTACTCAGAGCTGCTGGATTTTTCGGAGTGCAAAGATACGGCAGATAAGCTTCACTGCAAAGGTATCGCAAAAGAAAAAGGGAAGATTCAATGAAGAACCTTCCCTTTAAAATATTATTAAATTAAATTATGCTTAGTCTTTAGGATTCAGCGCATTATCTATCCTTTTTAAAATATCCTGCAAGTGATACTTACTCATTGGATCTGCAATACCTGCAGCAGCAGCACTAATTTCACCCTTTAAAGCAGTCAGATGAGCTCTAACCACACTTTTAATATCTGATTTATCTGTATTCACCGGTGCCGGTCCTCCAAATCCAGCTCCACCAAAAGTAATGGTAACTGGTGCTGGATTTAGTAGATTATTAAAAACGCTTATATATGATTTCTGAAGATTTCTTCTATAAACATCAATGGGTTTTTTGGTACTTAGTTCTGTCCATACGCCCCTTTTAACATCGCCAATCAGATCAGTTATTTTGTACGCATTATTACCAATAGCCGTTTCAGCCTGAATGAGTTTGTTTAGTGTATTTGCACCTAATAAACGGTTCAATGTTCCATCCTGAATATTACCAATAATACTTATTGGATTTCCACCAGTTCTGGAAAAAATGTCATAATTAATCAACCAGGAAGGTGTTGTAAATAATTGCTGGTTAAGAAAAGCTACGGCTTCTGCTTGTTTGGCTTTTGGCTCATATTCATAAACAGCACCTGACTCTTCAATTACTTTTGGTGTTTTATAGATGCCACTTATATGTCTGGAAACATGTCCCATATATCGGCTAAACTGACCGCTTATCTGACTATAAACATCACTTAGATTTTCATAATCTGCATTTGCTTCTTTGGTCCATTGCATCAATTGGGGAACAATACGCTGCAGGTTTTTAATACCATACATACTTGCTTTTATAGCGTCATCACTAAGATCTTCCGTTTGAGAACGGGGATCATCCTGGTTTGATTCGCCATCACCAAACCATAAACGGTGGTTTTTTAATTTTTCTATTACCAATTGATTCAGAAAAGTTTTTTCAGCCTCAGGGCTCTTGTAATCAGCATAGTGTTTATATCCCCATTCAATTGCCCATTTATCATAATCACCTATACGGGGAAACAAACCAACAGTACTTATATTATCTTCTGGCTGAGCAATATAATTAAAACGGGCATAATCCATAATAGACGGAGTATGACCATTTGCTTCTACCCAGGCTTTGTTACGTAAATTTTCAACAGGTACAGAGGAGCTGGATCCAAAATTGTGACGAAGACCTATGGTGTGGCCCACTTCATGTGAAGACACAAAACGAATCAACTCACCCATCAAATCATCAGGAAACAACATTTGCCTTGCACGGGGATCACTGTTTGCTGCCTGTATCATATACCAGTTACGTATCAATTCCATTACATTATGATACCAGTTAATATGGCTCTCCATTATTTCTCCGCTTCTTGGGTCAGAAATACTAGGCCCACTTGCATTGGCAATATCAGACGGTTTATAAACAATAGCAGAATTACGGGCATCTTCCAGGCTCCAGGTACTATCCTCTTCTTTGGTAGGAGCTCTTTTTCCAATTATGGCATTTTTAAATCCGGCCTTTTCAAAAGCTATCTGCCAATCATTTACACCTTGTATCAGGTAAGGAATCCATTTCTTTGGTGTAGCAGGGTCAATGTAAAAAATTATTGGCTTCTTTGGTTCCACCAATTCTCCTCTTTTATATTTCTCCATATCCTCCTCTTTAGGTTCAAGTCTCCAGCGTTTTGCAATGCTGATTGATTTTACACCCTGCGGGTTTGCATCAAAATCAGTATAGCCTACTGTAAAATATCCTACCCTTGCATCAAAATGCCTTGCCTGCATCGGAACTTTCGGCAAAAGTACAAATGAACTATTCATCTCTACGGTCAGGTTACCGGAAGGTCCTGCGCCACCAGTACCGGGAGGTGCAGGTGATCTGGAATATGTTTTTTGTGTTGTGATCTCAATATTAATCGGATATGGTTTTACATTTACTACATATGATTTATCTGCTTGTAAGGATCCAATTCTTAATGCAGATTTTGCTGCACTGCTGTAAAATAATACATCATTATCAGCACTTATAAAATCAGTAATATCGATAACACTTCCGGTTGAGTCTTTTGAAAAAGCTTTAATATCAAAAGCTGCTGCTATCGGTTGCACATTTGAATTACTAACGGAAGTGAACATGGAAGAGGTTGAATCTTTAGCATAAACCCCGTAGGAGATCGTACGTAAAAATATTTTATTGTTGGGACCTTTCTCAAAGCGAACAACATTCTGCCCTATCTGATCTCCGCCATAACCCATACCTGCCTGCGTTTTGGAAAGCCTGTTTACCACCAGGATTTCCATGCCCAGCATCTTGTCCGGGATTTCAAAAAAATATTTTTCTTCCACTTTGTGCACTTTAAAAAAACCGGAACGTGTTACGGCTTTGTCGGTAATCACTTCCTTGTAAGCTTTAGGGCCTGTTGTGGTAACAGGTGGTAATCTACGGGTTGAATCTGTTGGCCTGGTACCATTTGGTGGTTGGGCTATTATTGCAGAAGAAATACTTACTGCAATTGATAAAAGGCAAATCTTTGGAAACGATAATTTCATAAAAATCATTTTAATATTAGTTGCCTAAGATACGGAAAGAAGTGAATTAGCATTATTTATTGGAAATTAATGTACAAAGGCTTACAAGTTCATGACGAAACTAACTTTTGAGCATAAAAAAACCCATCCCGCTTATAGCTGGATGGGTTAACACTTATCATTAATTATTATCCTTTTTTCTTCCCTTTAGGAGCGAACATGGCCAACATTCTGCGACCTTCCATCTTAGGCATACTTTCCAGAATTCCAACTTCTGCCAATCGTTCAGCAAATTTCAGCAATAATAATTGTCCCCGGTCCTGAAACTGGATTGCGCGGCCTTTAAACTGCACATAGGCTTTCACTTTATTACCGTCTTTCAAAAACTGTACAGCATGTTTTGCTTTAAAGTCAAAGTCATGGTCATCTGTATTGGGAGTAAACCTAATTTCCTTTACTTCAGAGACTTTGCTTTTAGCTTTCATCTCTTTTTCCTTTCTCTTCTTATCGTAAAGAAATTTGTTGTAATCAATAATCTTACAAACAGGCGGATCAACTGTCGGGGAAATTTCTACCAGGTCCAGCGCCTGGTCTTGTGCCATTTTCAGTGCAACCTGTGTATCAAATATCCCAGCTTCTACATTTTCGCCTACCAATCGCACTTGTGGTACCCTGATAAAATGATTGATACGATGCTCTGCTTCTTTGCGGGGGGCAAATCTGCCTCTGAAACCGCCTTTGTTAAATCCACCACCGCCGGGCTTAAAGCCCCCGCCGCCTGGTGGTCTGCTGAACCCGCCTCCGGGTTTTTGTGGTACTGCCATTTATTTTTTTTAGTTAACTCCCACCCTGTTGGGAGTATATATTTTTTATTAGTATAGTCCTCAGTACAGGGAGCTGAGGCGTTTGATAAAAATACGTAATCTAGTCCGAAAGTAGGCAAGTCCGAAAAGCCTGCACAAAATATTTTTTCACTATAATATCTTTACAGTCCTTTTGTTTTTTAATATTACTGCCTATTCTGCTCTTCTTTCATTTATTTCTACTACGGCATCCGCCATAAATTCATCTAATTCTTTCACTCCCACATCGCCTTTACCATGCCTTCTGATGGCTACTTTATTTTCGTTCACCTCTTTCTCTCCTACTACCAGCATATACGGCACTTTCATCAACTCCGTATCGCGGATCTTTTTTCCTATCTTTTCGTGCCTGTCGTCCACTTCACAACGAATAGCTGCTTTTTTTAATTTATCAGCAACCAATTTTGCATAGTCCATAAACTTGTCGCTGATGGGCAATACTTTTACCTGAACAGGTGCCAGCCATAGAGGAAATTTGCCGGCATAATGTTCTAAAAGAAAACCGATAAATCGTTCATGTGTACCCAATGGTGCCCGGTGAATAATCAACGGAGTTTCCGCTTTATTTTCCTGGTTCGTATATTCTAATTTAAATCTTCTGCCCTGCGCAAAATCTACCTGGTTGGTAGCCAATGTAAATTCACGACCGATAATACTCCATATCTGTACATCAATTTTAGGGCCGTAAAAAGCGGCTTCATCCTGCACTTCAATAAAAGGCGTGTTGGTTTTAATTAATACATCCCTTACCAATTCTTCGGTTTCAATCCAGAGTGCAGGTTCATCCACATATTTCTGTCCGAGTTTCTTCGGGTCATGCAGCGAAAGCCGCATTACATATTTATCAATACCGAATATTTTAAAATATTTCAGGTACATTTCATTCACAGCTTTGAACTCATCGTAGAATTGGTCTTTGGTACAATAAATATGTGCATCATTCATATGGAGGCATCGAACCCTCATCAGGCCAAATAGTTCTCCACTCTGTTCATACCGGTAACAGGTACCATATTCTGCCAGCCGGTAAGGCAAATCTTTATAGCTTTTTTGTTCTGCTGCAAATATTTTATGATGATGCGGGCAGTTCATTGCCTTTAAGTAATATTTTGTACCATCCATTTCCATTGGCGGATACATACTGTCCTGGTAATACGGCAAATGTCCGCTGGTGAGATATAGACTTTCTTTGGCGATATGCGGTGTTACTACTCTTTTATAACCAGCTTCCAGCTCTGTCTCTTTTGCCAGATTTTCTAATTCTTCGATAATGATAGTACCATTAGGCATCCACAAAGGAAGCCCCGGGCCTACATCATCATCCATGGTAAAGATGCTAAGTTCCTTTCCTAATTTTCTATGATCTCTTTTCTTAGCTTCTTCCAGCATCAACAGATATTCATCCAACTCTTTTTGTGAAGGATAGGTGACACCATAGATCCTGGTCAACATTTTATTGTTCTCATTACCTTTCCAATATGCACCGGCAATGCTGGTAAGTTTAATGGCTTTAATAAAAGAAGTGTTTGGAATATGAGGTCCACGGCAGAGGTCAGTAAAATTGCCCTGTGTGTAAAAAGTTATTTCCCCATCATTTAAATTACTAAGTAAATCCAATTTATACTCATCGCCTTTATCCGTAAAATATTTTACAGCTTCTTCTTTCGGCATTTTTTTTCTAAGAAATTCGCTATTCTTTTTTGCCAGCTCATTCATTTTTTTCTCGAGAGCTGTCAAATCTTCTTCATTCATTTTTTTATCACCCAGGTCCATATCATAGTAGAAGCCGTTTTCTACGGAAGGTCCCACCCAAAACTTAACGCCGGGAAATAGCTGTTCCACTGCTTCCGCCATTAAATGTGCCGAAGAATGCCAAAAAGTATTCTTACCCTCTGTATCATTCCAGGTAAGTAATTTAAGAGTGGCATCTTCCTGAATAGGTCGTAGTGCATCCCATACTTCCCCGTTAATTGAAGCAGCCAATACTTTCCTTGCCAAACCTTCAGCAATTGATTTTGCGATATCCAGGGCAGAAGTTCCTTTTTCATATTGCTTTACTGCTCCATCCGGTAATGTAATGTTGATCATAATATAGTTGACTCCATGTATAATTTAAGGTGGCAAAATTAACAAACTATTGCCGGAGTTCAATCAATCAATTTGAACTTATTCAGTAGTTTTGACACCGTCATGTTTATAACTATCTACAAACGTTTACTGGTAACAGGTTGTTGGTTATTGATTGCTCAACTTAGTTTAGTGGCACAGAACCTTACGGGTATCTGGAGGGGATATTTTGTAACAAATGATGGTGAAAAGTACAAATTAGAATTCCAGGTTAATATACCTTCTTCCACTTTTTCTTCCGGTGTTTCCTATTCTTACCTGGATGTACGCTTTTATGGAAAAGCAACGATGACCGGAAGCTATAACGAATCCTCAAAAAATCTTAAAATCCGGGAGATAAAAACAGTTGAAATAAAGAATATGAACGGTAGTGGTGCCTGTATAATGAATTATGATCTGTTTTATGAAAAATCCGGAAAAGAAGAATTTCTTGAAGGAACTTTTTTAGGTAAACCAGAGGTTAAAGACAAACCTAATCCGTATAGTTGGGGAGATTGTGGTGGAGGAAAAGTGTATTTGCGAAAAGTAACTGATTCTGATTTTTACATTGAACCTTTTTTAAGAGGGAAAGTAAAACCAGCCCCGGTAATATACGACAACAAAGCCCCTGTAAAAAAGGATTCAATCAAAACAATTCCAACTACAACTCCTGTTACAAACCCTGTTATCGTTACTAAACCGGTTGTAAAAAACAAACCCCCGATTACCAAACCGGTAGTAAAAAATAATCCGCCGGTGACTAAACCCGTAGTAAAAAATATCCCCCCTGTTATCAAACCAAAAACAGATACTTTAAAAACAACCATTAAAACTTCACCAATAGCAAAAAATAACCCTCCAACAATTAATCCAAAGCCGGCCGTTCTTAAAAACCGGTCAAACGAATTGATGAAGGTTTTAACAGTTTTCAACCCGGAGGTTATTGTAAAACTCTATGATAACGGTGAAATTGATGATGATACAATTTCCGTTTATCTTGATAATAAATTGGTGTTGTCGTCAAAACGATTGACCACTACCCCGCTTACGGTTAAATTTACCATTGACGAAGACAATACAGACCATGAACTGACCATGGTAGCTGAAAATCTTGGCCGGATACCGCCAAATACTTCTCTGATGATAGTTGAAGCAGGCGAGCAACGTTTTGAGGTACGAATAACGTCAACTGAACAGAAAAATGCCGTTGTGCGGTTTAGGTACCAGAAACTTAAGTAACTAATTCGTTTCAATTTCTAAATGGAACTTGAAAAAAATTGCCGTTTCTGTAATATTTTACTGTTGCTTCCACTTTTTCATTTATTTTTCCTGAATAATGATGCGAATAATTGTACTACTAACCATGCTTTTTATATCCTTCCTGGGGCAAGCACAGGATATTAATGGTATCTGGAAAGGGAGACTGGTGATGGCGCCGGGGGGATGTTTTCCGGTTTATAATATAGAAATGCAATTACAGGTGGCAGGAACAAGGATTGTAGGTACTGTCTATCATTTTTCCGACTCCATTAATTATGTCAAAGAAAATTTTGAAGGTGTTTATAATAAAGACAGTAATACTATTTCCATTCAGGAAACAGGAATCATTACTTTCCGTTTAAAAGAAGAATGTGTGCCCTGTATTAAGACCTATGCACTTACTTATCACAAAGGCAGCGGCCCAGAAGAACAGATCCGGGGCGGATGGAGTACACCAAGTGGCAAAGCTACTGATGGCAAAACACCTTGTGACCCGGGTAGCATAATATTGATCCGATTTGATAAACCAACTTTCAAACCAGAATTAAAGCTACCCCCCGCTCTTACAAAAAGAAAAGCCGAGTTGGTTAAAGAGATAAGGGTTGATACTGGTATAATCAAGATTGACTTTTATGACAATGGCCAGATTGATGGTGATACAATATCTGTATATGTAAATAATATGCCAGCAGTAAGTAATAGATTTCTTTCTGCAAAACCTATTTCTATCAATGTTAAGATTGATCTTAACAAACCGCAACAAGAAGTGATAATGGTTGGCGAAAACCTGGGTACCATTCCTCCCAACACTGCATTGATGATAATTAATGCAGGTGATAAACGTTACCAGTTATATCTTACTTCTGATGAACAAAAAAATGCGATGGTTCGTTTCATTTATGAAAAGCCCGGGACTACACCCAAAACGCAATAGTTATCTGGTATAGGCCTTAAAAACCTCTTGTCGGTACAGGTTTTGGTAAATCTTTTCTTGGAATTTTTTCATCACGCTGTGCTGTATTGTATACAAAAGTCGCCACAATAATTGCCGCTTGTTTAAGGTCTGCAGGTACTAAATGATCATAGGTATCCATATTTGTATGGTGTGTACGGGTATCATATTCCAATTCATCCTGAATAAATTGAAAGCCCGGAATACCTACTGCATCAAAAGCAAGGTGATCTGTTCCTCCGGTGTTATTGATAGTAATAGTTTTGGCACCCATATCTTTAAAAGGAGCCAGCCATTGTTCAAAAACAGGTCCGGCATTTTTATTTCCTTGCAGATAAACTCCCCTGATCTTACCACTTCCATTATCCAGATTATAATAGGCAGATACTTTTGCGTGTTCGGGTTTTAGTTCCATTTTAGCAGGATCTGCAAAATGATTTTTTACATAGTTGCGGGAGCCATAGAGTCCCTGCTCTTCCCCACTCCATAAAGCAATTCGTATAGTCCTGCGGGGTTGAACGCCAATAGCTTTTAATATCCTTACTGCTTCCATCATCACCGAACAGCCAGCTGCATTATCAGTAGCTCCGGTAGCTCCATGCCATGAATCGAGGTGACCTCCCAACATGACCAGTTCATCTTTAAGTGTTGGATCTGATCCGGGGATTTCGGCAATTACATTATAGCCTTTCATATCATCGGTGAAAAATTTTGTTTTTACATCAGCTTCCACCTCCACGTTGATACCTGCATCTACCAAACGTTGTAATCGTAAATAATCATCACTCGATAGCATAACGTTTGCAGGTCCTTCTACCCCATCTTTTGCGGATGATCCACCGCCACTAACAAAAATTGTTCCGTCATTACCACTTGCATTTATTGAAAGTACCAGCGCGGGTTTTTCCTGGTTATAGAATTCATTGTATTTTCTTTGAAGACCTTGCCTGCCCTGCATGACGGCCCTTTGCGCAGAATCTAATGCCGGACGAGGTTGGTTATTTTGAGGGGCCCTTACTGCCATGGCCATTTTTTCCAGGCTACTGTCCGCAAATCGATTACCATCTGCTTCAAATGATGGCTTTAGTACAACCGGCGACCATACCATCACTATTTTACCTTTCAACTTGCCGGAATACTGCATTAGTTCTATGGTGTCTTTAGCTTTAATCAAAACTATTTCTGATGTTATCATTTTTTTTCCTGGTGTACTTCCAGTCCATGCGCGGGGAATTGCCATTAATGGAACATAATAAGGTGAAACCATTGCCAGGTAGCAACGTTCCTGTTGCCAGCCTTTGCCAAATTCACCCCAGGATTCAATGTTTGCATTTACCAACCCATTTTTTGTCAACTCTTCTTTGGCCCAGGTAGCCGCACGCATAAAACCTGGAGAGGTGGTTAGTCTGGGCCCGCTTACATCGGTCAGATGAAAAGCGATATCCATCACTTTTGAATTCTTAGTACCTTCTTCTTTAATCTTATTGATTACATCCATATTCATTTTTTCCTGTGCAGTAGCTACAAGAACAAAACAAAAAGATACTAACAGTACATATAATTTTTGCATGTGTTTGGTTTTAAGGAAAGAAAGTTACGGTTTTTAAGGTTTGGGTAGTAAGTAATATTTTTTGGACGCCCAACCTGGTAAAAATTTAAGTTCCCAAGGTTATTATATTATAAATTTTTATACCTTAGACACTATTCTCTGGCCATCCCCACCGCTGAAAACTATTACGTTTTGTGAAAATGAGATGTTACCCTCAAAAGCTTGTCACTATTTAATCATCAAATAAAAATCAACATGAAAAAATTACCATTAATGCTACTTTCTGTAAGCCTGTTTTTTATTGTTTCGTGTAACAGTAGAAAAGAAGCAGGTGGAATGTCAGCTACTGCTAAAAAAAACATGGAAGCTATGCATGGCATAACCAAATGTTTTGACTCAAAAGATATGAGTAAGCTGGGAGATTTTATTGCTGAAGACTGTATTGATCATTCAGGAGAGAATGGTGATATAAAAGGTCTTGCCAATATGAAAACGGAGTATGCAAAAATGTTAGATGGTTTTACAGACAGTAAAACTGAAATTATTAAAGAATTAGCTGATGATGAATATGTGATGACCTGGCAGCGATATTCCGGTACGTTGAAAACTGATAATATGGGTATGAAGGCAGGTGAAAAATATATTTCTTCAGCCGTTGAAGTTGCTAAATTTAAAGATGGAAAAGTCGTAGAGCATTGGACAATGATGGAGCCTGCAGAAATGATGAAAATGATGGGTACTCCACCTCCACCACCTATGGACAATAAAATGGAGCCTGCAAAAGACTCAACCAGTAAATAATCTGATTATTGAACTGGAATACGAAGCTGTCCCAAAAGTAGTTTTAACCACAAAGAACTCAAAGGATTCGCAAAGGGCCACAAAGATCAAACAATTCAAAAGTAATGCTTTGTGTAATTTGCCTTTTTTATTTTGTGCAGGTTGTGTTTAGTTTTTATTGCTTTTGAGATAGCCTTTTTTTATTTATTAACAGCTACTACATATACAGGATCCTGCCGGCAACTTTTATTGGCAGTGCAAATATTCGTTAAACTCAGGCTTACAGTAGTCGTTTGAGCCTCGGCAATAATTTCCTGCCAGGTTGGTGCAATTGTTTGAAATTTGCTCATATATTTTTCAAGAGCAATAGTAAGATTGGAAGTAAAATACCCTCCTACATCTGTATTTCCATAAGCATATTGTCCTTTTTTGGCGGCGGTAGCAATGATAGAACCCTTTGATTTCATAAAAAGATCAAAGCAATAAGATTGCTCCCAGGTCAATAAAGATTTTGTAGTTAATGCAAAAGTTTTGCCTTCAGGTTTTAAAAGTCCGAGGCTGGAATTACAACAGTCAGTAAACACAAGATTTAGCCGGGCATTTTTTGCCTTGATCTTATTAAGTACTTCGGAAGCATTCATGGTAGCAACTAATATATCATCAAAGCGGCTCTGCCGGAGATCAAACTGCGGATAAGCCTCTTCTGCATTCCGGTCGTTACTGTAACCATGTCCGGAATAGTAAAAAATAACAATGTCGTTGGTTCCTGTTTTAAGGTTAGTAAGCGCAGCCTCTACACCAGGTTTTCCAAACTTCGATCCGCTGATTTCCACCAGATTCAATGGAATTTTAAGGAAAGTAGCAACATCTCTTATCTGGCTGGTAATATTAATAACATCTTTTTGAACACTATACCCAATACGTGGATCATTTGTGTTTGCAACAAGGATAAAATGGAGTTTAGTTGGAGAAGCAGAACTATTTGCAGGAGCAGGATTTGTAGAACCTGAATTTTGTACTACTACTTTTTCAGGGTTTGTTGCAGCTGGGCTGAATAAATTAGTATAGAATGATTCTGCAGGGAGGAAATAATTCCTGACAAATGCCTTTGTGAGGTCTGCCGTATTCAACACTTTAAACAGTAGGATTTTTCCATACTCAAATGTTCCATCTTCATTGCGTGAAGTAACCCCCCAGGGTTTAAAATTTATATCAGTACTTTCCTTTTTAAACCATAAAACATCCGGATTATATATCTCCTGTTTGAGCTTTGATCCGTTCACAATGTATTTAGGGTTTTCTCCTTTGAATTGCAGTGTAAGATGTGGTATACCATCAATCTTTGAACGACCCTCGACTTCATTAAACTGCATATCTACCACAAAAGTTTCGGTATTGGCTTTATTGGAATATCGAACCCGCATAAAACCTGTGCCATTGCCATACCGCACCAACATGGCTGTATATTTAGGATATTCTGCCAGGTTCTTAAATTCATACGTTATCTCATATATCGTGATTGAGTAGCTTTTCAGGCCAACAAGAAAAAATAGCCCGAAAATTAATGACTTACAAAGGAGACGCATGTATCAGATTTAATGGTAACGGAGCAATTGACTCATAAATTTAAAATATTTTTGGAACATAGTCCTTTTTATATAGGACAAAGTCAGCAATTTTCTCCATTCAACCCTGAAAAAGCGGATTTCATCATTATTTTTTTTCTGTCAACGAAATTTGTCGTAGTTTAATATTGTTAAAAGTCAACGCCATGAAATTGGCCCTGTTTACTACTTGTAAATTAACCATTGGTTTTCTTACATTAAATTTTCAGAGTCAACATCTGAACAATTCATTAAAACTAAAAACTAAACAGATGAAACAAAAAATTCTACTCCTTCTTGTAATGACAAGTATTATTACAACCTTACAAGCTCAAAAAAATGACAAAAGAACGAAGTCATCAACCGGTTATGCCATTACCGCCGCTGATAAGGGCGGCCGAAGCTGGCGGGAAGTGAGGTTAGTTGACATTACCACCGGTGAAGAGGTGAAAAACATTTATGACAGTAAACAGGAATCGCAACCGCTTAATGCCAGAACGGGAAAAGCAGTAGCTAAAAAAGAGGTTACTACCGGAAATACTTACGCGACTATTTATTCTACTACTACTCCGGTAAATTCCACTTCTTCTGCAACGCAAAGAAGAGTGGTAAACCTTGACCAGGT
>JANMLJ010000454.1:0-20757 GCA_031372465.1 Chitinophagaceae bacterium | reverse complement strand
GGTGTATGCTTTCTTTACCATTTCACCGGTGACATGTTTGTTTGTTGCGCAGAGTTGATTATAAACTTTTCTGAGATCGCCTTTGATTGATTCCAGGTCTTCATTGATTGTAACTGCATCGGGGCACTTGATATTTACTTTGTTTGCAGCTGAGTTCCAGTAATTGGGATCCACTCTTTTTGCAGTGGAAAATAGGGTTCGATTTCCATTTAGGGTAATTCTACAGTAGATTGGAGCTTTACCAAAATCGTCTGTCTTCTGCGCCCAGAGCCAGAAGAGGATTGACATGAATTGATTTTCTTTCATTTTGTGGTGACTTAAAAGGTTACCTAATATTGTTTCATTTTGATGCATTTTGCATCGGTTTTTGACTATTGAAAATCAATGAAACTCATTACTGGTAAGGCTTTTAAGAAATCGAAGGTAGGTGACAACCGAGGTTACCGAAAAGGTTACCTCCAAATTGGTTTTATTTGAATAAACTTCTTTGGTGTAAAATGCGAAAGCCGCATGAACAGTGCATTTCATGCGGCTTTGGTTTTGTTTGATGTTGGAAAAGTAGCCTCGACAGGAATCGAACCTGTATCTGGAGCTTCGGAAACTCTTATACTATCCATTGTACGACGAGGCCAGAAAAATGTAGAAATGTGACAGTGTGAAAATGTGGAAATGAAGGACACGCCTACATTTTCACACTTCCACATTTCCATATTCTCACATTATTTAATCAATCCACTCACATTTGCAGCAAAGACTTTTACGGCAATGGCCAGCAAAATTACGCCAAAAAACTTTCGCACAGCCAGTAAACCTGCTTTACCTAAGGCCTTTTCTATCAGGTTTAACGATCGTAATACCAGGTAAATAACAACCAGGTTGATCAAAATAGCTAATAAAATCATGTACTCATTTTTATCAGCTCTTTCAAAAGTGGCTTTTAATGACATGATAGTGGTTAAGGTACCGCTACCGGCTATTAATGGAAAAGCGATAGGTACCACCGTTCCGGAAGGTGCTCCTTTTTCTGATTTGAAAAATTCAATTCCCAATACCATTTCAAGTCCCAGTATAAAAATGACAATAGAACCTGCTACGGCAAAAGATTTTATATCAACACCCAGAATATTCAGAAAAGGCTTGCCAATAAAGAAAAACAATACCATAAGAGCACCGGAAATGATGGTTACTTTCCATACATTAATACCACCCATCTTTTCCTTCATGGAAATAAGCATGGGAACTGAACCTACAATATCAATTACCGCAAATAATGTGAAAGTAAGTGTCAGGAACTCCTGGAATTGAAATTGCATGACCGTTAGTTTTTTGCAAATGTAGTTATCTGAAAATATATTTCTCTTTAAATAAGTTCAACTCATCTGAAAGGTATTGTAAACAGCTCTTACACAAGCAATCATTATACCGTTGTTCAATGTAAGCCCGTTGTTCAGAGGACAACACAATACTATGACACTGGCATTGTGTTATGTTTCCAGGCTTACATTCAAATATGGTTTTGCACCGGGGGCATTTTTTTGTTTCATACTGGCACATAACACAAAATTTTACAGTTGAAAACTTACACCTATAGTAAAGTTGAACTTCCTGGTATTGTAGCCAAGAAAATCAAAATACTGTTTATTGGTAATATTCTTCAGGTCAAGAAATAGTTTAGCCTGTTGCGAAAATTTATGCTCACCATACAAATCTATCGTTGTATAAGCTTTTAATGTTTCTGGAACACTGCCATAAATAAATTCTTCCCTTTTGCTTATCGAATGAATTCGTGTGCTTACAAACAATGCTTTTGTTATCTGCATACCTGCATTCAGGTTAATTGCATGTTTAGGAATTCTGTATAGGTTGAAATAAGAAGTGTCTTTGCTCAATACTGTGCCTGTGCCATCATACGTTGATGTTGTTTTGCCATTTGTATAGGTATAATTGGCTGTAATATTCAGTTTACCCTTTGAATAACCAGCTTCCAGTTCAGCACCATAATTGGTTTGTTTGCTTGCATTCAGGTATTTACTTGCAAAAGTGGAAGGATTAAAGGTATATACAATCGCATCTTTGGTGTTGCGGTAAAAACCTACCAATCTTGCCTTGAATGATTTTATAGAAAACAATTCCACTCCGGCTTCACCAATAATTCCTTTTTCAGGACTAAGCTCTGCATTGCCAGCAGATTGGTCAAACAGCTGATAAAGTGTAGGTGTTTTAAATGCTGAATAAAGGTTGCCGAAAACCTTAGCCTTGTTATTTATTAAATAGGAAGGGTTGAATGTGAAGCTTACATTATTACCATATTCGGAGTGAATATTCAACCGGCTGCCAAATTCCAGGTTAAAATTATTATGCTTGTAAATAACCGAAGCATATGGGCTGATTTGATTCATCTCAACATTTAAAACCGGCGGAGCATAAGGGCCGTAAGGACCTGTTGACCAATACGACTGGTCGGTATTATTGAAACGGTAATCACCGCCAATTAATAACTCCCATTGATTCAGCTTCCAGTTGCTATATAACTCAGCATAGTGTGTACGTCCAATATAATTACTTTTTGAAAAGGTGACGTAAGGACTGCTTTTATGTGATGAATCGTCGAGGTAATTTCTTTCCGCCCTGTTGTAATTATAATTTACATGCACAGCCCCTTTGTTGAAAGTATAAACAACACCAGCTCCGGCCTGTTTATTATTATTTTCTGCTGTATAATCTCTTTCATCAGTAAAAGCAGAAGCATCAAGGTCTGTTTTATAATTGCTGTATGTTCCAAACAAAGTTGCTTTTATTTTTTTACCAGCTTTAAACCCAAACCGTCCGTTTACAGCATGCTGATTGTAGCCGTCTTTATCAAAAATGCCGGTATTGTTTTTATCATACGCAGCTGAGAAGCCATCAGAATTCAGGTGAGTATAATTTACCGAGTAGTCAGTATTGTTTCCCTTTCCGCCTATTGCCACAGACTGATTCAATGTATGATAAGTTCCCCCGGTAAAATTTCCGCTTACATTTATTTTTTTGTCTGTTGCTTTCCTAGAAATAATATTAATAACACCCGACACAGCATCAGAGCCGTATAAAGTAGATTGACCGCCTTTTAATAGTTCAATTCTTTCTATCTGGTCAAGCGTTAAAAAATTTATGTCAAAATAATTAGAAATAACAGATGGATCATTTACAGGAATACCATCCAAAAGAATCAACACATTGCCGGCAGATGAACCCCTGATACTGGTAGTAAGATTTGTTCCAAGGTTATTATTAGCTCCAATAATTGTAGTACCTGCCACCAGGTTAAGGAGTTCGCTTAATGTTTTGCCACTGCTTTTTTCTATTTGTTGCCGGTTAATTACAGTAACTACCTTTCCCGTTTCGCTTTGTTTTTTGGGGTACTTGCTTGCCGTAAGAATTACTTCGTCTAACGAATTACTGGTGGTGTCTTGCGCTTGTAGTATACTGCTGAGAATTACAGCAGACACCACAAAAAATTGTTTTTTCATTATTAGTGATTTTTTGTGTGACCGCTCCCGGAAAATAAGAAATAGAAATATAAACGTCCTGTGACTTTTACACTTCTGCCTTTCACCCGAAAGCTGAAATTTGTTTGATTGATATGGCAGGTCTTCTGGCTTAGGGTTTACTTCAACGCCTTCCCGTTGTTTAAAACAGTGGCGAAGATTGAAGCTTCTCTTTTTCCCTTTATTCAATAGCAACCAATGTTATGAAGTTGCCTATAAAGTTCAGGGGAGGCCCATTACAGCTACGGGGATAGCGTCAGATTTAAACTGACTTCCCTTTTAATCCCGATTTTTATGTCGGAAACCAAATCAGTGCAAATGTAGGAATAGAAAACCTTCGGGTAAGAATAGTTATTAACAGGATTTAAATTATATATTTAAGGGCAGAATAAACGTTGTAATTGTTTGGGAGTCAGTTACTATAACAATACCTCAATAAATCGTTGCTAAAAATATTCCATATATATTTAACAGGAAAAACATACTGTGGGTAGAATTCATTCGTTAAATAATTAAGGATCTTCTTTCTTTCATATTAGCCTTATAAGTTTTCGCCAAAACTATGCTCATTTTTTACTGCTGCAATTGAATATGTTGTTTTATGAAAGTACAAAGTGCCATGAATTTCAGGTTGAAAATATTCCTATCAGTTTTTGTTTTTATAAATTCTTGCGTTATATCTGCCGCGCAAAAAAAAAATGCTGGAATTGAGATTGGTGCTGCAGTAAGTAGTTTTATTTACCTGGGAGACCTTACTCCAAACAAGATAGGATCTTTTCAAACAATTCGGGGGGGTATCAATCTTCAGGGAAGTATCATCATTAACAACTATTTTTTATTTCGTACAAACCTGGCAATAGGTGGTTTGAAGGGGGATGATGCGAAATATGAGAACCCTATATTCAGAAAACAAAGGGCTTTTAATTTTAATACACCTGTTCTTGAAATGTCTCAATTGCTGGTTTGGAATCCCGCTGGTAATAATTTTACAGGAAAGGGATTTTCTACCTACTTGTTGGGAGGTGTTGGCGTAAGTTTTTTTAAAATAAAAAGGGATTGGAGCAATTTTAATGCTGCTTATTATGGAAGTAGTTCTGATCTGCCAAATCGTATAGCCATTGATTCTGTACATTTTTTGCCAGCCATAACACCCGTTTTTCCAATCGGAATCGGTTTTAGATATGCCCTTTCAACTTCAATCCTTCTAAATGGTGAATATTCCTACAGATTATTGTTTACAGATTACCTGGATGGTTTTAGCCAGGCAGCTAATGCCGATAGGGGTGACCGCTATCTGACAATTAGTATCGGGATAATTTACCGCTTGGGAAATAAAAACAGGTTGGGTTGCCCTGTTATAAAATTATAAACTGTTTATTTATTTAGCGGGTAGCCTGATCCATTGAAAAGATAAACCGGCATAATAATTTCTTGGGGGAGCAGCATTATAAAATCGATTGGCCGCTGCATTAATATCATTACCTAAGCTATATGTTTCATTTAACAGGTTATCTACTCCTGCGTAGAAATTTAATTTATATTTTTTATGGACTGTTTTCTTCCATCCTAATCGCACACCAAGAAGTTGGTACGAATTGGCAAGAGCAGTGTTTGCATCATTCAAAAATATCTTTGAAGCCGAATAATAGGTACTGTTAACGTATGCTCCATTTTTTAATTGAATATCAACCAGTAATGATAAGGTATTGCCTGGAACCGATGGAACTATTTTTCCCGAAAAATTATCGGGACCCTTTATAAAAGTTCCATAGCGGAAATGATTATACGTATACGCAGCATTAATCCGGTAATTTTCAAAAAAATTATTTTTCGGACTGATTAAAAAATCAGCAGTGATTTCTACCCCTTTCTGTTTTATGTTACCAGCATTAACAAAATAATCCGCACCAGAAATGTCTCTACGCTGAACCAGGGCGTTATTCAATTTAAAATAAAACCCGGTTGCTTCTAACCGGAGTTTACGATGAAAGAGGTCATAACCCGCTGTTACTTCATAATTCCATCCATATTCAGCCTCAAGTTCAGTACTGATCACGCCGGTTGAGGGTAACAATTCAGCGATGGTGGGGGGTGAAAAACCTCTTGATACAGTTCCTTTTAAATGGAAATTTTCTGAAATGATTTTCTTTAATGAAATTCTCGGTGCTATTTCATTTCGATAGTTTCTGCCTTGTTGTAAAACCGGGTATCGGTTGAGCCTGGAAAAATTAACATTCGTCATATTAAAACTAAAACCTGCATTGATAATCCAGCTTTCTTTTATAGAAACTTCACCCTGAATAAAAAAATTATAAGTTCTATAATTAATATCATCGTTGGTTTGCAATGTATCAGGATTGCCATTTTTATTTTTAGAAACCAGTGTATTAAAATAACCTTGTTGAAATTCACTTCCTGCAATCATCTGTATACCCGTAAAATTCTGGTCAATCTTTTTTTTGATGAAAGTAAAGAAGGTTCTTCCCCCGAACCCCGGTTCATTTCTTCTTTCATAATTCCGGATTGCAGCATTTTTAATTTGGGAAAATGCTCCATATAAGGTGGTGGTGTTTTTAAATGAAGGATTAATTACATAAATATTAGTAAACCCGGCAATAATGTTTTTCTGATAAATGGATGCCTTTGCATTTACTGCGGAGGGGAACCCACCGCCTGCGGGCCGGGCCAATTTTGGATTAACCATATATTCTGCTTGTGTCAATGCACCAGGAGTCTGATAATACATATCTGTAAACAAAAGAGAAGCGGAAAGTTGTTGTTTGTCTGAAAACTTCAACACAGATTGCCAGGATAAATTATCCCGCCTCATACTACTTTGAATGCGATATCCATCGGTTTGGTTATGCGCATATGTAAGCTGATTTTTATTTTCTTTAGCCCCAAACCTAACCGATGTAAAAATATTTTGCAGGTTATAGCTACCCGCCAGGTATTCCAGACTAGTACCGGGTTGCCAGCGGTCAAGATTATTTAATAGGATCAAACCCCCGGTGCCGGCTCCGTACATACTTCCTGCAGGACCTTTAAAGATTTCAATTGTCGAAAAATTATTATAAGCAAACTGGTTGAAATAGGTGTTACCTCCGGGGTCAGTAACAGGAATATCGTTCCAATACACTTTTACATTACGAACACCGAAAGGAGATCGGAGTGAACTGCCTCTTATATTGATTCGGTAGCTTCCAGGTGAGCGTTCTTCCATTCTAACGCCGGCAATTGAATTAAATCCGTTTACAAGGGAAGTTTTATTATAACGGTCGGCATTGTTGAAATCAATTTGTTTAACGGAAAAAATTGAAGAAGATTGATTTCTATTCTGCTCAAATGCTTTTACGGTAACTTCATCCAATGTTCTTGCCGTATCTGGTTTTTCTTCCTTTGGCAATGGTGGCAGATGTTGTGCTAACCCCTTAGTAGCCAGAATAAGTTGAAAGGAAAAATAAAAGACTTTTTTCATAGAATAAGAAAAATAGAAGAACATAAAGTTAGAATCTTTTCTTTGTATCTTCAAGGCATGACTGCAAAGAATAGATTAGGACTGTTCGATTTTACGATGATTGTAGTAAGTCTCGTAATTGGGATGGGAATTTTCCGTACACCGGCCAATGTAGCTGCTGCATCACCAACACCCCTTATTTTTTTTATTGCCTGGATTGCCGGCGGATTGGTAGCACTTTGCGGAGCATTAACGTACGCTGAAATCGGTTCACGGCTACCAGTAATGGGAGGCTATTATAAAGTTTTCTCCTATGCGTATCACCCATCTATTGCTTTTGCAATTAATTGTATCATATTGGTAAGTAATGCAGCTTCCGGCGCTGCCGTTGCATTGGTAGGAAGTGAATATATTACGGGTGTTATTTTACCCAATACAACGGACAAAGAATTTATTCAGACTATTCATATTGTAGTTGCGTTAGCCGCTATAGTTATTTTTTACGGAGTGAATATGATGGGATTGAGATTAAGTGCAAAAACTCAAACGGTTTTAACTGTTATAAAGATCGGGTTGATTTTATTATTAATTACACCTTTATTCTTTTCTTCAGCTAATGCGGGTACTAATCACCTTATCACTTCATCGCTTGACCCGGGGTTTAAAGAATATATCAAAGCATTTGGAATTGGATTGGTAGCAGTCAGCTTTACATACGGTGGTTATCAGCAAACAATCAATTTTGGTTCAGAGGTAAACAAACCAAATAGAAACATTCCAAGAGGAATTTTCCTGGGAATCTTTATTATTATCACCTTATACCTGACTATTAATTATGCCTATGTGCATGTAATTGGATTTGAAGAGTTGAAGACAAGCAAAAATATTGCAGCCATCATGGCGTCAAAAATTTTTGGTGTGAATGCTGAACGTATTTTATCGGTACTTTTATTTTTGAGTGTATTGGCTTATATCAATGTTTTATTATTAAGCAACCCAAGAGTGATGGTGGCTATGAGCGAAGACAAGATTCTGCCGGCTGCTTTTCAAAAAAGAAATAGCCGGGGAGCATTGCCATTGGCTTTGACGGTTTTTGCCGGGTTGGCAGCCATAGTAGTATTCTGGGCAAAAGAATTTGACACATTACTCAGCTTCACCATTTTCCTGGATTGTTTTGGTATGGTCCTTTCTGCCGGCAGTATTTTTATCATACGAAAACGAACAGCCCATCTGAATGGAACAGGAATCTATAGTATGAAGTTATACCCGCTCTTACCATTGATTTTTATGGCTGCGTATTCATTTGTTGCTATCAGTCTCTTAATTAACGAAACTAAATTATCATTAATCGGGCTCGGTGTACTGGGTGGATTTATCGTTTTATACTTTATAGTACGGGTTATAAAAACAAATGGCAAAACAGATTCCTGATATGGACATTTCTCAGATAATCAATGAACTTGGTGAAGACCGCTCAACCTATTTCAATGCAATAGCCCCACCCATCATCCAAACCAGCAATTTTGCTTTTAAAAAAGTAGCTGATTTGCGTAAAGCATTTGAAGATGAGTCCAATTGCAATCAGGCAGGAGGTTATTTATACACCCGTGGATTAAACCCAACCGTTGATATTTTACGAAAAAAATTAGCCGCATTAGATGGAGCCGAAGATTGTTTGGTATTTAATAATGGTGCAGCCGCCATTTTTGCCGGCATATTTGCGAATATAAAAACGGGGGATCATATTGTTTCAGTAAGAGCTCCTTATACCTGGGTACAAAGAATGTTTGATGTCATACTACCCCGCTTTGGTGTTACCTGCACTTATATTGATGGAACCCGAATTGAAAATTGGGAAAATGCTACATTGACCAACACTACTTTTTATTACCTCGAATCTCCAAATAGCTGGGATTTTGCAGTACAACCTATCAAAGAGGTGGCGGTTTTAGCCAGATCCAAAAAGATCACCACTTTAATTGATAATAGTTATTGCACGCCGTTATATCAACAACCAATTGAAATGGGAATTGATATAGCGATGCAGACAGCTACAAAATATATCGGTGGGCATAGTGATACGCTCGGTGGTGTACTTTGTGGCAGCCATGCTATGATGAAAAAGATTTTTGATAGCGAATACTTAAATATTGGAAGCGGTATCCAGCCATTCAATGCCTGGTTACTGATACGTGGATTAAGAACGCTGCCTGCCCGAATGGATAGAATTACGAAGACGACAGCTGAAGTTGTAGCTTATATGAAGCAGCATCCTAAAGTGGAGTCCATACTTTTTCCTTTTGACGAATCCTTCCCGCAATACCAATTAGCCAAAAAGCAAATGAAAGGAGCTTGCGGCCTTTTCACTTTTGTGCTGAAAACAAGTCAAATAGACGCTATAGTCAGCTTTTGCGAAAATCTCAAACATATATTGATGGCCGTCAGCTGGGGCGGACATGAAAGCCTGGTAATTCCAAAATGTGCCAGTCTTAAACCGGCTGACTTTAACCCCAAAAACCCCGAACATCGGTATATCCGCATGTATGTAGGTTTGGAAGATGCTGGATACCTTTTGGCCGACCTCGGACAGGCACTGGAGACAGTAGAATAGAATTAAAGCTCCGCTTATAAAAAATCATCTTGCTGGCAGGTCAATTCAATTATTTTTGCAGATATGAAATGGTTTTTTACCCTGTATGTATTTCAGCTGTTTAGCATCTTTTCTTTTTCGCAATCTGGAATCACAACTACCCCGGAAAAATGGGATCTCCGTAAATGTGTGGAATATGCTATGCAAAATAACATTTCTGTAAGGCAGGCTGATTTACAGATTCGCTTTGCAGACCTTGAATTGTACCAAACTAAACAAGCGCTTTATCCAAATGCCAATTTCAACACCAATTTTGGATTTAGCTCCGGCCGTAACCAGGATCCTACCTCTTTTACACTTATTACATCAGGGTATGTTTTTAATAACGTTTCTTTTCAGGCTAGTGTAGACCTGTTTAACTGGTTTACAAAAAAAAATACTATTGCTGCAAAAGAGCTGAATGTAAAAGCGACAAAGGCCGGAGTAGAAAAAGCTAAAAATGATGTGGCATTGAATGTGGCAGTAGGGTACCTTCAAATTCTTTTGACAAGAGAGCAGATTGTGCTGGCCAGATCAAAAGTAGAGCAAACAATATCACAATTAGAAAGCACCCGAAAACAAGTGGAGGCTGGTAAATTACCTGAATTAAATATCGTAAACCTGGTTTCAGTTTTGGCAAGTGATAGCTCTGCGCTGATCAGTGCTGAAAGTGCTTCCCGTCAATCATTGCTTCAGATGAAAGCATTATTGAATATGGACGCCGCGGCAGTTTTTGATATTGTAACGCCGCCTGTTGCATTAATTCCAATAGAAAATCTGGACGATTTACAACCCGATTTTGTTTATAATCTTGCTATCATGAATATGCCTCAACAAAAGGAAGATGCTTTTAAAGTACAGGTAGCTAAAAAATCAGCTGAGGTGGCAAGGGGTTCTATGTATCCATCGTTTTCTTTATTTCTCAATCTCGGAACCACTTATAATAATAGAGCAAGAGAAATAAAATCAAAAACACAGATTTTATCACCGATTGGAGCAGTAACTGTAAGTGGTACACCCTACCAGGTATTTCCTTTATCCCCTTTTGATATCTATACGTTTGGTAAAATGACTTATTTTGGTCAGTTTAATAAAAACTTCCGGCAATCGGTAGGTGTAAATGCCAGCGTGCCAATTTTTAATGGCGGCAGTTTAAGAACTGCCTGGCAGCGGTCAAAGCTTACTGTTCGACAAACTGAACTGCTACAGGAACAGAATAGCTTTACACTCAAACAGGATATATATAAAGCGTATGAAGATGCCGTAGCGTCTCTCCAGAAATTTAATGCGAATAAGAAAATCGTGGAATCTTCAGGGAAGGCTTACGATTTTGCTTTTAAAAGATATGAACTGGGGTTGCTTTCAACGTATGATTTAATTACAACACAGGCAACGCTTCAGCAAGCCAGGAGCCAGCTTTTATATTCGCAATATGATTATGTGTTTAAAATGAAATTACTGGAATTCTATAAAGGCCAGGGATTGAAACTATAAAACCCCTTTAAATCTCTGCGGCAACGCAGGGATTTTAGAACCCAATGTTTGGAGAGATTATTATGTAATTTAAATTTGAATAAATGAGTTTTCGAAAAACAGAGTCTCAGAACCCCCTATCGGGGGGCAGGGGGGCCAAGCAATTGAAATGGACGTTGATTATTACAGGGTTACTGGGTGCTGCATTCGCTGTATATAAATTTTCAAGTGGTAATGGAAAGAAAATTGAAAAAGTAGCTATTGAAAAAGCCGCCAGGCGAACTATTGTTGAATCTGTTAATGCAAGTGGTAAAGTATACCCGGAGGTAGAAATAAAAATCAGCCCGGACATTGCAGGACAAATAACTGAACTATATGTAGAAGAGGGTGATAGTGTAACCAAAGGAAAAGTATTGGCCCGTATTTATGCTGATATTTATGCGTTGCAAAGGGATGAAGCCGCATCAAGGGTAAATCAATCTGTTGCTATAGTTGGTAATGGCCAGGCCTCTTTAGAGTCATTAAAAGCAAACCTGGACCTGGCAAAACAAACATTGGAGCGTAACAAAAAACTTTTTGATCAAAAAGTTATTTCAAAAGCTGAACTGGAACAATATGAAACTACTCTTCGCTCAGCTGAAGCAAATTATAATGCAGCATTAATGAATATAAAGGGCTTACAGGCAAATGTACAATCAACCCAAACGGGATTAAATAAAGCTAATAAAGACCTTAGCCGGGCTACCATCGTAGCGCCGATGAGTGGGGTAATATCATCACTAAAAGTAAAAAAAGGAGAAAGCGTATCAGGTAGCGGATTTAATGTAGGTACAGAAATGATGACCGTGTCAGATATGTCATCCTTGGAAGTACGGGTAGATGTTGGAGAAAATGATATTGTCAAAATAAATATTGGGGACTCTGCGGATGTTGAAGTGGATGCTTACAACAACCGTAAATTTAAAGGAGTGGTTACAAAGATCGCGAGCAGTACAAAAAGTACTTCTCCGCTTGCTACCACCAATGATGTGACGAATTATGAAGTAAGAATAAGATTAGATAAAGAATCGTATAAAGATCTTGCCGGCAAAACATTTCCTTTCAGACCAGGCATGAATGCAAGTGCAGACATAAAGACAAAAAGAATTGATAATATTCTGTCTGTTCCAATTGCGGCAGTTAATGCAAGAGTAAGGGGTAGCGATAAAAGCATGTCAGATAAAAAAGAAGAAGATTTGAAAAATAAAGGAAATGAGGAAGGAATGGATAACAGTAACATTCAAACTGATGATGAGCTGGAAGAAGTGGTATTTGCATTACAGATTGATGGAACGGTAAAAAAGGTAGTGGTAAAATCAGGTATACAGGATATTAATTATATCGAAATACTCAGCGGTTTAAAAGCGGGAGATGAAATTGTGATTGGCCCCTATTCTTCTATCAGTAAGAATTTGAAAAATGGCATGAAGGTTAAAGTCGTACCTAAGGACAAATTGTTTGAGAAATAAATGGAGAAGCTGGGAGTAGTGAGTTATGAGTTACGAGACACTACAATTTCAGTTTTAATAAAGGTTAGTAATACTATCTGGCACGAAACTCGTACCTCGTGGCTCATAACTCATAATTTATAACTTAATACTCATGCGTTTCGGTATTATTGGTAGCGGCAGTTGGGCAACAGCATTGGCAAAAATTTTAACTGACAGTAAGCACTCCATTAACTGGTGGATCAGAAACACGGATACCCTTGAACACCTGATGACAAAAGGCAATAACCCCCGTTACTTAAGTGCTGCAAAATTTGATACTTCATTACTTACGCTTTCAACAGCTATAAAAGAAGTAGTAGCTAATTCAGACATACTGGTTATTGCAATTCCTTCTGCCTTTGCAGAAGAATGTTTAGCGGTTTTAAAACCAGAAGATTTAAAAAGCAAGAAAATTGTTTCTGCCATCAAAGGACTAATGCCGGAGAAAAATATATTGCTGAATTATTGGTTGCAAAATGAGTTTGGTTTCTCTTTGGAAGATTATTTTGCTGTGCTGGGCCCATGTCATGCAGAGGAAGTGGCAGAAGAAAAATTATCTTACCTCACTTTTTCCGGAACAGATATAGCTACCACATCAGCTATAGCGGCACATTTTAATACAGCCTATATAAGTACTATCGTAAATCATGATATTCTGGGCGTTCAATATGCTGCTGTATTAAAGAATATTTATGCATTAGGAGCCGGAATTGCACATGGCCTTGATTATGGTGATAATTTTTTAAGCGTTTATATTGCTAATGCAGCAGATGAAATGGCAGGGTTCTTAAAGAAATTTGGTGTTGAACATATCACAGTAGGTGAACATGAGGGGGAAGATCCGGTTACCCATCGTAAAACGCCGAATTATGCAGCTTCGGTTTATCTCGGCGATTTATTGGTGACCTGCTATTCGTTACATAGCCGTAACAGAGGCTTTGGTAAAATGATAGGCCAGGGGAGGTCCGTAGCAACGATTAAAAGCGAAATGAACATGGTGGCAGAAGGATATAATGCAGCAAAATGTATATATAATATAAATAAGGCAATAGATGCTGGTATTCCAATAGCAGAAACAGTCTATAAAATATTATGGGAAGGTCTTAAGCCCTTCGATGGCTTTAAACGAATTGAACAAGTGCTGGTCTGAGAATTGAGTATTAATAGTGAAGTGGGGAACATAGTAGTTTTGTATACAGTTAATACCACCAGCTATAAGATCCTAACCCTAAATTTATTGTATGCCTCTTTCGTTCCAAGGGTTTGTTCCTGCCGCTATTTTCATTATGTTGATTTGCCTGGCAGCAAAACAATTGTATAATTACTGGAAACATTTTCATCAAAAACTTTAACTTCACAGCTATAAAACAGGAGTCCATGATAAAGTTTTTCCAGGTGCTTTTTTTGATTGCAGCTGTAATCTTAATCGTTATAAACGTATTGGAGTATAAAAAATGGGAGGAAGGCAAAAAAGAAGGCAGTACGAAACCACATCCAATCAGGTGGTTCAATTTTATCCTTACTTCATTAGTAGCCCTTGGATGTGCCCTCAATATTATTATCCAATGGATAAGTATGGCTTAGATAAATAATTCCGCAGTAATTCCATCGGCCAGCAGTTTTCCTTCTCTTGTCAGAATAAGCGTATTGTTTTCAAGTTTCATTAATCCGGCATCAATAAATTTTTGACTTTTTGAAATAAACCCGATTCCGGTGATGTCTAGTTGCACTCCTTCTATTGTTCGCAGAGAAGTCATAATATATTCATTCATTTTTTGAGATTCAGTCAGGGTTTCTATTTCAAATGGAATAATACCATTATTGATAGATTCAATATAACGTAGATTGTTTGATGCATTCCATTGCCTTGACATTTTATTAAAAGAATGTGCCGAAGGTCCCAGGCCAAGATATTTCTTCCCTTGCCAGTAGGAAGAATTGTGCCGGCTTCGTAACCCAGGTTTGGAAAAATTAGAAATTTCATAATGTTCGTAGCCGGCATCCCCTAACCATTGCATCAATAATAAAAACTGTTCTGACTGCCTTTCCGGATCTGTTGATTCGCTTTTATGCTGTTTTATCATTTTATCCAATGGTGTTTTAGGCTCCACCGTTAAAGCATAACAGGAAAGATGAGGGATATTGAAAGACAAGGCGGTTTCAACATTTATTTTCCATTTTTCATTGGTCAATTGAGGTGTTCCATAAATCAAATCAAGGGTAATATTGTTAAACTGTTTAACAGCCATCTGTAAACTGTCTATTGCCTGTTGCCCGGTATGTGCCCGGTTCATCCATTTTAAATCGTCGTCAAAAAAACTTTGAATGCCGATACTAAGCCGGTTAATACCTGTCTCTTTCCAGTTTGTCAATTTTTCTTCTGTAATATCATCTGGATTGGCTTCAAGGGTTATTTCTGCATCCGCCATAACAGTAAAGGAAGACTGTATGACAGTAATAATACTTTCTATTTCAACTTTTGTACACAAGCTGGGGGTGCCACCACCAAAGTAAATCGTTTCAACCGGTTCATTTTTGAGATAGTCTCTCTGAAGTGTTATTTCTTTCAATAAAGCAGCTATCAATTCGTTCTTATAATGTAAAGAGGTGGAGAAATGGAAATTGCAGTAATGGCATGCCTGCCTGCAAAAAGGAATATGTATATAAATTCCGGCCACTTGTTTCGGGATTTTATGAATATTTTTACTTAATATGTACTGATAAAACCGGCTAGAAAATAAGACGAAAAGTTAGTATACCAATATCCCCTTAACGTCTTTCTGCCTTCCCGGCAAAACAATATCCTGCTTCCTGGTGAAAAAATTAAGACTGCAAATATCGGTTCTTCCTTTCTTGTTGCTGAGTATTAATACTGCTGCACAGAACCTTTCTGGCCGGCAGGATAATAAATACCCTCTTTATATTAGGGGAGTAGATCATGATTCATCTGCTATTATTTCAAAAACGGGGATACAAACCTCTTTTGCAAGCAGATTTGATTGTAGTGTTTATATTAATAATCTTCCCGTTTATCTTCAATCAAAAGGATTCCTGACTGCATCTATAGACAGTCTGCAATATGAAAATGAATTTGCCCGAATAGTTTTATTTGTAGGTGAACGATATCTCTGGGCACAATTAGATGCTAAAAATGTAGAACCATCCATTCTTTCTGCCATAGGCTGGCGGGGAAAAATGTTTCCTGACAAGCTTATCGATTTTACAGAGGTGCAACTTTGGGAAGACAGGATATTAAATTATCTGGAGAATACTGGTTATCCTTTTGCAAAGATTGATCTGGATAGTTTACAAATATCAAAAGATAAAGTATCCGCTTTACTTCGTGTAAATAAAGGGCCTTTGTATAAAATCGATAGTATACGCATGTATGGGAATGCAAAAATTTCCAATAGCTACCTGCAAAAATATCTTGGTATCCCCAATGGAAGTATTTACAGCAAAGAAAAATTGTTGCTCATTAATAAAAAGATCAGGGAATTGAGTTATGTAGAAGAAGACAAACCAGCAGACCTCACCAGGCTGGGCACGGGATCAGTTTTAAATATGTACCTGAAACAAAAGAAAAGCAGCCAGGTAAATGTCCTGGTTGGTTTTTTGCCTAATAACAACCAGTTATCATCTCAAAAACTATTGATAACAGGTGAAGGTAACCTGAACCTAAAAAATGCGTTAGGCACCGGTGAAACTATCGGATTTAATTTCCAGGCATTGCAGGTGGAATCGCAACGACTGAATCTAAACTATCAGCAACCCTATTTTTTAAAATCCCCATTTGGATTGGATTTTCTATTTGATATTTTTAGAAAGGACAGTTCTTTTGTTACCATTAACCTGCAGCTGGGAGCACAATATATTTTGAATAATAATCAGTCAGGTAAACTTTTTATTCAAAAAAATCAAACAATAATAAATGAAGGTGGGGTAAATGGTTTATTCATCATTCAAACCAGAAAGCTACCTGCAATTGCCGATGTAGATGCTATTAGTTTTGGCCTGGAATATGACTTCAATAGTACCGATTACCGCCTGAATCCAAGAAAGGGAATTGATTTTCATATTACTACATCCATTGGCTCTAAGAATATAAAAAAGAATAATTCGATTGTTGATTTGAAAGACCCTAACGATCCAACGTTTGATTTTGAGAGACTATATGATACAATAAAGCTAAAATCCTATCAACTACGGGTAAGAGCTACTGCGGCTAAATATTTTCCATTAGGTAATCAACGGAGTACTGTAAAAACGGCTATTACTTCAGGTATATTCCAAAGTGGTAATATCTTTCGTAATGAATTATTTCAGATTGGCGGTTATAGATTGTTAAGAGGATTTGACGAAGAAAGTGAGTATCTTTCTCAGTTTGCCATTGCCACCGTAGAGTATCGTTATCTTGTTGGTCAAAACTCATTTTTCTATGTGTTGGCCGATGGTGGGTGGGGGCAGGACAATAGCCAACGAAAAAAATTAAACAATACTTATTTTGGAACAGGACTTGGTCTCGCTTTTGAAACAAAAGCAGGTATTTTCAACCTGGCGTGGGCAATCGGTAAAAAAAATGATTTACCATTTAACCTGCGGCAATCAAAAATCCATTTTGGATTTGTAAATTATTTTTAGAATAAGCGTATTGTTTGCAAGTAAGACCGGCGTTGTTAATTATACCGGGTATCGCGGTATTTTTTCACCCCGAAAATACCTGGATTCAAATCGGTTAGTTAATATTTCTAACAATCATGCGCAAAGTAGAAGGGTACTTCAATACTTTTGCAATCACCTGAAACAGTGAAACGATTTTATCTTCTAATATTATTTTCTTTTCTTTTTGCAGTAATTGCGGATGCCCAAACTACTGCTGATACAATAGCAATACCGCGTACCGATTCCTTATTGCAACGTCATCAAAACCTGGTATCAGATTCAAACAATCTGCTGGTTCAGGCAATGGATACAGTATCAAAAAGACCAGTAGCTCATCAGGGCCGGTTTTTGCCTTCTGAAAGTTCATTTTCATCACCTGCATTTAATTGGGAAATACTAAAAGGTCACCCCTATTTCGGTTTTAGTGCCAGCCGGTCAGTTATGCCCGCATCAACTATCAGAAAATTTAAAGGAAAAGAACCATTATTTTATCTGCTCGTTTTTTTAGTAATGGTTATTGCTTTATTACGAAGAGCCTTTTCAAAATATTTCAACGATTTCTTCCGTTTATTTTTCCGGACTACACTTAAGCAAAGTCAGATTCAGGAACAGTTAATGCAAACACCTTTGCCATCCATCTTGTTAAATGGATTTTTTGTAGTTAGTGGTGGATTGTATATTACTTTTTTATTGGGTTATTATCAGCTAAACCAAATAAGTAATTTTTGGTTGATGTTTTTCTATTGCAGCCTTTGTTTGTCGATTGCCTATTTAGTCAAGTTTATCGGGTTGAAGGTTTCTGGTTGGTTATTTAATATGAAGGAAGCTGCTGATAGATATATTTTCAGCGTTTTTATTGTCAATAAAATGATTGGGATACTTTTACTTCCTTTCCTGATCTTGCTGGCTTTTACAACCGGAGATGTTTTTTCCATAAGTCTTTCCTTATCCTGGTGCATGTTAGCCGGTTTGCTGCTATATCGCCTTATTTTGACGTATAATGTAGTACGTAATCAGGTCAAAGTCAATCTATTTCACTTTTTTTTATATCTCTGTGCCTTTGAAATAGCCCCACTTTTGCTGGTTTACAAAGGGTTATTGTTGTTTTTCAGGATAACTGCTTAACTTTGCATCCAAATTTAGCCGAATCCAACATGATTAAAAATGGGGTAAACAAGGCCGGTGAAAGGATCAAAAAGATACAGAAAATCCTGATTACCCAACCAAGGCCTGAAAGTGAAAAGTCGCCATACTTTGAACTTTCAAGGAAATACAATCTGGAGCTTGATTTTCATCCTTTTATCCGACTGGAAGGCATCGCCGCCAGAGATTTTCGCAAGCAAAAAATAGAGATTCAGCATTTTTCAGGAGTAATTTTTACCAGCCGTAATGCCATAGACCATTTCTTCCGTACTTGTGAGGAAATGAAGATCATTGTTTCTCAGGATACCAAGTACTTCTGCATTACAGAAGCAGTGGCACTTTACCTTCAAAAATTCATATTATACAGGAAAAGAAAAGTGTTTTATGGGGCTGATGGCACCAATAAAAGCATGTTTGATGTGATCAATAAGCACAAGAGTAATGAAAAGTTCCTTTATGTATGTTCTGAAAATCAACAGGATAACGACATAGTAACCTGGTTAAAATCCAATGGCTGTGAATTCGTACTTGGGTTTATGTATCGGAGTGTAAGTAGTGATGTAAAAGAAGTATTAAATAATACGGAATATGATGTTATCTGTTTTTTTACACCAAGTGGGGTAAAAAGTTTGTTTGATAATGTTCCCAGATTCAAACAAAATGGAACAGTAATCGGGGCTTTTGGAAACAATACTTCTAAAGCAATTGAGGAGGCTGGTCTTACATTGGAGATCAAAGCCCCACAACCCCAGGTTCCTAGTATGGTTGCAGCATTAGAACAGTTTCTGGCAGCTAACTACAAAAAGAAATAATGGTTGAAAATACTACTTGAAAATGGACACAAATTTGTGTCCATTTTTTTTCAGCACTTTTAATCATCGAACTTCGCAAAATAATTTATTGACGTTATACATCGATTGAAAATTTGGATAATGTAATAGCAATGAAACATTTGTATACTAATCATCTTATTGATGAAACAAGCCCTTACCTGCTTCAACACGCACATAATCCGGTGAACTGGTATCCCTGGGGCAGTGAGGCACTAAATAAAGCAAAACAAGAGAATAAGCCTATACTTATCAGCATTGGTTATGCTGCCTGCCATTGGTGTCATGTAATGGAACGGGAAAGTTTCGAAAATGAGGATACTGCAAAAATCATGAATGAGTATTTCATTAACATTAAAATTGACAGGGAGGAAAGACCCGACCTGGATCATATCTATATGGATGCAGTGCAGGCAATGACGGGAAGTGGCGGCTGGCCTTTAAATGTTTTTCTTACAACTGATGCAAAACCTTTTTATGGAGGTACTTATTTTCCTCCGCAAAAAGCATATAACAGGCCTTCCTGGCAGGAAACTTTATTAGGCGTTGCAAAGGCGTTTAAAGAACGGAAAAATGAAATAGCAGCACAGGCTGATAACCTGACTGAACATTTATTGAAATCCAATTCTTTTGGATTGCAAAAAAAAGAAGAAGAGCTATTTTCCGCTAAAAAAACGCAGGAGTCATTTGAGCATCTCATGAAATCTGCTGATAAAGAGTGGGGAGGTTTTGGTAAAGCTCCTAAATTCCCTCAAACCTTTTCTATTCAGTTTTTGCTTAGATATTATCATACCACACAAAATAAAGAGGCTTTAGAACATGCTATTTTATCGCTTGATAAAATGATAGAAGGCGGCCTTTATGATCAGATCCGCGGGGGCTTTGCCAGGTACTCCACAGACACGGAATGGTTAGCTCCGCATTTTGAAAAAATGCTTTATGATAATGCCTTACTAATTTCTGTTTTAAGCGAGGCTTACCAACTGACAAAGAATGACCGTTATAAACAAGTGATTGACGAAACAATACAGTTTGTACAACATGAATTATTACATCCAGAGAAAGCGTTTTATGCTGCTTTGGATGCAGACAGCGAAGGAGTGGAAGGGAAATTTTATGTGTGGAGTTTGGAAGAGATTTATAAAATATTGGGAGAAGATGCTGCCATTTTTTGTGAATACTTTGATGTAACTGAAACAGGTAATTGGTCCGACGGGACTCCTTTGGAGGATCAAACAAATATATTGCGGGTGAAAAAATCAATAGAAAATTTTGCCAATGAGAAAAAAATTGAATGCGCACAATTGAAAGAACTACTTGAAAGGGGGAAGAAAACATTACTGGTAGAAAGAAATAAAAGAATTCGTCCGCTATTAGATGATAAAATTATTCTTGGTTGGAATGCTTTGATGAACACCGCTTGCAGCAAAGCCTTTGGCCGCTGCGACAGTTGGCTGCTGAGTGCGAGCAGGCCGCGGTCGCGGTTGTTGGTGGCCCCCAGGTCGAG
>JANMLJ010000442.1:0-2405 GCA_031372465.1 Chitinophagaceae bacterium | reverse complement strand
TTCCCTTATGGTACATTGCCTGGTTACACAACTGGTGGTACTGTCAATAACCCACTGATAAAGCCGGAATTTGTTTCTACCTATGAAGTTGGTTTAGAGATCGGAATGTTAAAGGATAGAATTACGTTAGGCGGCTCTGTTTACACGCAAGATAATACCAACCAGATCATTGGGGTACAGGTATCCCGTGCAACAGGTTATACCAATGCACTGGTAAATGCTGCAGCCTTTCAGAATAAGGGACTTGAAATCGATCTTAAATTAACACCATTAATTAGTTTTGGAAAAAATGCTTCGGTTAATCTGAAAGTGAACTACACACATCAGACAAATAAAGTAACGCAGATATATGAAGGCCTTAATGAATTGGGTATAGGTAATTCAAACTTTGCAATAGTTGGTAAACCTGCGTTTGTTTTAAAATTGATTGATTGGGCCAGAGATACTGCTACCGGAAGTGTAATAGTAGGCAACACATCTGGTTTGCCAACACTGAGTACAGAAAGAACGGTTATGGGTGGAACTTTACCAAGAGATCTTTTTGGTGGAACGCTTACGGTAAAGATTAAAAACTTTACATTTAATGTAGTAGCTGATTACAGAGGTGGTAATTTCACCTATCATGATATTGGTGGAGATCTTGGGTTTAATGGTGTTTCAGCCTTGACAACACAGTATGACAGAAGACCATTTGTTTTTCCTAACTCTGTTATTAAAAATGCTGCAGGGAAGTATGTACAAAACACCAATGTATTGACACCGGGTGGCCTCAACTGGTGGACAGCCTCTACTTTTTATAATAATGAGACTGCCTTCTACACAAAAGCTGATTTCTGGAAAATAAGAGAAGCATCATTGGTATATGAAGTGCCACAAAAAGTATTTAGCAAAGCAAATTCGATAAAAGGCATTACAATTACACTGACTGGAAGAAACCTGTTGACAGTGCTGCCTAAATCTAATGTGTATACAGATCCTGAGTTTAGCAATACCACAGGTAATGCGCAGGGTGTAAACACTAGTTTTAATACACCTCCAACCAGAATTTTTGGAGCTGCAGTAAATGTTAATTTCTAAAACATAAAAAACTTTAATATGCGTAAAATATTTTTATTCCTGATACCAATTATGCTAGTATTAGGTTCCTGTAAGAAAAGTTTTTTGGATATTAACCAACATCCAAATACTGCTACAGAGAGTAAAGTAACTGCTGATTTGATCATACCCTATGCCCTTACTGAATCCGGACGTATCAACACCGTATTCTTTGGTGGTTTGGGTCGCTGGTTAGGTTATTGGGCCATTGGCTCCAACTATGCTACCGGCGATGAAGCAAAATACAATATCACTACCGGCTATGGCAACGGTACCTGGAATGCTCTTTATGATAACATCTTTGATTATCAGAAAGCACAGGATAAAGCTACCTCTACTGGCCAGGATTTTTATGTGGGTATTGCCAAAATTATGAAGGCATACAATTTCCAGAAACTGGTGGATGTTTTTAATAATGTGCCTTATACAAAAGCGCTCGATATTACCAACAATATTGCTCCTGCCTATGATAAGGGGGCTGATATATATGCCGATCTGTTAACACAGATAACCAGTGGTATTAATCTGATCAAAAATGCAGATGCCGCTAAGAGTATCAATCTTACTACTGCTGACATTATGTTTAAAGGCGATAAATTAAAATGGGCCAAATTTGGTAACACTTTAAAACTGCGCATATTGATGCAAATGAGCCAGACCAGTTTTAATCCTGCCCCTCATATTGCTACAATCGTTGCAGAAGGTAGTGGTTTCCTTGGTGCAGGTGAAACAGCAGAAGTAAATCCCGGTTACACGACTGATAAGCCAAATCCTTTCTGGGCCACATATGCTTTTGATAATGCAGGAAACTTCCCTAATGATTTTTCCCGCGCCAATAACTATGTACTCAATATTATGAAGAACCTGGGTGACGAACGTCACAAGTATTTTTATAGGGCAGTTCGTTCAGGAACTTTTGCGGGTCAATACCGCGGTGTTGATTATGGATTACCCACCGATCCTGGACAGATTTATGGGCAGGGTTCTCTTTCTGATATTGGTGGTGCTCCAACTACTGCCGGCGGAACAACCGGTTTGGCAAAATCTGCCACACAGGGTTCCTGGATCCTTACTTCTTATGAAAGTATGTTTTTGCAGGCAGAAGCAAGAACCAGAGGATGGTTAAGCGGAAGCGCACAGACAATGTATGAGAGTGCAGTGAATGAATCTTTTAACTGGTTGGGAATACCTAATGCCGGTGCATTTGCTACTGCTTACCTTACCAGTACAGATGTTAAGGTTAAATGGCCTGCCGCTACTGCTGATCAGATTAAAGTAATAGCCTGGCAGAAATATTTTGCTTTCAATGG
>JANMLJ010000432.1:0-3689 GCA_031372465.1 Chitinophagaceae bacterium | reverse complement strand
TCGGATAATGTGTTACGTGGAGGATTAACGCCTAAACATGTAGATGTAATTGAATTATTAAAGCAGGTAAAATGTGAAGCCACATTTCCGGTCATTATTACCGGCATAAAGAATGAGGAAAACGAAATAAAATATAGTACTCCCTCACCCGATTTTCAACTCAGTGTTTTTGAACTGGAGGCGGGTGATACGGTTTCTTTTACACCCACCAGTGTTGAAATATTGTTGCTGACTGAAGGAATAGCAGAATTGGACGACGACAATATTGCTATTAAGCTCCAAAAAGGGAATCCATCTGCCGTTGTATTTCCCGGTCAAACCGTTTACCTGGCTGCTGCTGCCAAATCCACTGTATTCAGGGCTTCTGCCGGTATTAACAGGGGTGAATAAATAGAATCGCGTTTTAATTCAATTCATTTATTTTTGTTGCTTATTTAACTAATGAGTATGAAGATCAACGTACGATTAATTGTGTTTACTGTGGTGCTAATAGTATTGGCAACAGCCTGCAAATTCTTCTTCGGACCTGACCTAAACTGGTCTGGTTTTTCTCCGGTAATTGCTATCGCCTTATTCGCGGGGCTTATTATTAAACAAAAGGATATGTCTTTTATGTTGCCGTTGCTGGCTTTATTTATCAGCGATGCAGTGATTCAATTCTTATACAGCCAGGATTTATTTCCTTATGCCGGTTTTTACAACGGTCAATGGAAAAATTATTTACTATTAATGGGAGCTACCTTTCTTGGTTGGGTATTAAAAGGGCGAAGTAATGGCAGTTTAATTGTTGGTGCCATTGCAGCTCCAACTGTTTTTTTCCTTATCTCTAACTTTATGGTGTGGACTGGTACTTCAGAAGCTATCTATGCCAAAAGCTTTAGTGGATTAATAACCTGCTATGAAGCGGCTCTTCCATTTTATAAAAATTCTTTAATTGCTACACTTGTTTTCCTGCCAGTGATTCTTTTGGTTTACAATTACCTCACCAAAAAGAAAGCGGTGCTAACATTGGCTTAATCCTTTCTCTATAAATATTGAAACCCATTAGTGTTTGCTGATGGGTTTTTTGTTTTATTAACCACAGAATACACAGATTTAAACCACGGAGGGCACGGAGTAAATACAACACTAAGTTCACTAAGTATTTTTGTTCTTCGCATTAACCGGCCGGCGGAACTCTGTTCCGGCGATTATTCGGAACGGAGTTCCGATGTCCTAGCTTGCTGTTCCTTCATATCCCTCATCATGCAATAATTGATGATGACTTCCATCCGCAGCTTCCGTTGCTAATTCATCACAACGATTATTAAATGGATTATTTGCATGTCCTTTTACCCATTTGAATTTAATAGTATGTTTTTTCGATAACTCATAAAACTCCCACCACAGATCAGGATTCTTTTTACCCCCTTTAAAATTTGTTTTGATCCAGTTCTTCAGCCAGCCTTCTTCCCATGCTTTTACCACATACTGACTGTCAGAATAAATAGTAATATTCATTCCTTCTTTTTTCAGGGCTTTTAATCCGGCTATCACCGCCATCAGTTCCATTCTGTTATTGGTAGTATGATGATAACCTTGCGATAATTCTTTACGGTGATGGCCACTCATTAAAATAGTACCATAACCACCTGGGCCGGGGTTGCCTCTTGCGGAGCCATCGGTATATATTGTAATGTTGGTACTCATATTTTTTTTGGCCACAGATGAACACAGATTAACACAGATGGATTGCTAAGCAATCTTTGTTTAGCTACGAATGTCACGAATTATACGAACGAATACAAGGAATTTATTGTTAGTATTTTCTTTTTCTACCGCAGGCTGAAAAAATCTTTTTACATCTGTGGCTAACCCATTCTGCCAAAGGCAGATAATCTGTGTGCATCTGTGTTAATCTGTGGCTAACTGTATTTTTTTGCGGTTATACCTGAAACACTCCCGTCTTCAAATCACCTATCTCCGGATTATGGTTGGCGGCATTAATACCTTCGGAAATAACTTTTCTTGTATCCACGGGATCAATAATAGCATCTACCCACAACCTGGCTGCTGCATAGTAAGGCGATGTCTGTTTATCATACCGGCCTTTAATATCACTTAATAGTTTATTCTCTGCTTCAGGAGTTATCAATTCGCCTTTTGCTTTTAATGAAGCCACTTCTATCTGCAATAAAACTTTCGCTGCCGCATCACCACCCATTACCGCAATTTTTGCCGTAGGCCATGCATAAATAAAACGTGGATCATAGGCCTTTCCGCACATGGCATAGTTTCCGGCACCATAACTGTTGCCAATGATGATGGTTATTTTTGGTACCACTGAATTAGCAACAGCATTCACCATTTTGGCGCCGTCTTTAATAATTCCGCTATGTTCACTGCGGCTGCCAACCATAAAGCCGGTAACATCCTGTAAGAACACTAATGGTATTTTCTTCTGGTTGCAATTAAGAATAAATCTTGCAGCTTTATCGGCACTGTCGTTATAAATTACACCACCCATCTGCATTTCACCTTTCTTGCTTTTTACGATCTTCCGTTGGTTGGCCACAATTCCTACTGCCCATCCATCAATTCTACCATAACCACAAATAATTGATTTTCCATAATCCGGTTTGTATTGTTCAAAGGATGAGACCTCTTCATCTTTAATGACTGTCCCTTCTTGTGCCTTGTGCCTTGTACCTTGTACCTTTTCGTTAGCATCTTGTTCCTTATCTACTATCCGTTCAATAATATCCACCATATCATAAGGCTTGCCATCATGCGGAAATAATCCATATAATTCTTCTGCTTTTTTCTTTGGCGCTATAGATTTTATCCTGTCAAAACCAGCTTTTGGTGTTGAGCCCAACATAGAAAACATTTTCTTAATATGATCCATGCATTCCTGTTCGGTCTTAAATTTATAATCAGCAATGCCCGATATCTCTGTATGCGTTACCGCTCCTCCGAGAGTTTCGTTATCTATGTCTTCACCGATGGCAGCTTTTACGAGGTAGGGCCCGGCCAAATAAATAGAACCATTGCCTTCTACCATCAGTGTTTCATCACTCATGATGGGCAGATAAGCGCCTCCTGCCACGCAAGGGCCCATTACCGCTGCTATTTGGGTAATACCCATTCCACTCATCACTGCATTGTTGCGAAAAATGCGGCCAAAATGTTCTTTGTCGGGAAATATTTCATCCTGCATTGGCAGAAACACACCGGCACTATCCACCAGGTAAATAACCGGCAAATGATTTTCCATCGCTATCTCTTGCAAGCGCAAATTCTTTTTACCGGTAATAGGAAACCAGGCACCTGCTTTTACTGTTTGATCATTAGCGAGTATAATACACTGCCTACCGCTTACATAACCTACACCGGCCACCGTGCCACCTGCAGGGCAACCACCTTGTTCGGCATACATATCATAACCGGCAAAAGCACCGATCTCAATAAATGATGAATCTTTATCAATTAAGTAATCAATCCTTTCTCTCGGGGTTAATTTATTTTTCTCTCTTTGTTTTGCAATAGTTTTTTTACCGCCGCCTTCATATATTTTTTCAAGCCTGCGGCGCATTTCGCTCAGTGATAGTTTAAGGACGTCTTCGTTGCGGTTAAAATCGGGGTTCATTTGATTTGTTCGTTAGAAGGCAAAGATAAGGAGGAACCTATGTCATGCTGAACTTGCCGTA
>JANMLJ010000329.1:0-2008 GCA_031372465.1 Chitinophagaceae bacterium | reverse complement strand
TGAAAAGTATTCACCCTGATCTGGAAGTGAAAGTGAATTGGGGTGTGTGGGGTTGAAAAAGTTTAAAGGTAAATTGTTTTATATAAAAGCTAAATGAATTTCATTTGTTTTCTATACAGGGGAAGTTTAGTATTACAAATTGTTACCTCCTGATTTTTTCCCGTTTCAATAATCATATGTATAGAAACTAAATGAATTAAATATGAGAATATTTCTGATTACACTGACTTTGCTGAGTTTCACCAGCTTTTCTTTTGCACAGGATTATAAAAAAGTAGACAGCCTGCTTAAAGTGTTGGCCTCAACAAAAAATGACACCGCAAAGGTTTGGGCCATGCATGATCTTGCATTTAATTATCTCTACTCAAATCCAGATAGCAGCGCATGGTACGGACAGCAGGCACTGGCTTTGTCTAAAAAAATAGCCTATGAAAGAGGTGTAATAAGAAGTATGAATGATATCGGAAATACGTTGAATAATACGGGAGGCTATTCAAGTGCTATTGAAATATTATTACAGGCGTTAGAAAAATCTGAAAAGCTTCAGGATGAAAATATGAAAGCTACATCTTTGGGTAATATATCAGAAGCATATAGTGCTCAGGGCGATTACAAGCAGGCTATCAGTTATACTTTACGCAGCTTGGTTATTGATAGGGAAAACCATGATACAGCCTATTTAGTTTTCGATTATTTAAACCTGGGCGATTATTATGAAAAAGCAAACCTGGCAGATTCTGCATTAACTTATGCCAACCAGGCATATCAACTGGCAATTCAGGCAAAGCAGGTGGATCAATTAGGAGGAATTCTTATCACTTTGGGCAATATCCATTCCAGGTTGGGGAATGATGATATTGCATTACCCTATTACCGTAAAGCTGTACTGGCAAATCAATCTTTAGGAAATTATACAAGCCTCAGCAGATCGTACTATGCAATGGCACAATTACATAAAAACAGCGGTCATGCTGATTCAAGTTTTTTTTATGTAAAAAAGGCATACGAAACAGCGTTAAAGATATTAGATAAGAATGAGATACTTAATGCCGTAACGCTCCTTGCTTCACTGTACAAAACGACTAACAGCGACAGTACGGTAAAATATTTAACGTTGAGTATAGCGCTGAAAGACAGTTTATTTAACCAGGAAAAAACCAGGCAAGTTCAAAGTCTTACCATCAATGAGCAACTAAGACAATCAAAAATGGAGGAAGAAAAAATGCTGGCCGCTAAAGAAAGGAATAAAAATTTACAGATGGCAGGCATCGGGGCTTTTATTCCATTGTTCTTTGGCATTGTTTTATTGGTTAGTAAAAGAAAAGCAAAACCAAAAACGATTCAGTTCATTGGTTTATTAGGTCTGCTTTTATTGTTTGAATTTATTTCATTGTTCTTACATCCTTATATAGCTGAATGGACACACCATACTCCCATATTGATGTTGGCGATATTAGTAGGTATAGCCGCATTACTGGTGCCACTGCATCATAAAATGGGACATTGGTTAAAAGAAAAACTAGTACATAAAAAAGGCCATGCTGTACCTCCGGTAGTCATATAAATATAAGTTGCCTGCACCAATATAATCACTTAATAATTTGTAATGTTGGTTAAAGCTATACTATACTTTCAATATTGAATTGCCCACCGCACATTCAAGGCATCTCTTTTTATGGCAATACTCATTCCTTAACTCAATCAACGCTTGTGAATCAAACCCATTTTTATTTTCGACTCCTAATTGCTGAAATCCTTTAGTAATAATGTTGTGTTCAGCGGAAATTTTCTCGAGCCATTTCATTGCTTTTTCTTTGTATTTGTTTTCATCAAGATAATTACCATAGGCGAATAATAAAGGGACAATAGTGTTGATAATAATAGTATCAATCATGGCAGCACCAAGTGTTTTCTTTTTAAAAGAGGAAATTTCATCGAATCGATAATGATAATGCCAGTAATCATTAGCTGTTATAGCAAACCATTCTTTAACGTCATTCAAAGTAGT
>JANMLJ010000325.1:0-13507 GCA_031372465.1 Chitinophagaceae bacterium | reverse complement strand
TTTATTATTAGGCATCTTTTTTCTTGTATAAACAATAAGGCCTTAGTAGGTTTGACCTCTAAAATTATAAACCATTAAAAAAAATCCCTATGAAGACAATTATCCACCTTTGTGTTATTGCCACTCTTTCCATTGCAACTTTATCCTGTAAAAAGTCAGATTTGCCTCAAAACAATCTATTAACGGCGACTAATAACGACGCAGTTATCGATTCTAGAATCGACAGATTTATTTTGGAGCCTACCTCCATGGAATTGGGTACACCAGATGCCATTATTTACGAAGGCGACCGCGTAACTATTTTCCTTCCTTATGAAATTGTTAATGATAATTTTGTAAGTGCAATAATTACAATGACCGATGATGCTACAGGTTTGCCAGTCAATACCTATGACATGGTTTCTTCCAAAGACCCGACAGCTTCACAATTAGTACTTCCGGAGAATCTTATGAATAACCCTGAGTTCTTTTTTGTGACCTTCGTGGCCAATGAAGATTATACCGGTAAGACAATTTCTGTAACCACGAAGCTGGTTGGAAATTCAACCTCCTCAACCGATGTGTTGAATGCGGCTTTTTCTGTAGAACATTAAAAAAAAATTATAACACATTATTTACCGGCTTCTGTCTTCGTGGCAGGAGCCGTTTTTTTTCATTATGTAAAGGCTTAAAATATTTTTCTACTATTTTTTAAAATATATATATTATTCTCTACTAACTACTTTTTCAATATTCCGGTCAGGGATCAGCCACATCAGGTAAACGGTAATGATAAATACGGCTGATAGGCCCGGGTGAATAAATGCTGCGGGAATGGCCAAAGTGTTAAGTATATTGGACAGCATTCCTTTTTTGGATTGTGCATGCAGCACTTTAAGTAAATCTGCATTGTCTGCATTAGATTTTTTAATGGCTATCAATAAAATATAATAGGCATAACCGCAAAAATCTGCGAGCACTGCATAAGTAATAACCGTATTTCGTTCAAAATGATTTTCTCCCATCCAGGCAGTGGCGAATGGCAATAAGGAAAGCCAGAAAAGTAAATGAAGGTTAGCCCACATTATTCCGCCCTTTACTTCTTTAATGGTATGCAGCAAATGATGGTGATTGCTCCAATAAATGCCCAGGTTGATAAAACTGGCGATATAACTGATAATAACGGGCCACAATTGTTCCAATGCATGCCAGCTGGCGTCATGAGGTACTTTTAATTCCAATACCATGATGGTAATGATGATGGCAATTACTCCATCACTAAAGGCTTCCAATCTTGATTTTGTCATACCACAATATTAATTTTTATTGCCGATTTGAATTATTATTTAATCAGATTATTTTTATAAATGGATTCTAATTGCCTGAGTTCTGTAAAGCAAGGTAATTTTTAATGCTGCTTTGCTATAAATTTACCACTAATTGATTTCTCATGGTGCGTATTGAAACTGTACGGAAACTGGCTTTATCTTTTCCAGAAACGGATGAGCATCCACATTTTGAAAGAAAGGCTTTCAGGGTGAAAAAGAAAATATTTGCAACCCTATCTGAAAAAGATAGAACTGTGAGTTTGAAATTAACGCTTCATGACCAGTCGGTATTTTGTGCATTTGATAGTTCGGTAATTTACCCGGTACCGGGTGGATGGGGCAGAATGGGTTTTACTTTTGTCAATCTTAAGAAGGTAAAGATGACCATGTTTAAAGATGCGTTGACAGTTGCTTATTGTACTGTGGCCCCTGCAAAACTTGCGGAGAAATTTTTAAGGAAATAATTGTTGCAAAAAATCACCCTTTCTTCTTATTACCTTTTCGGTTGATATCGAGATAGTCCAGATAATAAATGATCTTCACAGACAGACTATTGAATTGGGGGTAATCCAGTGTTTTATTTAAATTGTCGAAATAATTTTCCTGCACCAGCCTGTCTGAAAATTCAGCCGATGTTTTCCAGTTTACATTCACAAAACTACCCGGTCCGATCTGCCAGGTATAATTCATATCAATATTGAAAAGATTAACATTGATATCCGGGTTTTTCGTTGCTACTAAAAGATTCTCTGCCATTCCATCCTTTCGCAGGTTGAATAATCTATTGTAATCTACCTTACTCCAATAGTGCCGTAACCGGAAGGTTAGTCCCATATTGTTATTGAAGTTATATTTTAGATTCAGAATATTTTCTACCGTATTGCGTTTTCGTAATCCGGTGATCACACTATCTCTTCTATTGGTATAATAAGCAAAGCCATAATCGTTTTTCCCAAACACAAATAAATGACTTAGTTCTACATTGAACTTACTACTGAACCGATAGCCATTGCTGAATGAAAATTCTGACAGACTGGATTTGTACCTGATAGAGCTGCGATTTAATAGCTGTAAGGAGGTGAAATATTTTTTAGCCCGGTTAGTGGATAAGCTTGCTCCTTTCAACCAGGAACCCGGTCTTTTGAAAACCCAATCAGGAAGACGGGCTTCATAATAGTCATTACTTTCCGGCCGGACATCAACATTAATATTTACCTGCCAGAGTGTTTTTAGCTGACTTCTTAAACTGGCATTGAATCTTGAATCCTGGTACTTATTGGGTTTGTAGAGTTCTGAATAATTACCATTCACATTCAGGGATATATTATTATAAAAACTTTTTGGTTTTATCCATTTATAGCTGGCGAAAAAGCTTTGTGAGATATAGTTATTATTGGTGAAATATCCCAAATCTGCCTGCTGATACTTATCATCGGCAAAATTGCGGTTAACAAACCAGTTAAAGCGGCCTTTAAACTGACCCGCATATAAATTTAAGAGGTATCCTTTTGTTGTTACACCCGGTGCAGCCTGGCCTATTAACCGGCTATGATTTATCTGACCCCAGACATTCCAGTTTATTTGTTTATCATACAGGTCCCAATCAAGGGCTGAAACATTTGCATCATATTCTTTTCCGTTGCGTAAAACATTTGTATTGATTAAGGTAACTCTTGAATTATTTTTTAATGCCTGATCCGCTACCATTACATTATAATTTGTCAATGGGTTTGTTTCCAGCTCAAATTGTTTGCCGTTCCCATCAATCACGGTAGCAAATTGCGGTTTGGTGATAGCATTAAAAAAGCCCAGACCCAATTTCTTTTTTGTGCGGCCACTGATCTTTGTTGCATTGATCAGTTTGCTTTCTACTGGATTTTTTGTGATTGTTTGATTCGTGCCTAATCTGCCATATACATCATAATAATGAATAGGCTGACCGCCAATTCTCCGGCTATAAAAAAGATTTCCTTTATTAAATAATTCTACGCCTTCATTAAAGAAAGGCCGGTTCTCATTAAATTTTACTTCGAAAGGGGAGAGATTCAATACCTGGTTGTCGCTTTGCACCTGGCCAAAATCAGGAACCAATGTCATATCCATGGTGAACCCATCACTAATGCCATATTTTACATCCATTCCACCATTTATTGAAGCCTTCCATTTATTATCAATAGTCGGATTCTTATTGAGATAAGTTGATAGATAAGGAGAGAAAGAAAGTCTTAGCGGTGGTTGAATATCTTGCAAACCTTTCCAGGTACCTGCCTGGTTCATAAATCCAAATTTTGTGGGGTCAACAGGACTCCAGGTATATTGTTGACCGCTTTTTGCACGTCTCCGGATGATTTGCATACCCCAGTCCTGTATATTTCCTTTACTAAAACGTAAGGCGGAATAAGGGATCTTCATTTCAAATGACCATCCGTTATGAATTACTTTGATGGCAGTAGCATAAACAGCATTCCAGCTGATATCTTCTCCCTGGTTACTCATTCCGATAAAATATTTCACATCAAATTGTTCATTCAGCGGGGTAACATAAAAACCTAAACCATTGCTCTTGTCCTGGTAGGTGTCGAATATTACACCAATAAAATCGTTGATACCCGGGTTATCTCTGCCACCCAATTGCTGCGAAATACTGTCTTTATTATTTTCGAAAAGAATTCCACCAAAATACACAGCTTCATTATCATAGAGAAGGTATAACTCACTTTTATTACCGGCATCTTCCGGGCGGCCAGGAGTTGGACGCTGTTCAATAAGACCGGTAATCAGGGGGGCTTGTTTCCAGGCTTCTTCATTGATCAGCCCATCTATCTTAACAGGAAGTTTAGTACGCAAAGCATTTGACTGCGGATATACTTGTGCCAATGAAATTCCGGAAAAAAATATAATTATTGAAAAAAGTAGTGTGATCCTTCTCATGTTTGTGTTTGGCTGGGTGGGTAGTTCTGATACCTTAGTGTATGCAAGAACAGGTTTTTGTAACAGAAATTATACAAAATTTATATATATGGTAGGGGGAAGGTGACAGAAGGCGGTGAATTTAGCTATTTTGCGAAATTTTCAGTGTTTGGGCTAAAAAAATTGTAAAAATTAATGAACACCTTATAATAAATAGAAGGCAGCTCTAAAAACTAATATTTTTGTGACTTCACCTTCAAGAGGTGTTCTCAAAATTTTTTTTTAACCGCTGAGTCGCAAAGACCAGAGAAATGTTATTTGATCTATAAACTTTGCGTCTCTCCGCCTCTGCGGTTATTTTTTTGGCTTTTGGAGACAGCCTGATGAATTGTTTTTCAAAGATGCCATTGATTTTTTAATCGGATCAGGCTAAAATCTCAGGAACTTATTTTTTATCGAAAAGTGTAGCCAGGATTAAGCGCTAAACCATTATCTTAGTTCGAATAAACCATTCTATGGCAGAAGATAATAAGTACGTTTTTCTGAATCGTGATCTAAGCTGGTTAAGTTTTAACCACCGGGTATTGAAAGAGGCGGGAGATAAAACCGTTCCACTTTACAGCCGCATTTCTTTTTTATCGATATTTTCTTCCAACCTGGATGAATTTTTCAGGGTAAGAATGCCTTCTATTTTTGCCTTTACCAGTATTGAATCTAAAAAGATATCCATTGCGGAAGAATATCCTAAAGACCTGGTACAGCAGGTGCAGAATACTGTTCATCTGCAATTGGAAGAATTTGGCAGCATTTTGAAAAAGCAGATTCTGCCGGAATTGACAGAAAACCATATCTGTCTGTATTATGGTGATCCGATCCGTAGCGAACATATCGAAACGGTCAGGGAGTTTTTCTTATCGAAAGTCCTTTCTTTTCTGCAACCTATTATTTTACGAAAAGAAAATCAGGCAGATGTTTTCCTGGATAATAACGCCTTATATTTTATTGTGGATATGGAGGTGGAAGATCAGCCGGGGTTGCATAGTTATGCCCTATTGAATATTCCTTCGGCTAACCTTCCCCGTTTTTCTGAATTACCGATGCTGGGAGATGACCATTATATTCTATTCCTTGATGATGTGATACGGGAGAATTTGCAGGAAGTATTTCCGGCGTTTACCATAAAGGGTGCCTGGGCTATCAAACTGACACGTGATGCAGAAATGAGTATTGAAGATGAGTTTATCGGGGATCTAGCAGAGAAAATTGAAAAGCAATTGGAGAAAAGAGAAGTGGGGCATGCTACCCGTTTGTTGTATGACCAGACAATGCCCGCCGATGTAAAAGATTTTGTGCAAAAATATTTACTATTAAAAAATGAAGAGATGGTAGAAGGGGGCCGCTACCATAATTTAAAAGACCTGGGTAGTTTCCCTAATCCTTCAAAAGCAAAGCTTACACATCCAAACTGGGCTTCTTCGCCACATGCTGGTTTTGATAATCACCGTTCCATTTTCCAAAGTATTGCTGACAAAGAGAAATTACTTCATCTGCCTTATCATTCGTACAATTATATACTTCGTTTTTTTAACGAGGCAGCTATTGATCCAAATGTAAAAGAGATTTATATAACCCTTTACCGGGTGGCGGCTGATTCGCATATAGTAAATGCGCTGATCAGCGCGGCAAAGAATGGAAAAAAGGTAACGGTGTTTGTAGAATTGAAAGCAAGATTTGATGAGGCCAATAACCTGAAGTGGAGTAAGAAGATGAAAGCTGCCGGGATAAAGATCATCAATAGCATACCGGGATTAAAAGTGCATGCTAAAGTGGCCCTGGTAAAAAGAATGGAAAACCTGCCGGATGTGAAGGCGGGTAAAGAGATGAAAAATTATTCTTTTATGGCTACCGGTAATTTTAATGAAGCTACCGGGCGCTTCTATACTGATCATGTACTCTTTACTTCCAACAAAGAATTTGGTATTGAGTTGGGATGGCTATTTGATTACCTGCAAAGCCGTAAGCAACCGGCTGATTATATGAAAATACCTTTCGAGCATTTATTGGTATCACAGTTTAATTTGATAAAACGTTTCGATAAACTGATAGAGCGGGAAATAAAAAATGCCAGAAAAGGAAGACCTGCCGGTATCATTATCAAACTGAATAACCTTCAGGAACGGGCCATGATAGAAAGACTATATGAAGCCAGCCGTGCAGGTGTAAAAGTACAGTTACTGGTAAGAAGTGTTTGCAGCCTGGCACCTGGTGTAGAAAGTCAAAGTGAAAATATTACCATACATCGTATAGTGGACCGTTATTTAGAGCATGCAAGAGTTTTTGTTTTTCATAATAACGGAGAACCGCAATATTTTATGGGTAGTGCAGATTGGATGAACCGTAACCTGCATAGTCGTATTGAAGTGGTGTTCCCGGTTTATGATCAAAAATTCGGAGTAGAAATAAATCATATTCTTCAATTGCAATTAAATGATAATACCAAGGCGGTGATGATAACTACAGCATTGGATAATCCAAGGACCCATAATGATTTGCCACCGATTACTGCACAAGAAGGGATTTATACATTTGTAAAAGGACTGGGTAGATGATATAATTAATTATCCTACTCACCAAACCATTCATTATGTTGTTCCTGTACCCGGATAAACGTAGTACGTTTGGAGAGTTCCTTTAATGATTGTGCACCTACATAGGTACAGGTAGAACGAAGACCACCAAGTATATCTAAAACGGTGTCTGACACATTTCCCCTATAAGGTATTTGTATTGATTTGCCTTCCGCTGCCCTGTATTCAGCCACAGCACCTGCATATTTTTCCATGGCTGTTTCTGAACTCATGCCATAAAATTGTTTGAACTTTGTTCCATCTTCTTTTACTACCAATTCGCCGCCACTTTCATTATGCCCGGCCAGCATACCACCAAGCATTACAAAATCGGCTCCACCGCCAAATGCTTTGGCTACATCGCCAGGTACCTTACAACCACCATCAGAAATGATATGCCCACTCAGGCCATGTGCAGCATCGGCACATTCAATGATGGCCGATAATTGCGGGTATCCCACACCGGTTTTAACACGGGTAGTGCAAACGGAACCGGGGCCAATGCCAACTTTAATAATATCTGCTCCGGCCAGTAATAATTCTTCTACCATTTCACCTGTCACCACATTGCCGGCTATGATAACTTTATCTGGATGTTTTTCCCGGGTTGATTTTACAAAAGCTACAAATTTTTCAGAATAACCGTTGGCTACATCTATACAGATAAACCGGAGGGCAGGATTTTCTTTTAAAATGATGGCCAGTTTCTCCGCATCTGCATTGCTGGTGCCAGTGCCAACTGCAATATACTCTACGATACTTTCACCAGCTGATTCTATAAAGGTTTTCCATTGTGCAGTTGTATAATGTTTATGGATGGCTGTAAAGAGCTGGTGCTGCGCCAATGCTGTCGCCATTTCCATAGTACCTACCGTATCCATATTAGCCGCCATGATGGGTATGCCTTGCCAGCTATTACCACCATGTAAAAATTTGAATTTTCTTACCAGTGATACTTCTGCGCGGGAATGAAGTGTAGATCGTTTAGGTCTGATCATTACATCCTTAAAACCTAATTTAATATCGTTTTCTATCCGCATTTTTTTTAGTTACAACTTGCTACAGCATTCAAGAGTTTGATTTTTATCAATCAGGTTAAAAATTATTGTATCACCACTGATCCTGTTGCCATTTTTAAACCTGTTTTATCAAATACGATTACCCGGTAAATGCCTCTTCCATGTTGTCGTAAATCAACATTCATTAACTGGTAAGGGCTAAGCAAATTATATGTTCTGTTATAAACCTGGGAACCTTTGGAATCAAAAATAATCAACCGGTTGATTGCATTGGTACCAGGCGTGTAATAAGCCACTTTGAACTGTCCATTGTTCGGACTTGGATAAATAAATAGCTTGGTTGTAGCTGAATCTCCAATCAACTTTGGTGTAGATGTATTACTACATGGTAAGCCACTGGTATTGGTTACCGTTACGGTATAGTTGCCTAAATTAGCAAGGTCTATACCTGCTAAAGTAGAAAGAGTAGCACCGGGAACTAACACCCCATTTTTAAACCAGGAATAATTATACGAACCGGTAGGAGTTACATTGGCAGTTAAAGTAGTCGACAATCCCGGAAATAACATTGAATAAGGAGCCGCAGAAATATTTACTGATGGATTTGGACTTACTGTTACAGCCGTAGCTGAAGATGAAGCAAAACAACCAGCCGCATTCGTTACTGTCACCAAATAATTTCCTGCATTGCCAGCTGATATAGTTTGAGTAGTTGCTCCGGTACTCCATAGCCATGAACTGCCTGCTGAAGCGGTTAGCCCAACATTGGAACCCTGGCAAAAATTAGTTACTCCCCCCGCAGTTATATTAGCAGCTGGCAACGGATTTACTGTAACAACTCTTGCAGGGGAGTTGCTGACACAACCTCCACTCTGTGTAACAGCTACTGTAAATGTACCTGATGCATTAACAGTGATCGCTTGTGATGTTGCACCATTACTCCATAAATAAGCGCTGCCTGTATTTGCTGTTAGTACTACATTTCCTCCCTGGCAAAAAGTAGTAACCCCACCGGCATTTATGACGGCAGGTGGATTTGGATTTACTGTAATGGTGGAAGTTGAAGATGTAGCTCCGCAGCCAGATGCATTAGTAACAGTAACAAAGTAATTACCCGTTGTAGTTACTGTTATTGATTGTGTAGTTGCGCCATTGTTCCAAAGCCATGAACTACCTGCCGAAGCGGTAAGCACAACACTTAATCCCTGGCAAAAAGTAGAGGCTCCACCTGCAGTAATATTGGCAACTGGTATTGGATTTACTAATACGTTTGTTATTGCTGATGTACTTAGGCAGGCACCATTTCTTACTGAAACAGAAAAAGAGCCGGTAGTTGAAACATTTATTGATTGGGTTGTAGCACCATTGTTCCATAAATAGGAATCGCCTGCATTGGCGGTTAAAACTACGCTTCCTCCCTGGCAGAATGTAATAGGTCCTGCGGCTGTAATAGAAGCCGGAGCTACTTGTATTATTGTTAATGTAACAGAGGTTCTGTTTATACTTTCACAGCCGGTAGTTGTGTTTCTGCTGGAAGCATGATAAGTAACCGTACCAACTGTATTTAAAATTGGACTGCTAACTATAGATCCACCACTTGCTGCGTTATACCAAACAACGGTATGGCCGGGAGGAACAGTTGCGGCTGCAGTAAGACTAGGAATGATACCCCCTGGACAAATGATCTGTGATTGATTACCACTACTGGAAGGAGAAGCTATTGCCGAACTTCCGATAGTTACCGGCAATACGGAAGAAGGTGTATTACAACTTGCATTACCTGCAATTACAGTAACATTACCATTAGCACTACCAGCCAGATAATTAATTGTTATAGCATTTGTACCTTGACCGCTTGCAATAGTAGCACCCGGAGGAGCTGTCCAGGTGTAAATTGTTGCGCCCGTAACAGCTGCTATATTGTAAGGAATACCGGCTGGAGTACCGCAAACTATTGTTTGCCCGGTGATACCACCTATTGCCCCTAAACCACCACCACCACTTGAAACAGTTGCGTTAATGGCAATAGCTCTTTCACTTTCAGAATTGATGGTATTATCTTTTGCTCTGATCGTAAACCACATACTGGCTCCGGGAGTTAATCCGGTTGCAGTAAAAGTAGTACCTGCAATATTAGCGGATAGTAGAACAAACTGACCAGTTGTATTATCTAGCCGGTAAATATCATAATGTGTTGCATTCGTAACAGCGTTCCAGTTAAATCTTATTTCGCCTGATGTACAACCTGCTGTTGTTGCAGAAGTAAATCCTGTTACAGTGCCTAAGATCTTAAAGTTTACATCACTGATATCAGCAATAGCACCACTTGAAACTCTTACTAAAGCAGTAGCTGTATTTGCTGCAGGAACAGTAAATACGAACCTTGTAGTGGTAGGGGCAACAGTAGTTGAGAGTGTTGTCCATGTAGCCCCATTATTTAATGAATATTCTACCGTTTGATTACCGGTTATGCCTGCATTATTCCAGGTAATAGTTTCGGGTGAAAAAGGATTTAATGACTCATTACCATTAGGATAAATGACTTCAATATATGGCTGATCGACAGACCATGTTAATGCATAGGGCTGATTGGGTCCTGTTGCAACGGCAACACCATTTACTTTTATTGTATAGGTACCAGCAGCAGGATTATTAATAGTTACCTGTTCAATATTGCTGAAATTATCATTTCCCCTGGTTGCATTATTTGAAGGATTATTAGGATCAAGTATCCAGGGAAGAGTTATTACAGAAAAAGGGTCAGTAACAGATAGGTTTAAATCATTTACTAAAGCTGGATTTGCATTGGCAGCTGCAGCAGGATCGTTCCATGTTAGCATTACCCGCAACCTGGCAGCACCAGCGGGCACCGTTATAGTGGAACTGTTAGTAACTCCTGTTGTTATTGTATTAAGTATATACCGGTTTTGTTCCAGAATTCTTACAGCCTCTAACGCATTGATACGACCGTAACCAAATTTATAATCAGGTCCCGGATTGCCAAAATCATCAGCAGTATTAAGTACTGTATTTTTTATTAATGTGGAAGGAGGCAGGCTGCCGGCATTTAATTCTTTGTAACGCTGTACAAGCAAAATAACCGATCCGGATATACCCGGAGTTGCCATTGAAGTTCCACTGTTAAGTGCATAGGTATTATTTGGTACGGTAGACCATACATTCGAACCAAAAGCACTGATCTCAGGTTTTACCCTTCCATCCTGTACCGGGCCAAAACTGCTGAAACCGGTCATCACATCAGAAGAAGTAACCGCAGCAACCAATATATTATTTTTTGCAGATTTACCACTTGCAGTGATGGTGGACCATCCACCTGAACAGGCAGTTTGTGAATTGCCGGCTGAATGACAATGTAAATGAAAAGGAAAATTGTTGAGGTTGATATCCGTCTCCCGGCTTCTGTTATCATAAGTAACACCCGCACCATTTACACCGCATGTTTGTGTACCACCATACGAGTGACTGCTTACTATAAGATTATTGTCAGGAATCCCAATTGACATTTCTGTTTGAACATTCCCATTGAAATTATAGGAAAACGGTTTCGCATTTGGAGCCATACCTCTTGCTGTCGGGTCAATAAGTCCTCGCCCGGTTATTGTTCCGACTACATGTGTTGAGTGATTGGAAACTGCGCCTGCTTCTACCTGTGTAAGTCTCCCTGCCGGAGAAAAATCAAGATGTGCACCAATGGAACCTTCATCCCAAATCCCCACATTTACGCCATCACCCTTTAGGTTTCTTACACCATCATTCAGATTGTTTACCCGGTGTAATGTTCTTCCCAATGTGTTTTCCAATTTGTTTGGGGGGGCAATAAATTCAACCCACTGAACAAAGGGTAGCGCAACTAGTTTAGTAAGTTTGTTCTTAGCTATGCGGATGGTAAATCTTTTAAAGACCTGGGCATCTTCCAGAATGGTAGCATCAAGTAAGGTTAATTCGGCTTTGATTTTTGCAGCATTTATTTTGTTATAAGTAATAACATTTATATCAACATAGTTCAGGTTTCTGATTGCATGAGCTGGAATTTCTCCTTTTAATAATGCAGGAACAGTTTTTTGTTCACTGGTAAATTGAAATATGCTCCGGATGTTAAATAGAGAAAGACTGTTCAGCTCTATATTTTCCGGAATAGAAGCTGTGTAAGCATAGTTTGGAATATAATCGAACAATTGAATTCCTGCTTCACTTAGTTTTTCTTTAGTTGACTGACCAGGCAGTTCATTGAATTGAATAGTTACATAATACACGTCCCCGAATAAACTCTTTTTAAAAGTTGGCGATTTTTTTGAAAGACTGGTACTATTTTCTGTTGGAATAAATTTTCCGGAATGCAGATTAATGGAATAATCATTTTTTTGCTGGGCAAATAAAATCCCCGGGAAAAATAAAAATAAAAACAGCCTGGCAATACGGGTAAAAATTCTTTTCATGCATGTTGATTTTTTAATTAAAAAGGAAGCTGAAATCAGAATGGGAAAATAAGCAATATTGGTTGACAAAAAATGCGAAATGGCAGAAATAACTATAAAACAGAGAGGCATGAATAAAAATCTGAATACCTTACCTTTATCGTCCTAAAAACTTATAAATATGACTTTTGAATGGAAAGGGGTTTTCCCGGCATTGCTCACACCTTTTACAGCTGATGATAAGCTTGATCTGGCTATGTATGAAAAAAACCTGGCAGCACAGGTTGATGCCAGTGTGCATGGTATCATCATTGGCGGTTCTTTGGGAGAAGCAAGTACAATTACCGTTAAAGAAAAAGAAGAACTTGTTGAATTTTCGGTAGAATACCTGAATGGTAAAATTCCGGTTATATTAAATATTGCGGAAAGTTCTACAAAGGATGCGATTCAGCAGGTAATTAATGCGCATAACTGGGGAGCCGATGGCATTATGTTATTGCCCCCAATGAGGTATAAGTCTGATGATCGGGAAACGATCACTTATTTTAAAGCAGTAGCCAATTCCACTGAATTACCCATTATGATCTATAATAACCCGGTAGATTATAAAATTGATACAAGACCAGATATGTTTGATGAACTGGTCGACTGTAAAAACATTACTGCGTTAAAAGAAAGTTCCAGAGATGTTACTAATCTTACAAGGATGAAAAACCGATTTGGTGACCGCTTCAAAATTCTATGTGGAGTGGATACACTGGCCATGGAAGAACTTTGCCTTGGTGCTGATGGTCTTGTGGCAGGATTAGTTTGTGCTTTTCCTGCTGAAACGGTGGCAATATATAATTTAGTAGAAGCAGGTAAGATAGCTGAGGCAACTAAAATTTATCGTTGGTTTATGCCGATGTTGGAATTAGATATTCATCCAAAATTAGTACAGTATATAAAATTGGCAGCAACACAAGTCGGCATTTGCAATGAATATGTAAGGGCCCCAAGATTAACTTTAATCGGGGAGGAGAGAGAAAGGGTTTTGAAAGTGATCAATGATGGAATTAAGAACAGACCAACTTTGTAAACAGTGTATCCAGCATCCAGCATCCAGTATCCAGCATCCAGTATCCAGTATCCAGTATCCAGCATCCAGTATCCAGTATCCAGCATCCAGTATCCAGCATCCAGCATCCAGCATCCAGTATCCAGCATCA
>JANMLJ010000323.1:0-1613 GCA_031372465.1 Chitinophagaceae bacterium | reverse complement strand
GCCATCAAACCTCCATCGGCAAATTGACTCATGCCATAAACATTTGGCACCATCACCCAATCATACGCATCTATAAATAGTTCCATAAACCAACGGTAAACTTCATCAGGGTCAAATTCACACAACAGCATAAAGTTGCCCAGTACCATTAAACGTTCTATATGATGGCAATAACCTGTTTCCAGGATTTTCTTAATCGTTATGTCAATCGGCTCTATGCCGGTGGTCCCATTCCAAAAAGAGGCGGGTATTTTTCGGGTAAAACCCCAGTAATTTTTTGTCCGTTCTTCCTTGCCTTTCAATTCATATACTGCTCTTATAAATTCCCGCCAACCTATAATTTGCCGGATAAATCCTTCTAAGGAATTTAATGGAATGTTGTGTGTGCGGGCATAAAGTACTGCTTCATCAATAATACATTGCGGAGTTAATAAACCTGTATTCAGCATGGGTGTTAAAACACTGTGATGTAGAAAATTTTCTTTTGAAAGAATGGCATCTTCATATGCACCAAATTCTGCAAATCTTGATTTTAAAAAATTATTTAACCATATTTTGCTTTCAGCAGCCGTAGTTGGATAAATAAAATCGGTATTCAGCACACCATAGTTGTCAGGAAAATATTTTTGCGTATAGGTAAGCGCCTCTGAATAAAAGGTATTTGGTTTTAAAAAGTTAATGGTGGGCGGGTTTTTCCCTTTCGGATATTTTAAACGGTTCTCCTCGTCATATGTCCACTTTCCGCCTGTAGGTTTTTGTTGTTTTTCTATCAATATATTTCTGCTTAGCCGCTGATGTTTGTAGAAATCAGTTTGAAACATTCTTTTCTTATCCGAAAAATAGGTGGCAATTTCTTCTGAAGAATTAAGGAATAAGGGGGTTTGACTTTTCGTTAATTTAATATGTTGACTTTTACAGGAATAACTAATCCGTTGTTCCAGCCAATAATCCGTTGTATCAATATAGTGTATAGTTGTAACACCCTTTGTTTTCAAATAAGGAATAAGTTTACGTACATCCGCTAACTCATTGAAGGAATCAATATAAATTACGTTAATTTTTTTTGATTGGAGAAAGCTTTCATACGCTTTCATACTTGCCCGGTGAAAAGCAATTTTCTGCTTATGAAAATTATATTGCTTAAAGTATAGCCATTCTTCAATGATATAAATGGTCTTACATGATGAAGCGAGTACATTTTGTTCAAATAATTGATGCGGGAAAATGATACCGGTAGTACTCATATTTTCTGTTTGTTCATTCTGCATTTATCACTGCAATATTTTACATTGTCCCAAACCCTTTCCCATTTTTTTCGCCAGCTAAATGGTCTTTGGCAAACGATACATGTTTTAACAGGCAGGTTTATTTTCTGTATTTTTTTCATGGGTGAAATTGTTATTTCAATTAAACAGCAGGAAAGTATTTTAGTAGGGAAGAAACAACTTGTAAAGATACTTCTATCGCTTGCTTATTTTATTCATTGAAATAGTTTTTTGGAGTGTACATTTAAACCGGCTTATTTCAGGGTTTCTTTTATGTGCATGTTTTTGACTGGTACCACTATTTACCCGCTTTCTCCACCCGTTAAAACTGCTACGCTTTAACTCTTT
>JANMLJ010000308.1:0-1900 GCA_031372465.1 Chitinophagaceae bacterium | reverse complement strand
GGCTTTATGAACTTCATCAGGACCATCGTAAATTCTGGCGCCTCTTTCGTGCCGGTACCAGAAAGATAAAAGCGTATCATCTGTAATGCCTGCTGCACCATGTGTTTGAATAGCCCTGTCGAGTACTTTCATTAATATATCAGCCACAAAAAATTTAATAGCTGATATTTCATTCTTAGCTGCTTTGCTGCCTTCTTCATCCATTTTATGAGCAGCATGCAACACCATAAATCTTGCGGCATTAATTGCTGCACGGCTTTCAGCAATCCAGTTTTGAATAGTTTGTTTATGGGCAAGCCTGGTATTATCCCCCATATCTCTATCCACCGCTCTTTTACACATTAGCTGAAAAGCTCTTTCACAAATACCAATCCAACGCATGCAATGATGAATACGGCCGGGACCTAAACGTTCCTGTGCTAATAAAAAACCGTTACCCTCTTTTCCAATCATATTAGTAACCGGTACCCGGCAATTGGTATAAACAATTTCGCTATGACTCATCCATCCTTCTCCTACATCCCCCATCACAGAAATATTTCTTTTCAACTGAAAACCTTTTGTATCAGCCGGAACAAGCAGCATACTGGCCCGTTCATATTTTGACGCATTACTATTTGTATTGGCCATCACAATGGCAAAGCTAGCCCCATCTGCGGCCGTTGTAAACCATTTGTGCCCATTGATAATATACTCATCTCCTTCGAGAACCGCAGTAGTTCCCATATTAACAGGGTTGCTACCTGCATAGCCAGGTTCTGTCATGGAGAAACAACTTCTGATTTCCCCTTTCATTAAAGGAAGAAGGTATTTTTCTTTCAATTGCGGCGAAGCATGTTTGTGCATCAATTCTATATTACCAATATCGGGGGCCTGACAATTAAAAACATAATGACCAAATGGAGTGGATGCCATTAGTTCGCTAACCTGTGCAAATTCAATCATACTTAATCCAAGACCACCGTCCTGCACCGACAAATATGGAGCCCACAAACCAATATTTTTGGCTTTGGATCTTTTTTCCTGCAGTAATTTTTCAGCCTGGTTAAATGGAATTTGTAATAACTCCATCTCGATTGGGTAAAGTTCAAGCTCAATAAATGCTTTAACCTTTGGATAAATTTCTTTTAAACGTTCAGATGCAAAAATATTTACCATAAAATCAGATTGTATAACCACCATCGGCAGTAAAAACAGCACCGGTGCAAAATGATGAAGCCGCTGATGCCAGGAATAAAGCCAGACCGGCAATATCATCCGGTTCGGCTAATTGAGGTAATGCCTGTTTGGCCAATACATGTTTTAAAATTTTTTCGTTGGCCGTTAATGCTTCGCTGAATTTTGTTTGAATTAAACCAGGACAAATTACATTCACTCTTATTAAACTACTTCCCCATTCCTTGGCCAATACTTTGGTGAGCGCAATCAACGCCGCTTTACTAACACTGTATAATCCTAAACCGGTGCCGGGTGTAATGCCTTCAATACTGCTGATATTGATCACTGAACCACCGCCACGCTGTTTTAGTACAGGATAAGCCAATTTACTTAATTCCAATGGACCATTTACATTAACATCCATAATTTTATTGAACACTGTATTATCCGTTTCTGTAATTGGTCCAAAACTGGGATTGGTAGCAGCATTATTTACAATGATATCAATACCGCCGAAATGTTTTATTGTTTGCTCCGCCAGGTTTTTTATTTGTTCCCTGTCTCCCATATGTGCTGCAATACCGATTGCTTCAATCCCTTCTGCTAAAAATTGGTTGGCGGTTTCATCAACTGCTTCCTGTTTGCGGCTGGCTATTACTACTTTGGCACCCTGTTGTCCTAAAGCACGGGCGATGGCTTTACCAATTCCTTTACTGGCGCCGGTTACAATGGCTACTTTATT
>JANMLJ010000257.1:0-5209 GCA_031372465.1 Chitinophagaceae bacterium | reverse complement strand
TGGGGCTCAGAGGAAGTGAAGTTGCTAAATCCGCCGCTTCTTTAATTATATCGGATGACGACCTGGCTCATATGACAGATGCAGTTGCATTGGGTAGAAAGATTTATGATAACCTGAAAAAAGCTATTCAGTATATTGTATCTATTCATATACCAATTATTCTAATCGTCACACTTCCTTTATTATTAAGTTGGAGTTTTACGGATATTTTTTCACCGGTTCATGTTATATTCCTTGAATTAATTATGGGGCCAACCTGCTCAATTATTTATGAAAATGAACCAATGGAAGCAGGTACTATGCAACGGCTTCCCCGGAAAATGGGCACTACTTTTTTATCCCTGAAACAGCTGTCACTAAGTATTATACAGGGCCTTATGATCACGGCCGGTTGCCTGGGAATTGGCTATTACTACCTGCAACAGGGTAGTGATCATGCAACTATTCGTACTATAATATTTATAACACTTTTATTCAGTAATATTTTCCTTACACTGGTTAACCGGTCTTTTTATTATGCTGTTTTTACTACAATAAGCTTTAAGAATAATCTGGTGCCCCTGATTATTGGCATTACACTATTGTTGATCATCGCGTTGTTATATGTACCTTTTTTTCAACATTTGTTTCTTTTAAAAATATTGTCATTGCCATTCCTTGTCACCTGTATTGTTGTAGCCATGCTAAATACCCTGTGGATTGAAATATGGAAATTTTTGAGGCGAAAAACCTGATTATTTTTGTCCTAACTTTATTTTATAAAAACTATTTATGGCAATGAAGAAAATGGTAGTTTATTTTTTAACGCTTCTTTTTATCGGTACGGGTTTTGCACAAGTAGAACGGATAGAACCAATGAACTGGTGGGTAAATATGAAAAACCAGGACTTGCAATTACTGGTTCACGGTAAACAGATCGGGGAAACAAGCCCCGTAATCAACTATGCCGGTGTAAGCATTAAAAAAATTACCAGGGCGGAAAGTAATAATTATCTTTTTATTGATCTTGTTATTTCAAAGAATACAAAACCGGGCACTTTTAAGTTATCATTTAATAAACAGGGCAAAACGGTTTTTACTTATGATTATCTTTTACAGCAACGCGAAAAAGATGCCAGCCAGTTGCAGGGATTTACTGCGGCGGATGTTATTTACCTTATTACCCCTGACAGGTTTGCAAATGGTGATGTAAACAATGATGTTGTAAATGGCATGCGGGAGAAAAAGATAGACCGGAAAAATGATTATGCTCGTCACGGTGGGGATATTCGTGGAATCATCAATCAACTGGATTATATAGCTGATATGGGTTATACAGCTATTTGGCCCACACCCTTACTGGAAAATGATATGCCTGAATCATCGTATCATGGCTATGCTATTACTGATTATTATAAAGTGGACCCACGCTTTGGAACACTCGCTGAGTATAAAGAATTAGCCGCTAAAGCAAATCAAAAAGGATTGAAATTAATATTTGATGGAGTAGTAAACCATAGCGGATCTTCCTATTGGTGGATGAATGATCTGCCCTTTCGCAACTGGATAAATTTTTCAGATTCAATACAATTTACCAACCACCGCCGCACTGTCAACCAGGATCCATATGCTTCTGCCATTGATAAGGATTTAATGGTTAAAGGTTGGTTTGTAAAAACGATGCCCGACCTGAACCAGGATAATCCTTTTTTAGCAAATTATCTGATTCAAAACAGTATCTGGTGGATTGAAACACTGGCACTAAATGGAATAAGGCAGGATACCTATCCTTATTCTCAAAAGAAATTTTTAGAACAATGGACCTGCCGGATTATGAATGAATACCCCCGCTTCAGTATTGTGGCAGAAGAATGGAGTACTAATCCGTTAATTGCGGCTTATTGGCAAAAAGGAAAACAGAACAATAGCGGGTATGAAGGTTGTTTAAAAAGTACCATGGATTTCCCCCTGCAGGCAACATTGGTTCAGGCATTAACCGAACCAGAATCCTGGGACAAAGGATTACCCAAACTTTATGAGGCATTGGCAAATGATTTTGTATATGCCAATCCAAATGATTTGTTGGTCTTTGGCGATAATCATGATATGGACATGTTGTTTACACAATTAAAGAAGGAGGTGAACCTGCTTCAGATGGCATTGAGTTATTTGCTTACGATCCGTGGAATACCACAAATTTATTATGGTACAGAAATATTACTGGAAAATTCTGCTAAGCCCGGTGATCATGGGTTGATTCGTTCTGATTTTCCGGGTGGATGGAAGGAAGATGCCCGAAGTGGTTTTACAGGCATTGGGTTAAGTGATGATCAGCTGCGTATGCAATCATTTCTGAAAAAATTACTGAACTGGCGCAAGAACAAAGCCGTAATATATGATGGTAAAACAATGCACTTTGGCCCGGAAAAAGGAGTTTATGTTTATTTCCGGTATAATAAAGAAGACATGGTAATGGTGGTCTTAAATAAAAATACTACAATGACGCAGGTAAAAACAAATCGGTTTGAAGAAATGATGAAAAATAAAAAACAGGCGACGAATGTATTAACGGGTGAGCAAATTTCCTTGAGCAACCAATTATCTGTTCCTCCTAAAACAGTATTGATACTGGAATTAAAGTAATTCTACCAGCGGGGATAGCGGTTATTTAACAATATTTACATTCACGGCATTGGCACCTTTGGGTCCCATCTCTATTTCAAAGGTAACTTTGGTATGTTCTTTTACTTCTTCTGACAGTGAATTAATATGAACAAAAACACTTTCCTGTGTTTCTATGTCTTTGATAAAGCCATATCCTTTGGCATCGTTAAAAAAGGTGATTACCCCTTTACGGATAAGATCTTCCGGGTTTACCGGTAGCTGTTTGGGAACGCCAATTTCAATGTCTTCCACATTCACTACAATCTTTTTTCTGGGATCAGGTGGTTTGGAAGACAGGTTTCCATTCTCATCAAGATAGGCAAGCATATCGTCAAGGCTTTTACCATCTTTAGAATTTTCTTTCCGTTCCTGCTTTCTTTCAGCTTTCTCTTTTTTGTTTTGTTGTTTTTTCTTTTCTCTTTCTTTTTTATTCCATGTTTCTGCCATAATGCTTTGCTATTTAGTTTACAAATGATCTCTCGTTTGATAAATTTCAGTGGAGATATATTGGAAAAAAAACTACTTTTTTCTCCCGTAGATTCAATTAAAGATAAGCTATTTCGTTCTTTTTATTGTTTTCAATCTATTCAGCATTTTTCCCCATTTTCTTTAAACGAAAAAAAACTGGTTGCTTTAAGCGCTGTTTCGGGCCAAATGAGTAAATTTATGCTGGCGCACAAATCAAATTCGTTCACCAATAATTTTTTATGAAATCAATACTTACATGGGCTTTTTTCAGTTTTTTTATAGGTAAAGCAGGTGCACAATTAACAGCTAAACCAGACCCTGCTAAAAAAATACAAATTGTTGAAGCATCCTGCGGAGAATGTCAGTTTCACCTTAGCGGCAAAAGCTGCGATTTAGCGGTTCGGATAGATGGTAAAGCCTATTTTGTAGACGGAACCACAATTGATGAACATGGTGATGCACATGGCACAGACGGTTTTTGTGAAGCAATAAGAAAAGCAGAAGTTCAGGGAGAAATGGTCAACAATAGGTTTAAAGTAACTTATTTTAAACTTGTTAAACCAGAAGTCAAAAAAGAGTTGAAAAACTGAAATAAGCGATAAAAGACCTGCTTTTTTCCTTTTTTTTGGTAATTCTCTACAGTTGTTGTACAATTGCGGTCTAAAAACTAAATCTATGACCAACAAAATGCCAAAACCTGTTTACCAAATCTTTTTAGGCTTATTCTTGCTCGCTTTTACAGTGATAGCATGTAAAGATAAAAAAGATGGTGATAAAAAAGATGCTCCTGTAACCGACACAACTGCTGTTAAGCCTGCAATGGATCAGCCAATGGCAGCAGATACTAACAAAATGGATCCAAAGGATACGATCAAAACTAAACCAGTTCAGGATCCGGTTAAAGTACCGCCAGCTCCAACTAATTAATTAAATTATTGTTTATCGTTCCAGCTTCAGTTTTTCAGGTTAGTATGAAAAATTGGTAGTTGGAACGATTTTTTATTTCACCACTTTCATTTCTTTTGACTGCTGCCCATGCCGGTGATGGATCAGCTTATGTATCAGCCAATGCTCCAGCCGGTGATGAAGAGGGATCAATATCGCAGCAACTCCAACAAAAATCAGAATTTCTAATAGTGGTGTATGATGTGTAAGCCTGGCAACGGTGGGGTGAAGCAGCAAGGTTAAGTATTCAAAAAGAAACAACAAAGAAAGAACACCAAGCAGGCGAATTAATCTGATAGGCACATTTACCCGGCTTAGTAAAAGGGTTATCAGAAATAAACCTGGAATAAATATAGCGATCAGTAACATCTGTAATTGTTCAAGCCGCTGTTTCCTGTCTTGTTTTCTTTCTTCCTCAATTTCCAGCTGCCGGAAATGTTCATTACTGGAAATAATCTGCGACTCTCTTATCTTACTCTTACTGTTTAAAGAATCATTAAGATTTTTAACAAAGTTTACATAGGAAAAAGCACTATCAATATTCTTGAGTCCTTTAAAATGGTCGGTCAGAAATTCGGCAGCTTCCAGTTGCTTGGAAAGAAACCCATCTTTTTTGGCTATAGCAAGTGACATTTTTGCATAATAGCCCGCTGAATCTTTTTTATTAAGTTGCTTATATAAATTAGCCAAACCAAGGGTAGCTTCACAAAGCACTTCATCATCTTCAGCTTCCTGCAGAAATTTTATGCCGGTTTGATAATTAATAAATGATTGCTGAAGACTCCCCAATTTAAGGTAACTGTGTCCAAGCCCTGTCAATGAAGTACCGGTAAAGTCACCAACAAAATCAGTAATAGGATAAACTTTCGCCAGTTGCAAAGATTTGTTGAAATAGGTTAGGGAAGAATCAGCAATATCAAGCAGATTGTATGCGTCACCTATATTAAGTGCGGTATAATACTTTAAATTTTCGATATTGTGTTTTAAGATAACAGAGTCTGCTTTTGTATAATATTCAAGCGCTTTGCGATATTCTCCCTGCTCCCTATAAACACTACCAATACTAATTAATACACTTGCCAGGTTTTCAGGGTTCTTTTGCTTTTCTTCAAGTTTCAGTTTTTGTATATTTAATTCCAGGGCAAGTGGATAG
>JANMLJ010000254.1:0-1977 GCA_031372465.1 Chitinophagaceae bacterium | reverse complement strand
TTATCCAGAATTGTCTTGTACGCCCGGAAAATATTATGTTAGTCCTGGTGACAGGTTCATGATATGGCCCGGTGGTGGTCAGCATTTCTATGGCATTTTAGATAATACAATCTGCCCTGCCAATGAATATGCCTATGAGTTTTTAGATAAAGTATTTACAGAAGTAGCACAACTATTTCCCTTTGGATACATACATATGGGAGGTGATGAAACAGCCCGTAATTTCTGGGAAAAAAGTGACCAGATAAAATCATTGATGCAAAAAGAAAAACTGAAAAACCTTGATGAAGTACAAAGCTATATTGTAAAACGGGTAGAAAAGATCATCAATGCAAAAGGAAAAAAGATGATTGGCTGGGATGAAATTTTAGAAGGTGGCCTCGCTCCCAATGCAGCTGTGATGAGCTGGAGGGGAATGAAAGGAGGGATTGAAGCAGCGAAACAAGGACATGAAGTAGTAATGAGCCCTACCGATTTTGCTTATATAGATTATATGCAGGGTGATGCAATAATGGAGCCGCCTGTTTATGCAACATTACGTTTAAAAAAAGCCTACCAGTTTGAACCATTGCCCGATGGAGTAAATCCAGCGTTGATCAAAGGCGGACAGGCAAACCTATGGACAGAACAGGTATACAATATGCGGCAGGCACAATATATGACATGGCCCAGAGGCTTCGCCATTGCAGAAGCATTATGGTCGCCTAAAGAAAAAAGAAATCCTATAGCTAACGTATGGAATAATTTTGTACCAAGAGTAGAATCGCATTTTAAAAAACTGGATGCTGCCGGTGTAAAATATGCGCCGAGTATGTATGATGCTATTTTTGAGGTAAGTAAAAAAGATACAGCTACTATTATTGTAAAGCTGAGTACAGAAGTAGAAGGATTATCTGTTCATTATAGTTTTGACAACTCATTCCCGGATAATTATTATCCGGCCTATACAACTGCATTAACCGTTCCCAAAGATGCGGTCGCTATGAAAATAATCAGCTACAGAAACAACAAGCCAATTGGAAGAATGATGGTGATGCCAGTCACAGAGCTGAGGAAAAGAGCGGGAATAAAAAACTAATAGTTAATAATTAGTAATTAATAATGTGATGTCGTTCAAAGTGCGAGTACCTGTATTTGTTGCGACTTAGCGTCTTTGCGTGAAATCTATTATGCTTCCCATTTACCAAACATTTCTTCCACTTTTTTAAAACGAAAGTCAAAAATTGACTTCAATTTATTTTTTACAAATAGCGCATTGGCGATCTTTCCAAAAATCCATAAGGGATTTTTATAATGTACGATATCAGTCATTTCAACACCACCTTCAATAGCTTTAAAATGATGCTGATGGTGCCATAATGTATAAGGGCCAAACCGTTGCTCATCAATAAAGTATTCTTTGTCTTTTACCTGCGTTATTTCTGTCATCCAGTAAATAGGAATATTCATTACCGGTTTTACGGAATATTCTATTATCTGTCCTGCATACATCTTTTCGCCATGATGTTTTGAGATAACTTTAAAACCCATATTTTCCGGCGTAATAGCCTGGAGGTTAGCAGGATTGGAAAAATATTCCCAGGCTTTATCTAAGGAAACAGGGATTTTCTGAACTGTTTTTATTGAATGAGCTGCCATGAGAATTATTGGTTTAAATTCGTTTATATAACCTTTTTCAAGATAAAAAGTTCGGCTATCTATGTCAATTAATAAAGAAAAGTTAGAAAGAAGATTTGCAGAAGAATATGAAAAGCTGAACGAAAAACAGCGGCTTGCCGTCAATACTATCGAAGGACCGGTAATGGTAATTGCAGGTCCGGGTACCGGAAAAACGCAGATCCTGGCCAGCCGTATAGGAAAAATATTACTGGAAACAGACGCTTCACCAGAAAATATTCTTTGTCTTACCTATACTGACGCAGGTGCTGTAGCTATGCGAAAGCGCCTGCTGCTATTTATCGGGCCCGATGCCTACAA
>JANMLJ010000239.1:0-2199 GCA_031372465.1 Chitinophagaceae bacterium | reverse complement strand
GTGCCAAAGTGCAACATAAAATTTTTCTATGTGGATTCCTACTGTTTGCTTATGTGACTATGTGGTTCAATTTTCTGATTTTTAACCACATAGGAGGCCATAGTTCACATAGATTAACACATAGAGAATAACTTGCTATTTAAAAGCTACATCGCAATCAAAAACTTTAAGAACTTCGACATCCTATAGCTATCGGATTTGGCATGCACCTTGTTTACAAGCCAGACATCAGATAAAAAAGTAAATTCCAGTTGTTCTGTCAGATCTGGGATTACTTTTTGTCATTTTACAAAATGATTCCCCAATAAAGATGCCAGGGCTGGTCAGTCATAACAAACTAATATGTAATAGATGAATAGCTCTGAGAAACTCCTTCACTCCTGTTCTCCGCGGTAGAAAAAATTAAGTTAGTTTCTCATTCGGATATATGTCAATTTGATCTTTTTTGTTTTGAAACACAAAGGCAGAAAGACACGAAGACACAAAGTATAAGTATACGATATGATTTCCTCTCCGTGCCTTGGTGACTTAGTGTCTCCGTGGTTCAATACCTTAAAACAAAGCCTCTTTCGTAAATTCATTATTCACCGTTCTCCAGATTGCTAAAGGATTTTCATTCTTTAATTCATCCGGTAATAAATTATCCGGCCAGTTTTGAAATGCGATAGGTCTTACAAATCGTTTTATAGCATCGGCACCAACAGAACCAAATCTTGCATCAGTAGATGCCGGGTATGGACCTCCGTGTTGCATACTTAAACAAACTTCCACTCCGGTCGGTACATTATTAAGAATAAACCGGCCGCAAATATTTGTAATCGCATCAATAATTTTTTCATGAATACGGATATCATTCTCTGTTGCCATTATAGTAGCTGTCAGTTGCCCTTCCAGTTTATTGGCTACCTGCAACATCTCTTTCATATCCTTGCAGCGGATAATTAAGGAATATGGTCCGAACACTTCCTGGTGTAATAACGGATTATTCAAAAACGCTTGGCCCGTAGCTGTAGCAATTGTTGGGCTGCCCTGAATTAACGCAGGTTTTGTTTCACTAACAGCCACCATTTCCACACCAGTCTGTTTGAGTGCTTCATCTTTTTTCTTACGATAATTTTTAAAAATACCGGCATGCAGCATGGTAGCAGGAACCGATTTATTTATTTCTTTTCCAAGCACATCAATAAAAGTGGTTAATTCCTTCCCTTCTAATCCTATAATAAGACCGGGATTAGTACAAAATTGTCCAACACCCAATGTAATGGAGCCAACATATAACTTTGCTATATCAGCAGCAGCTGTTTTTCCATCTGATCCAGCGGACATTTTTTCAGGAAATAAAAAAACAGGGTTGATACTACTCATCTCTGCAAAAACAGGAATGGGTATCTGACGCTGATTGGCCCAATCAAATAGTTGTTTGCCACCTGAAAAAGAACCCGTGAAGCCCACAGCTTTTGTATAGATATGTTCTACCAATGTTCTGCCAACTTCAAATGATGCACCATGGATATGCGTAAAAATTCCATCCGGCATTTCACAATCTGCTGCTGCTTTTAAAATGGCTTTTGCCATTAATTCACTGGTAGCTGCATGCGCAGGATGAGCTTTCACAATAACCGGGCAACCTGCTGCTAACGCTGTGGCGGTATCACCACCTGCAGTTGAATAAGCAAAAGGAAAATTAGCTGCGCCAAATACAACCACCGGACCAAGCGGTATCAGTATTTTTCTGATATCAGGTTTTGGAGGGGCTTTGTCAGGAATGGCTGTATCAATTCTGGCTTCCAGCCAATCCCCTTTTTCGCAGGCATCAGCATATTGATTCAATTGAAAAATAGTTCTTCCTCTTTCACCTCTTAGTCTTGCATCTGGCAGGTTAGTTTCTTCACCAGTTACTTTTAATAATTCATCGCCCAATGCGTCTATTTCCTTTGCAATAGCCCGCAAAAAATTGGCCCGTTGTTTCAATGAACATTTTCTATAAACATGAAATGCTTTCCATGCCTGTTGCATGGCAGTTTCTATTTCGGGTATTGTTGAGTCTTTATACATAATATTCTTTATTGATGCTTGATGCTGGATACTGGATGCTGGATGCTGGATGCTGGATACTGGATGCTGGATACTGGATACTGGATGCTGGATACTGGATACTGGATACTGGATGCTGGATACTGGATGCTGGATGCTGGATAC
>JANMLJ010000223.1:0-4439 GCA_031372465.1 Chitinophagaceae bacterium | reverse complement strand
CGCTTTCCACTTTTTCTATAGATGTGGATGCGGCTTCTTATAGTAATGTCCGTCGCTATTTAAATCAGGGACAATTGCCACCTGCTGGTGCCGTTCGTATTGAAGAAATGGTGAATTATTTTCATTATGAATATCCGCAGCCAACTGGCAAAGACCCGTTTTCTATTAATACAGAAATTTCTGATGCTCCGTGGAACAAAGACCATAAGCTGGTGCTGATTGGTTTGCAGGGAGAAAAAATATCCACTGATAATTTACCCGCATCAAATCTTGTTTTCTTGATAGATGTATCAGGTTCTATGAGTGGGCCATTACGTCTGCCATTGGTAAAATCTTCACTCAAAATGTTGGTAGATCAATTGAGGCCACAGGATAAAGTTACTATCGTAGTATATGCAGGTGCTGCGGGACTGGTATTATCGCCAACAAACGGTTCAGATAAAACAAAAATTAAAAATGCGATTGATAATTTGGAAGCAGGCGGTTCTACTGCCGGTGGTGCTGGAATAAAACTGGCATATAAAACAGCAAAAGAAAATTTTGTAAAAGGCGGTAATAACCGAGTTATTCTTTGCACCGATGGCGATTTTAATGTTGGTGTTAGCAGCAATGATGAATTGGTGACAATGGTAGAACAAGAAAGAAAAAGCGGCGTATTCCTTACTGTATTAGGTTATGGCATGGGTAATTACCAGGATAGCAAAATGCAGCAATTGGCCGATAAAGGAAATGGCAACCATGCATACATTGATGGTATCAGCGAAGCAAAAAAAGTATTGGTCAATGAATTTGGTGGTACACTTTTTACAATAGCCAAAGACGTGAAACTGCAGGTGGAATTTAATCCGGCAAAAGTGCAGGGGTATCGGTTGATCGGCTATGAAAACCGGATGCTGGCCAAAGAAGATTTTAATGATGATAAAAAAGATGCAGGTGAAATGGGTAGTGGTCACACGGTAACTGCTTTGTATGAAATAATTCCAGTGGGAGTGAGTAGTGATTTTTTAAAAGGGGTAGATTCATTAAAATACCAGAAAAATATAGTGCCGCTTAGTAAAACTTCTTATAACGACGAAATGATGACGGTAAAATTCCGCTACAAAACTCCCGATGGAGATGTAAGCAAACTAATTGAACATCCTGTTTTGGATAAACAAATTTCAATCGTAAAAACATCAGACAACTTCCGTTTTGCTTCTTCGGTGGCTGAGTTTGGTATGTTGCTCCGCAATTCAACATTCAAATCGTCTTCTTCGTTTGAAAATGTACTCTCGCTTGCCCGTAAAGCAAAAGGAAATGATGAGGAAGGTTATCGTTCAGAATTTGTACGATTAGTAGAAAGTGCACAAATGCTTGCAAAGGGAAAGCCGGAACCTATGCGTAATGAAGAAGTGAAAACTATGTCCGTAAGTAATAAATAAATACAATAACCGAAGAGGCGCTTGGGCTAAGAGTTAACATCAAATTATTTTGTATTTCTCTGCGTCTTTGCGCCTCTGCGGTTAAATTTCTCTCCGGCTGGCAATTTTTTTTATTCATCTTTTAAAACAAAATGCCATGAAATTTTCATTTAAAAAAAGAAACCTGAATTCAGGAAGTCCACTTGTGCTGCTTTCCGTATCGGCATTAGCGATGGTAAGCTTATTAGCCGCAACCAACATCAATACTGGTACACCTGAAAAGAAAGTGATTAGATGTTGTAACAATGCAAGTCCTCACCACGTTTGTATCATGAAAACAATTTTAGGAATTGATACAAGCGAAGAAGGAAAACGCATCAGCACTTTCAAAACACCGGAGACAGTAGAACTTTCAGTAAAAAAGGGGTTGGAATGGATGGGTAACGCACAAGCTCCAGATGGTGGTTGGGGTGCTGGTAGTCATTCAAGACAAGATGTTATTGACCCACACGCTGTAACAAGTGACCCGGCTACTACTGCCCTGGTAGCGATGGCGCTATTAAGAACTGATAATACCTTAGATAATGGGGTGTATTCAAAAAATTTGAAAAAATCGTTAGCGTTCTTATTAAAAATAACAGAAGACTGCCCCGATAACCAACCATATCTTACTACACTTACTAATACACAACCACAAATAAAACTGGGAAGAAATATAGACGTAATCCTTACGGCACAGTTTTTTACGAACATACTTCGCTACCAGCTGAATAATGAAGGAATAAAAAAAAGAATTGAAAAAGCGTTGGATAAATGTGTGGCAAGAATTCAGCAGGGGCAGGATGAGGATGGAAGTTGGAGAGATGGTGGTTGGGCGCCGGTGTTACAATCTGCATTAGCCAATAATGCATTGGAAAGTGCCGGCGAGGTAGGTCGGAAAATTGATTCATCAGTTTTGTCCAGAGGTTATAAATACCAGAATGGAAATTTTGATGCAAGTACCAACTCAGTAGTTACAGATAAAGCAGCAGGAGTTATGCTTTATGGTTTGTCTAGCACAACCAGGGCAAGTGCAAAAGAATCAAGAAGGGCGAAGGATATTGTGGAAAAAGCAAAAAAGGAAGGAAAAATAAAAGATAATAATGTGAATGAAGAAAATTTGAGGGCTGCAGGTGTAGCTACTACAGATGCCAAGGAATTGATGACTGCCTATTCTATTAATAAATCATCCCAGGTACAGGCGCAGCGGGATGATGTTCTAGCTGGCTTTGGAAATAATGGAGGCGAAGAATTTATGAGTTTTCTGATGACTGGTGAAAGCCTGTTGATGCAAGGTGGTAATGAATGGAAAAAATGGTATGATGGAACTACGGGTAAACTGATTAATATTCAAAACAATGATGGAAGCTGGAATGGTCATCATTGTATTACCAGCCCAGTTTTCTGCACCGCCACCTGTTTGTTAATACTTTCTATTCATAATGATATGCAATTTTTGATGAAGCAGCATCAATAGTAGAAATAACGTCTAATCATTTAACAGCCGGTTAGTGATACGGGGCTGGTTTCTACTGGTCCCTCTTTTAAAAGTCTGACAGGTAATTAAAAATTAATTTTATGAGTAAAAAAATACAGCTCACCATCGATGAACCATGTCACGAGAATTGGGAAGGTATGACTCCTGTTGAAAAAGGTAAATTTTGCGGTGCCTGTCAGAAGCAAGTTGTTGACTTCAGTAATATGAGTGACCGGAAGGTAGCCGAGTTTTTTAAAAAACCAATCAAAAGCTTTTCGGAAGGCGGTTCTGTTTGTGGAAGATTTATGGCTGACCAGCTTGACCGGCCTATTGAAATACCAAGAAAAAGGATTCCCTGGGTTAAATATTTTTTCCAGATTACATTACCTGCTTTTTTATTCTCCATGAAAGTATCTGCTCAGAAAACTAAGGGAACTGTAAAAGTAGTAACGAAGGACACAACAAGAATACCTGTTATTAATAATGATTATATGGTGGGTATGGTAGCAAAGCGAATTGATACAAAACCGATTACATGTGATAAGATTGAAATACCCGTTAAAAAATCCATTAAAGGAGAAATGACAATAAATACTTTTCCGGATACGTCTGGTATACCGTTGATGGGGACAATATATGTAAATACGAAAATAGGAAAGACCCCAATTCCTGTACAGGCAGATAAAAAGGAAATAGAGGGAATGGTGGTGGATGAAAACAATATGGGGGTATCATTTGTAAATATTGAAACGGGTATGCCTGGCGAGGAAATGATGACGGATGAAAATGGATATTTTACCATCAGGAAGAGTTGGTTTAGTAAAGGGAAATCATTGTTTTTTACATCAGCAGGATTTGAAAAAATGACGATCATAGCAGGAGAGGAGCAATATCTTGAAGGAAAATTAGTTGTTCAATTGAAATCAAATGTGGTATTACCGGAGATTATTGTAAATGCTGTGGGTGAACATAGAATGGGTAAAATAATGATGGGTGGAATCAAAAGGATTCAGAAAGAAGAATTGACTATAAGAAAAATAGATTCAACATTTGTTTTAAAGGAATTTAAATTTCCGGTTGAAGAAAATAGTCTTATTGTTTATCCCAATCCTGTCCAATCCGGAACTGCTTTAAAAATAGATGTCAGGAAATTACCAGCAGGAAATTATCAGCTGCAGATCTTAAATCAATCAGGTCAAATGGTTCAGCAGAAAATGATTTGGATAGATGCGGAAGCAAATTTAATAAATGTGGATGCTCCTGTTGTGTCGGCTGGCAGCTATTTTTTAGTATTGATGAACAATGAAACGGGCAAGAAATTCACCCAAAAAATAATTATCCAATAGTATCATCCTTTAAATCCCGGGTGAAATTGCTCCAGTGTCTTTCGTAGAAACTCCCGGTCAAGGTGCGTATAGATTTCGGTGGTAGTAATACTCACATGTCCCAGCATTTCCTGTACGGCTCTCAGATCGGCACCGCCCTCTATTAAATGGGTGGCAAAAGAATGACGGAAAGTATGC
>JANMLJ010000208.1:0-12563 GCA_031372465.1 Chitinophagaceae bacterium | reverse complement strand
GATGTTTTTTGTGCCGGGCAGGAAAAAACATTTACTTTTTTACAGGATGTACTGGATGAAGTATTGGCACTGTTTCCTTCTAAATATATTCATGTTGGCGGAGATGAGTGCCCGAAAGAAAACTGGAAACGTTGCCCTTCCTGCCAGCAAAGAGTGAAAGATAATAAGCTGAAAGATGAACATGAATTGCAGAGTTATTTTATTCAGCGGATGGAAAAATACCTGAATAAAAAAGGAAGAACTTTAATTGGCTGGGATGAAATATTGGAAGGTGGTCTTGCCCCAAAAGCCGTGGTGATGAGCTGGAGAGGCGAACAGGGAGGCATCGATGCTGCCAAACAAAATCATGATGTGATCATGACACCCGGCAACCCTGTATACTTTGATCATTCACAAAGTGAAAATGAAGATTCCATAACAATTGGCGGATACAATCCTATTGAAAAAGTATATGCCTACGAACCGATACCAAAAGAACTGAATAGTGAACAGGCCAAACATGTGCTGGGGGCACAAGCCAATATGTGGACGGAGTATATGAAGAACACCAGCAAAGTGGAGTATATGCTATTGCCCCGTTTAAGTGCTTTATGTGAAGTTTTGTGGAGCCCCAAAGAAAAAAAGAACCCGATAGCTACCGGGTGGACTGATTTTACAAAAAGATTAATGGTACAGTTTAAAAGATATGATTTTTGGAAAGCCAATTATAGCAAAGCTTATTTTGATCTGAAGGCCACCATATTACCTGCAGAAGATCATAAAGGTGTATTATGGAAATTGGAAAGCAATAATAAAGAGGCCAGGATAAATTATAGTAAAACACTAACGATTAATGACCCTCCCAATCCACCTGCTTTTAATGCATACAGCGGGCCTGTTCCAATACTTATAAGTGGTGAATATAGCGGATGGTCAACGGAGAATGGAATACGCATGCCAAATACAATAAAACAAAATTTCACTTTCAACAAAGCCACAGGCAAAAAAATAACAATAAGCAATGAAGCTTCCAAAAATTATCCGGGTAATGGAACATTCACTTTAGTAAACGGCGTAGTAAATGAAAAAGGGTTAAACAAATCAAAAGAATTTTTAGGATTCAGTGGAAACAATTGTGAAGCCATAATTGATTTAGGAATATCACAATTAATAAGTTCCGTAGCAGTAAATCTGCTAAGCAGTCCTTCCAGCTGGATATGGAGGCCGAAATCAGCAGAAGTATTTGGTTCAGGTGATGGACAGACATGGAATTCATTAAAACTGACCGATGTTTTTGATGAAATAAAAAATGGATCAGGAAAAGGAAAAATGACCATGTCGTTTAAAGCGATAAATGCCCGGTATGTAAAAGTTGTCGTTACAAACTGGGGTAAAATTCCAGATGGTAATCCCGGTGCCGGTAAAAATGCCTGGTTGTTTGTTGATGAAATTGAAGTGAATTAGTTTTTCACGCAAAGGCGCTAAGTCGCAGAAATACAAAAATTAATTTTGGACAAACGTCTTTTTAATTTAGTGCATCTTTAAAAAATACTATCTTTTGTAACCTCTCCCAAAGGAGAGGATATGGATAACTTTTAGAGATACCCTTTATTATTTGCGTCTTAGCGACTTTGCGAGAAACATGTATTTATCCGTAAAAACCATTATATATTTTTTATCTTTACCCCTCAAACCAACATAATGGCTAAACAAAAATTGGCAATAAATCTTTCTGATAGTTTTGAAAAAATACCCGTAAAAATTTTCTCTTCGTCAAAAGAAGGATCTGATTTTGTAGCCCGGCAGGTATCCGATTTTATACGGGAAAAACAAGCCAATAAAGAAAAATGTGTACTTGGCCTGGCCACCGGCTCTACACCCAAATCATTCTACAAAGAGCTGGTGAGAATGCACCGGGAAGAAAAATTGAGCTTTAAAAATGTCATTACCTTTAATCTTGACGAATATTACCCGATAGATAATAATGCCTTGCAGAGTTATAATCGTTTTATGCGGGCAAACCTGTTTGACCATATCGATATCAATCCAAAGAATATTCATATCCCCGACGGTGAAATAAAAAAAGAAGCGATCAAAGAACATTGCCGCCAGTATGAACAGATGATTAAAGATGCCGGTGGTATTGATCTGCAAATTCTCGGTATTGGTAATAACGGGCATATTGGTTTTAACGAACCGGGTTCAGGTATATATTCTAAAACCAGATTGATCACCCTGGATAATTCTACCAGGATTGCTAACGCATATGAATATGCGAACATTTCGCAGGTACCCCGGTTGGCCATTACCATGGGCATCAGTACCATCCTGCTATCAAAGAAAATAATCCTGATGGCCTGGGGAAGTTCCAAAGCACCGGTGATACAAAAGGCGGTAGAAAATGATGATGACGAACATATACCGGCCTCCTTATTGCAAAATCATGATGATGTAACATTTGTAGTTGATGAAGCAGCTGCTGCAGAACTCACCAGGAATAAATCCCCATGGCTTACCGGCGATTGCGACTGGAGTCCAAAAATGATTAAGAAAGCAGTAGTAAACATGGCGTTGAAATTAAAAAAACCTGTACTGAGTTTAACCAATACAGATTATAATGAATATGGTCTCAGCGATCTGCTGGTGGAGAAAGGTGATGCCTATGAAATAAACCTGCAGGTATATTATATGCTTCGGGATTCTATTACCGGATGGCCTGGTGGAAAACCAGATGTAAATCTTCCCAAGCACCCGGAAAGGTCATCTCCTTATCCAAAAAAAGTTATCATCTTCTCCCCTCACCCGGATGATGACATTATCAGCATGGGAGGCACTTTTCAACGGCTGCACGAACAGGGGAATGATGTTCATGTGGGCTATCAAACCAGCGGTAATATTGCGGTGACCGATGAATTTGTAACCCGTTTTCTTGACTTTGCTGTAGGCTTTGAAGAAATAGCAGGTATTGATACCAGTAAGTCAGGCAAAATATTAGACAATGCCAGAAAATTTTTAGCCCGGAAAAAATCTAACCAGGTTGATACACCCACCATCCGGTCTATTAAAGGATTAATTCGCAGAGGTGAAGCAAAAGCTACCTGCCGCTATGTGGGCATACCGGATGAGAATATACATTTTCAAAATCTTCCGTTTTATGAAACCGGAACCATTGAAAAAAAACCAAAGAGTGAAAAAGACATTAAAATCACCATTGAATTACTTCGACAAATAAAACCGCAACAGGTTTTTTGTGCAGGAGATTTTGCTGATCCGCATGGCACACATATTATTTGTTTTAATGTGGTAGAAGAAGCTTTAAAAAGAATTAAATCATCCGGGGCTGCCGCTGATGAATGGATAAGCGATTGCTGGCTCTGGTTGTATAAAGGAGCCTGGGAAGAATGGAATATCGAAGAAATTGAAATGGCGATACCCATGAGTCCGGACCAGATTCTTAAAAAACGTTTTGGCATTTTTATACACCAGTCGCAAAAAGACATGGTGCCTTTCCAGGGCAGCGACTCCAGGGAATTCTGGCAGCGGGCTGAAGAAAGAAATGAGGCTACGGCTAATTTATATGCTGATTTGGGTTTAACGCATTATGCCGCCATGGAGGCTTTTGTCCGCTGGCATTATTAACAAGATAGTTTTCCGGATTATTCTTATTTTTATCATTACAAAAAAAAACTATGTCAATATTTAAATCAAGCAACCCAACCCTGCAGGAAAAAACTTACCAGGGTACTATTTTAGAAGGTATCAGCACCGGTGAAGAGATGACCGTAAACGGAACGATGAATAAATTCGGCGTTCTGATGGCCCTTATGGTTGCTTCTACCCTTTTTGCCTGGGGGCAATATGATAAAGGCAGCGATCCGATGCCGTTGATGCTCGCAGGTGTTTTTGGCGGATTGGCATTGGCCATACTGATGATGGTTAAAAAACAATGGGCGCCGTATATTGCTCCGGCTTATGCCATTTTAGAAGGCTTGTTTGTCGGATCTATTTCTGCCATGTATAATAATGCTTATCCGGGCTTACCTACACAAGCGGTGGCATTAACGTTATTAGTAACATTGATCATGTTTGCGCTTTACCGGTACCGGATCATTAAGGTTACACAAAAATTGAGATCAGTAGTTACCGTTGCCACAATGGCCATCGGAGTTTTTTATCTTATACAATGGATAACTTATATGGCCATGGGTTCACCCATTGGTTCATTTACTAATGCTGCTACTCCAATCGGTATCGGATTTTCTATTCTTGTAGTTGGTCTTGCCGCATTTAACCTGCTTCTTAATTTTGATACGATTGAAAAAGGTGTTGAATTAAGAGCAGCTAAATACATGGAATGGTATAGTGCATTTGGATTACTGGTTACTATAGTTTGGTTGTACCTGGAGATTCTACGTTTGCTATCAAAATTTCAAAGAAATTAATCGCTACATATTTTATTTTAAAAACTCCGCCATTATTTTCGGCGGAGTTTTTTTATTCCAATTTTAGTTCATAAATAAGCCCAAATATTGAAACACAATAGAGACATAGAACACAAAAGAAAAACACATAGAGAATACCCTATGTGTCAAACTATTGTTTTCTATTTCCTATGTGGTAAAAGCAAAATGATTCCTTGATGTTATTGAACTAACTATGAAATATAAATGGCATTACTTTCTTAATACAACATCTGTATGTATAACTGGCAGGTAAGCATAAATTTCTTCCAATTCCAGTGATGTCAGCATAGTTGCCTGTTTATCGTTGGGAAGATTTATCCATGGCGGAGAAGCACCAAAAACATAATCACCAAAAATTATTACAGGTGTTCCGGTAATAGTGACTGCTCCGGTCTTTGCAGAAACTTTCCATTGATCGGCCCAATCATAAATCCATTTAGCATCTTTTTCCTGCATGCGTACACATCCATGACTGGCAGGATAACCAGGTAAAAAATACTGGTGCATGGCAATACCTCTCCGCGCATAAAAATTAAAATACCAGGGCATGATCCAGGTATCATTTTCAGAACTTACTTTCACCAGGGCTTTAAAATTTGTATGGAATAGCCCGGCTGGTGTAGGTGTAGTTTTCTTACCAGAACTTACAGGCCCCCATCTTATAAGTCTGCCATCATCATAAATAGCAAAAGCCTGTATACGGCGGCCAATCAAAATCAGTTTGGGTAAAGAATCAAATACAGGCAGGCTATCCGGAAAAGGGGAATAGTCCAGCATGTGCTGAGATAAACTATCCGGCATGATCAATACTTTTCCTTTGCGGACTAAACTGCTGCTCATCCTGTTGATCGCAAAAATAATATCCCGTTCTTCTTCCTGGTAGCGGGCATTAAAATCTGCAACTGCAGTCTTTCCTTTTAATGTATCAAGATGATAATTTATTTCGAAGGGAAATAAGGGAAGGCTGGTGTCAGTAAAAATGATTTGGTTGCTGATAGAATTAGTAGCTGAATAGGATAAAGTATTGATCAGGCAGAAAACACCGGCGAATAACAGATCCATGTTGAATTATTTCCGGAATAAAATTAGATGCTGTAAAAGAAAAGAACTATGATGTAAAACAGGTTTTTGGTTGATTATAACCGGTAAAGAATCGATTAAAAGTTAGCTTTACTGAAGACCATATAAATTTTCCATTCAATTTATTAGAATGATCAGAAAAATCTTTGTATTAAAAAACAGTTATACCGGTTATCCGGGTAAAGAATCGCTACAGATATTGAAATGGAGAAAAGGCTATCAATTATTATATCAGAGAAGAAAAATTCAAAAAGTGAGATTAAGTAGCTATTGCTAATTTCTTTCTGGTGTTCATCATCCTTTTATAAAATTCAATAACCATTTACAGCAATAACAAAGTCTTACTTACCACATCCCTCAAGTCTGCCTTTACATTTGTTTGTGTTGCAAAATCATTCCATCTGCTTACCACAGCATTAACCTGGTTAATGATTGTAACTGCTTTTTTGATATTCATATTTTTGGCAACTTCCAGTAAATCATCACGGGTAATTTTTTGCCGCTTACCATTGATACTTAAAGAGTGCTGGCTAACCCATGTACTGCCCGGACGGTAGGAATGACAAATATCAAAAGCCGGAGCAAGTTTCCATTTGCCGGTTTTGTCCATACTGAATGAAAAGTTCCTGGTATGGTCATCACAGTTCCTTGCCATTACATTAAATACCATTCTCCGGTATAGCTGTTCAGCATCTGTGTAGGGCAATAACATGCTACGCATGGTTTCAAATAATTGTTCGTAGCTAAACGATGTAACCTCGTTAAAATCATAATGAGCAATGGCACAAAAACTTTGTATATGCAGTTTGTCCGAAGGATCCTGTGGACCTTTGCCATATTCCCTGTCAAAACGCCGTGTCATAAAATGTGCCCTGCCGTTTTCTTCCAGCAACCTGCATTCAGTCATTTCTATTTCAGCTTCTTTTGCCATCAGGTGATAAGCCATTTCAACCCGGCCATAACCGGATGATATACCTAACTGCTGGTCTGTAACGCCGTCAAATTTCAGCAGCCAATGGGTAAACCCTTTTGGTGCAGCTGCCTGCCCGGAACGAATTTCTTTTGTATCAGGATTAAATGCAATCACTGCTTTAGCCCTTGCCCCACCGGCAGAGGAACCAATCTTTAAAATATCACTCAATGCTTTTGCTTCAGCATTGGAAAGGTTGGTATTAAAATCCTGCCTGCCAGCAAGTATTTCCCGGGCAATATTTATCAAACTATCTAACTCAATTTTGGTAGCTCCGTTATTTGTTTTGGGAACTATAGGTTCAAACTCCAATGCTCCCATACCTCTTTTGCCAATAAAGCAAAGCATTTCTACCGGGTTCATGCTATTTGCAGGTCGGCCATTTCTTGAAAGCCAGGCATTAATCAGGCTGCTACCGTATTTATCAGGCAATACATCTGCGAGCAAGCCGGGTAAGCCCTTAAATGTACTAGTACCTCTTAATCCGGGAAAAGAAAAAACCCGTCTTTCTGCGTCCGCAATCGGCATTTTCAATGGTGATAAATCCCAATTATTGGTAAGGAATGCCGATTCAAATTCAAAGGAAGCCAACTCAGTATCTACATCCCAGGCAATGGCTCCAACCCGTTTGTTCCAGATGTTGATGAATGCTGTTGTTATCATTACCAGTCGCTTTTAGGTTTTTCCATTGCAGTGGTATTTTTATTGCTTGCTCTCCGCCGTTTTTTCTGGTCAATTTTAGCCAATTGCAACGGACTGAGTTGTTGCTTTATTTCAAAACGTTGAAACAAGTGCAGCTGCTCTAAAGCCCTTACTATCTGAATAAAAGAAAGAAGTGTGCCGCCGCCACCATTTTCAAACTGCACCATGGTGGAACGGTTGATGCCCGCCGCCACCGCCACCTGCTGTTGGGTTTTGTTTTGTTGTAGCCGGGTCTGTTTAATGAAGTTACCCAATACCTCCAAAATTGCCGGGTCACTGATTGCGTACCATTGTTTGATGGCTTTTTCCATCGTTAAGTGTATTATTGGTTAATAATGTTTGAAAAAGCCAACAAATTAATTAGTCGATTTTGTTGGCAAATTCCATCACAAATATACTAAATAGCCATTAATGATGGAAATATCCGACATTTATTGGCAATAATAATTTAAAAAGTTGATATTCAACCCATTAAAATCTTTTGTTTTGCAGACTAAAAGCAACTGAATGAGGTACTAACGCTACTTTGCAATATTTGCAAAGATTCTGGAAAGGGAAAAAAGAAAAGAGCAGCGGTAATGCTGCTCAGTACTGTGTGGTGACCGCATTAGGACAGTTTTCAAACCATTTATTAGAAAGATTCAGGAAAATCTATGCGTTAAAGGCTGTTATACCGGTTCAGATGCTGCAACCAGCTATATTACCCAGGAAGCTGAAAGTAGTATAGTTATTAGCCCCTACAAAAGAAAAATGAAATAGTGAACTATGAAGCTTTTGCCAATTTCTTCCTGGTGTTCATCATTTTTGCATCTTTGAATTTGTGGTTTACTGTCACCTGCAATTCATAAGGCCTGTTAAAAGCTTCCTGGTTCAATTTAAACCTTTCAGAAAGTATGCGAATAGTTTCTTTAGATAAGCCTTTCTTGTAATGGAGTATATCAGAAACCAATCCTTCACTAACGTGCAGAAGTTTAGCTAAATCAACTGCTTTCATTTTATGATCTTTCATCAAAGACTTTAATAATTCTATAGGATCTGCATCATCAAAGCTGTTATGGTCTGCATCATACTTTTCAATGAGCAGGTTAAGTAATTCTATTGCATCCTGAACAGCTTTGGTTTTCTTGCCGCTGTCTACCAATGTTTCAAGTGTATCACAATACTTGTTGTATTGTGCATCTGTTTTAATGATTTTATATTGTAAAGCTTCCATTGTAATTATTTTAATAGCTGTTCACTGTATATTGTTTGTTGTCATCGCAAAGTTTAGTGTATTCAGCATGTGTGCCTATCCACTTGATGTATAAATGAACTCTTGTTACCCCGAAATGATATTTACATATCATCCTGTAATTGTTACCTGCTATATCAAACACAACTCTGTTACTTCCATTACCTAACAAATCTGCTGAACCATAGGTCTCAGCAATATCTCCCGGCACATTCCAATCTGCCCTTTTGAGAAATGCTAACCAAATCCTGAAAGAACTTCTACTTCTTGCATTTTGTAAAGCAAACCCTTCAATTGACTTTCTCTTAATTAGCCTGACTTTCATTTATACTAATGTAAATATAGTAAAAGTTCACAAAATGTGAAGTATTTAAGGGGGTAATGATAAACCATAGAACCAACAACCCACAAAAAAGCCCTCAAATCATTTATTTTAAGGGCTTTTTTTATTATTTTTTGTGACCGCGATAGGATTCAAACCTATAACCTTCTGATCCGTAGTCAGATGCTCTATTCAATTGAGCTACGCAGCCTGATTGGGCGGCAAATATACGGCAAAATGGTTAATGGGAAAAGCAGAATTGCATTACCGTTTCTTCCAATCCGGGACATACTTATCAAGCAGTGCCTGAAATTCTTTAAAATCCTTTAAGGCATCCAGATCAGGATCTGTAACAAGGTCTTGCACATTTTTATATCCCCGTTCATAGGCTTGCCGCAAATAAAGAATGGCTTGTTCAGGCTTTTTCGAGAGGGTATAACTTATCGCCAGTCTGTAGTAGTTTTTGCCTTTTGTAGGATCAAGTTTTATTGCTTTTTGTAAATAAACAATTGCCGAATCATATTTCTGCAGCTCATGGTAGGCCAATCCAAGATTGAGTGTACCTACCTGGGCATTGGGCTCCAATTGTAACAACTTACCCAGGTAAACCACTGCTGAATCAAATTGCTCCTGCTTCATAAAAGCATTGCCGGCCTGTGCATAAGCAGGTGCATATTTAGGATCCAGTTTAATCACTTTTCTGAAATAAACTATCGCTGAATCAATCTCTTTCATGTCATCATAAAAATTACCGATAGCAAAAAAGGCCGGCAACCCCGGGTCTGCTTTTTTGAAAAGTTGCTTCTTGTAATAATAGCCAGCTGAATCATACTCCTTTAATTGACGGAAAACTCCAATCAGGTTTTTCCAGATTACTTCATTGTCTGCATCAAACTGTAAAGCTTTTTGCATATTTATCCTGGCAGAATCATATAGTTTCATTCCCTGGAAAATCAGTCCGAGATTGTTGTAAGATTGTGGATTCTCCGGTTCTTTTTGCAGGGCCTTGCGCACATACCATCTTGCAGAGTCGTATCGCTTCTGATCCAGGAACGCCATGCCCAGCATATTCATAAATACAATACTGTTGGGATCATAAAAAGTGTTCCCTTTAAGAAATATGGTGATCGAATCTTGCTGGCCCTGCTTATTGAATATTTTAATAATGTTATTAGACGCGGGTTTATAATCCGGTTTAATACGCAAGGCCTTATAGAAATAAGATTTGGCTGAATCATATTTTTTATCATCTGCGAAAAAAACACCCATTGTATTCAGCATAGAAGGATTACCAGGTTCCAATTTTACCGCTTGCTGAAAATAACTATAGGCAGAATCAGGCTTTTTTAATTCTTTGAACGAATTGCCAATATTGATAAGCGCATAGGCTGAATAAGGATTAACCTGTAATGCACGACGGTAATAATAATTGGCCGAATCATAATTCTTCATAGCAAAACTGACCAGGCCAAGATTATTATAGGCTTCTTCGTAAAGAGGATCAAATGCAGCGGCCATGCGATAATAAACCTTTGCAGAATCATATTCTTTCAGATCGCGGTAAAAATTTCCGATATAAACATTTACAATAGACTTGTCTTTATAATTGGCAAATGCTTTTGAATAATAGATACGGGCTGAATCAAATTGTTTGATCTCAAAAAAAGTTTTGCTTAACCCATTATAAGAATTGATGAATTTAGGATTAGCGGCAATACTTTGTTTGAAATAGTTAATGGCTGTCTGATAATTCTTCCTGGAATAGTTTAACCAGCCAATATTATTACTGGCATAGGGATTATTTGGTTCAATTCGTAATGCCTGCTCATAATAAGCAATAGCAGAATCACCTTTGGATAATGAATAATAAAAATGCCCCAGGTCCACATACGCATCTGCGTTGTCCGGGCTTACCTCAATTGATTTATGATAATATTTAATGGCCGAATCGGGACGGTTCAACGTTTTATATGCAAATGCCAGTGTAACATAGGGATACCGCCATTTGGGAGCGGCTACAATAGCTCTCTTGGCGTAAATAATTGCACTATCAATTCTATTATTATCAAGGTGAAGAGATGATAAAGTGTTGAGAATATAGGGGGCCTTTTTATCTGATGAATAGGCCGAATACGCATATTCAAAAGCGGTGTTTCTATCTACTAGTTTACGGCTTTTTCCAAAATAACCCCTTGCCTTAAAAAAATACATACGGCCTAATAACGATTTGGCAAAATCAGGATCATCGGGCATTATATAGCTGATTGCTTTTTCGAGCATCGCACCAACTTCATAAAATTCCTGTTGGGCTACTTTCTCCATCCGGCTAAGGCTGGCGGAAATTTCTTCTGTATTTTCCTCTGCATCTATCTGCGCCCTTAAGCGCTGAATAGAAGAAGCATCTTTACAATCCAGGTAAAGATTGATCTTACTTTGTGCAAAATTTATGTATTCAACTGCCAATGTTGTTTGTGCATCGATAGTATAAGAATTTCCGGGAAACTTCGTCTCTAACAAATTGTAATAATATTCGGCAGATTGTTTTCCATCGGCAGATTGTTTTCCTACCAACCGGTTTTCTTTTAAAGCATCGTGAAAAAGATTATAGGTTGTTACTAATAAGGTATCGCCCGGAGCAATATATTCTATTTCTTCAGAGATAGCGTGTTTCTCTCTATTGACCGGAACAAAAGAAGAACCAGGGCCTTTGCCTTGTAATTTCTTGGTATTTATCCATTTTCTCAGGTAAGCAGTATCTACAAGGCTCACCACATTATTCAGATTCTCCGGGCAACAGAAATAGGGATCCTGTTTTCTTTTAAACTGTTTAAGCGCAATTGCAGGAACATTTTTTTGTACATATTTCTGAATTTCTTCGACGGTTATTTTATTGTCCGGTGTACCAGCTGCATCTGCCATTCCGGATAGGCCATCAATAAGGTAATAAGTAAATAATCCATGACCAGTTCCTATAGAGGCATCTTCCATCGATTCCTGCCCGGCACCTGTAGCCAGCATCATTGTTTCACCGGCTTTTTTATCAGTCACAGCATTCTGAAATACACTCTGCCCCTCCTGACCTCCCGGCAATGTATTAGACCGGCAGGCATCCATTATCAAATAAACTTCTACCCCTTTTGCAGCTTGTCGTTGAATATTTGCTTTTACGTCATACATTGACATCGCTCCACCAACCTGGTAATTTGCTTTGTCGCCGGCAGGATTACAATCATATACCAGGTAATAATACTGGCTTTCATCTATCGCATCTCCATGACCCGCCAGGTAAATAAAAAGCTTATCCCCTTTTTGTAATTTTTTAGCCTTGAGCCAGGAGAATCCAGCAACCAGGAATGTTCCATTTAAGGCCTTTTCATTAAGCAGGCAATAAATATTATCATTGCTTAAATTTCCACCAGCTGGTGATTTTAAATAATCCCTGAACATCTCAGCATCTTTATCTGCATACTCCAATGGTCTAACCTTGAGATATTTAGATATACCCATGATCATCGCAAATGTCTGGGGTCCGATAATAGTTGTATCCCTGGGTTTAGGTGGGCCCTGCTGGGCAACTAAAAGCTGTGTGTAAAACAGTGAGAATAGGCATCCTATAATTATGGAAAGGTATTTTGGCATAAATTTAGACCTCCTAAGTTACGAATTTTCAGGGAATTTTTTTTTAATCCTTTTGAAAAAACCGGAATTTCGGGCATCCTGGTTGCTAAAATGATAATAGAATATGTTAAGGATTAAAACGTTGCAACCTTGTATCCATTTAGGAAATCATTAATGACAATACCAAAACCACTACTA
>JANMLJ010000188.1:0-9228 GCA_031372465.1 Chitinophagaceae bacterium | reverse complement strand
TATATTTTTTCAAGCCTGCGGCGCATTTCGCTCAGTGATAGTTTAAGGACGTCTTCGTTGCGGTTAAAATCGGGGTTCATTTGATTTGTTCGTTAGAAGGCAAAGATAAGGAGGAACCTATGTCATGCTGAACTTGCCGTAGCATGATAATGGAAATGTGGCGAAACACATTCCTATTTACTTCAATCCTTTCAGTCTTTCTTTTAATTCTTTATCAGAAAGAGTTGTAATATCTGCTTTGTCGTAGATGGAACGTAGAAAAATAGTTGTTTCAATTACTTGTAAAAAAGTAATAATCCTTGCACCGCCATATTTTCCTTGTCCTTTCGAGGAAATGGCCATTCGTATTTTATAGCAATTAAGGAGGTGTAGGTATGATATTAAATCTCATTCAGCAATTGGTTGATGGATTTTGCCTTTGCTTTTCCCTTGCTGTATTTTTTTACAAACTCAACTGATTGTGAGAGGCCGTCAAGTACTTGCTTTTCTTTTTTAGTCAGTGTTTTTTTGGGAGTGGTTTTATAAGCTGCCTGCTCTTCATTTACCACAGTAAATTCCACATCATTTTCATTGAGGAACTCCTTTATGGCTTTTTCCTGCTTTTTTGAATGAGGGTTTACAATGAGCTTCATACATTGAAATTACATATTTTTCCAGCCTGGGGCGAATTTCGCCGGGAGTTTGTTTCATTACATTTTCATTGCGGTTAAAATCGGGGTTCATTTGATTTGTTCGTTAGAAGGCAAAGATAAGGAAGGGGGCTCTCTCTGTCATGCCCTGCTTGACCCGGTATCCTTCTCTGAATAATTAGTGATCACTTTAATTTCTTTATTTTTTTAGTTCAACTATCAATTTCTATAAAAATGAAAAGCATTTAAAAATGCAATATCAAGAGTAATTCAAGGGATACTTATTTTCCATCCCGCTATTGAAGAAACAGTTTTGCTTTAGTGATTTAATTTTTTGTTATATTCAATTTTATTTATGCATGAAACTATTTTATTATGAAAAAAATATTCCTCTTTCTTTTTTCTTTCTCAGCTTTGTTGTTGCAAACATTTGCACAAAAAACATCAGCTGATGAATCTGCCCTTAAAACTCCTGTATTAAACCGGATGGTAAAAACAGATACTGCTGTTGTTAGTAAAAACCAGGTAACGATAAAAGGTCAATTGGTTGCTTATACAGCAACGGCTGGCTCTATACCTGTTTGGGATGAAGATGGTAAACCAATAGCTGGTGTTTTTTATACTTACTATGAAAGATCGGATGTAAAAGACAGGGCAGCAAGGCCGTTGGTTATATCTTTTAATGGTGGTCCGGGTACTCCTTCTGTTTGGATGGAAATTGGCTATACGGGGCCGCGTATTTTGAATGTGGATGATGAAGGTTTTCCATTACAACCTTATGGAATGCGCGATAATCCTCATTCAATTTTGGATGTAGCAGATATAGTTTATATCGATCCGGTAAACACCGGTTTTTCCAGGATGGTAAGCCGGGATATTCCCACTGCAAAATTCTTTGGAGTTAATGCAGATATTAAATACCTGGCTGAGTGGTTGAATACTTTTGTTACCAGAAAAAACAGATGGGCTTCTCCTAAATACCTGATTGGTGAAAGTTATGGTACTACAAGGGTTTCTGGCCTTGCCCTGGAATTACAAAACGCACAATGGATGTATTTGAATGGTGTGATATTAGTTTCACCAACCGATCTTGGTATCAAGAGAGATGGCCCGGTTGACGAGGCATTGATGTTGCCTTACTATGCTGCAACAGCCTGGTATCATAAAGTTTTGCCTGCTGATTTGCAGCAAAAAGATCTTACAGCTGTTTTGCCAGAGGCAGAAGATTTCACCATTAACCAATTAATTCCGGCATTGGCAAAAGGCAATATGTTAAGCGATAATGAGAAGAAACAGATAGCAGCAAAAATGTCGCGTTATTCGGGTTTGTCTGAAACAGCCATCTTGCAACATAACCTGGATATACATCCTGATTTTTTCTGGAAAGAATTGCTTCGTGATAAAGGATTTACAGTAGGCCGCCTGGATTCAAGGTACAGGGGGATGGATCGGCAGGATGCCGGAGAGAGCCCTGATTTTAATTCAGAGCTTACTTCATGGCTTCATTCCTTTACACCAGCAATTAATATTTATTTAAGAGAGGAACTGAATTTTAAAACCGACCTGAAGTATAATATGTTTGGGCCCGTGTCACCATGGGATAGAACGAATGACAAAACAGGGGAGAATCTTCGACAGGCAATGGCACAAAATCCTTTTCTGCATTTGCTGGTTCAATCAGGTTATTATGACGGTGCCTGTGATTATTTTAATGCCAAGTATAATATGTGGCAAATGGATCCCGGCGGAAGATTAAAAAACCGGATGAGCTGGAAGGGTTTTCGCAGCGGTCATATGATGTATTTGCGCAAAGAAGATCTGGCAACAGCTAACGAACAATTAAGAGAGTTTATTAAGAATTCTATTCCTAAAATAAATGAGCCTGCAAAGTATTAGACTTTTTGAACTATGAGCTATTATTTATTTTGCCTTTGTTGCTTTTCAGATCCCGATAGCTATCGGGAGTAAACGACCTTTGTTGGTGCCTGTCCCGACCTGTGCCGATAATCTCGGTATTATTTCGGGATTGCGCCAAGCCAATTGAGCAGTAGATCACCAACAAACAAAAAGAGGAAAACTTAAATCCGGCGGTTGGTGGGCTACCACTTTCCAGCATTTTCCGGATTGCAGCGTTTGCAAGAAAAGAGTAAATTTGTGAAAACATATTTTATGGCTGCTTCTCCATCAGAGATTGAGTTAAACAAATACTGGGTGATATTAACACCTGAACAAAAGGAATCTCTTTTCGGTGTTATTAAATCTTTTGTGCAATCACCTGAAAGAGAGAATCAGGAACTGCAGGAACCTGAAGCAGTATATAATAAAGAAAGTGGCGGGTTGCCGTTGGAAATATTGCAACAACTAACATGGGAACAAAAGGAAGCATTGATTGCCCTCGTAGAATCATTCGGTATTGAAATACCCGGTCGGCGTATCAGCATAGAACAATACAATAAAGAAATAGATGAGGCTATGGCCCGCATGGATGCCGGTGAATCTTTTACTCATGAACAGGTATCTGAAATGTCGAAAACATGGGTGAATGGCAGATAGAAAAATAAGCTGGGATACACAAGCTTTACAGCAATTTAATGCAGCTATTTATCACATTGCCGGTGATTCGGTACAAGGCGCAGAGAAGGTAAGGGAGGACATTCTCAAAAAAATAGTCCGTTTACAAACTCATCCAGCCCTGTATAATCCTGATAAATACAAAAAAAATAATGACGGTAATTTCAGGGCATTTGAATTGTACCATTACCGCGTCAGTTATTATGTGTCTTCAATTGAAATAAGAATTTTACGGATAAAACATACAGGTATGGAACCAAAGGAATACTAATTCTCTGATTTCTTTCATTCCTTCATTTCTTTTTTAAAGTCACCCCAGGAAATGGTTTCTTTATTTTCAACTTCTTTTATGGCTTTATCCAGTTCTTTCAACTGGCGGGGTGCTTACGGTAACACATAATGCCATGGTCAACAGCAATTGTTGCGTAACAGGCTTTTTCATATTCTATATTTTTAATATAGCGGCCCAATTGCTGCATTAACCTGAAAAGAGTAAATTTGTGAAAACACATTTTATGGCAGCCCCTGTTTTAGACAATGAGTTTATGCAATACTGGTCGAAGCTTACAGTTACAGAAAAAGAATCTCTGCTAACTGTGGCCAAACAATATGTGCAACTCAAAAGTGAAGATGCTGATGGACTCCGCAAGCAATTGGTAATGGAAGAAAGAGCCAGCTACCTGAAAGGAGAAGGCAAATCGTTTAGCTGGGATGAAGTAAAGGACATGGCCACCAACAAAGAAAAGCGGTATGGCTTATAAGATTGAAATCAGACCACTAGCTGCTATTGAAATTTTAGAAGCATACGATTGGTATGAACTGCAAAGAGAAGGGCTAGGAATGGAATTTCTGATGGAATTTTAAATTTTCTACGATTCGCTGCAAAGAATTCCCGATACTTATTCTTATTATCAAAAACCTATGCGCCAGGGTTCATTGGACAGGTTTCCATACACGGTTGATTATAAATTTTCGACAATGTAATTGGTATCTATAGTGTGTTTATGTACAGGCAAGATCCAGATAAGAAAAGGGTGGATAATTTTTTTTCTTTTGTTCCTCTTCAAAAGAGTAAACGACCTTTGTTGGTGTTTGTTCCGATTAATTCAGGATTGCCCCAAACCATCCTGCAAAAAACTGGATAGGATATAAAGAAAAAAATAAACAATTTATCTGCAATTATAAGTTACTTACGCAATCTCCTCAATAAGCAAATTCTTTCTGTATATTAGCCGACCAAAATCTTCACACATGGTCAAAAAAATTATGGCTTCTCTTGCTGGTGCAATGTTATTCTTTGTGTCAAATGCACAAACTGGCTACAGCAATTTCACTCAGCAAACTAACCGCATCAATGCATTGGCAAAAAATTATCCTCAATTTGCCAAACTAAGATCTTTAACAAAAACAACCGGTGGTAAGGAGATCTGGCAGATAACCATTGGCACAGGCAATACGGAAACCAAACCAGCCATTGTTATTGCAGGCGGTATTGAAGGTAATTATTTACTAGGAATGGAACTCGCCCTGGGTTTTGCAGAAAATTTATTACAAGGCAGCAATACAGACAGTATAAAAAACCTGCTCAACAAAACCACTTTTTATATTTTCCCAAATCTGAGTCCGGATGCAATGGAACAATTCTTTGCACCATTGCAATATGAAAGACAGGGCAATGCTACTTCCACGGATGATGATAGAGACGGAAAAGCAAATGAAGATGAGTTTGATGACCTGGATGGCAATAATAAGATTACCATGATGCGGGTAGAGTCGCCGGTGGGTGAATATAAAACCCATCCAGATGATTCAAGAGTTTTGATCAAAGCTGATATAAATAAAAACGAAAAAGGAAAATACTTACTAATGTCAGAAGGTGCCGACAACGATAAGGACGGCATTTTCAATGAAGATGGCGAAGGAGGGGTCTGGTTCAATCGAAATTTTTCCTACAAAGTTCCTTCCTTTACACAAGGTTCCGGTGAATTTGCAGTTTCTGAAAAAGAATCCAGGGCCTTGCTGGATTATTTGTTCGAGCAATACAATGTTTATGCAGTCGTAAGTTTTGGCAGCAATAATAATCTTTCTTCTCCTTATACATACAATGCAGCATCGGCCAATCAGCCGCTTATTGGAAGTTGGTTACAACAGGATGTAAAAGTGGATAGCATGGTAGCAGATCTTTACAATAAATCGGTAAGCATGAAAGACGCTCCGAAGTCAACGGCTGCCGGTGGTGATTTTCTTTCATGGGCTTATTATCATTATGGTCGTTATAGTTTCAGTACACCCGGTTGGTGGGTTCCCAAAACAAAACCGGATAGTACAAAAGGCGAAAAAGCATTTACGGTAGATGATGCTACGGCTAATTATTTGCGATGGGCAGGTCAGCAAGGCATTTCATCTTTTACTGATTGGAAAACAATTCAGCATCCTGATTTTCCGGGGCAAAAAGTGGAGGTTGGTGGTGTTGATCCTTTTGTAATGATCAACCCTCCTTATAAATTAGTACCCGAACTTATAAAGAAACATGCAAATTTTTTAGTAAAACTTGCAGCAGCTCAACCCGAGTTGGATATTGTAAACATAAATACAGAAAAAGTAGTTGGCGGATTGACAAGGATAACGTTGGATATTATTAATAAAGGTGCATTGGCATCTCATTCGAAACTGGGTGAACGATCTTATTGGGTAAAACGTATCAATGTAAAAGTGAATAGCAGCGGCAACCAATCTGTGATAAGCGGGAAAAAGATACAGGTATTAAATGCATTGGAAGGTTATGGTTCACAGAAACTGACATGGCTGATAAAAGGAACGGGTAAGCTGACAATAGAAGCAGGAAGCCCCACCACCGGCAGCAAGTCCATTGATGTTACACTTTAATTATTGATTATTAAAAATTGATTATTATGAAACGCTATATACAACAATTAACGATTGCCCTTTCACTATTCACCATTCACTATTCACTATCTGCACAAACAGCCGACCAACTCTTTAAAGCCGCAGGGTCACCTGTTAATCCTAAAGTAGCAGTAAGCTGGAACCGGTACAATGATCATGCTGCCATTACAGAGATATGTAAAAAGATAGCAGCAGCTTATCCTGATCTGGCAAAGCTTGAGTCTATCGGCAAATCATTCCAGGGAAGGGACATCTGGTGCCTGACCGTTACAGATTATAAAAAAGGTAGTCCCGATAAAAAGCCGGGAATGTATGTGGATGGTAATATCCATTCAAACGAAGTGCAGGGTGCAGAGTTTTCTTTATATACTGCCTGGTATCTCACCGAATCGTTTAATGATACAAAGTTTGTACAGGAGTTACTGGCTGATAAAGTTTTTTATATTATTCCCACCATCAATCCCGATGGTAGGGATAGCTATTTTCATCAGCCAAATACCAGCAGCTCTCCACGTTCTGGTGTAATTCCGGTTGATAATGACCGTGATGGTTTGGTGGACGAAGATGGATATGATGATTTGGATAATGATAAAGAGATTCTAACTATGCGCCGCAAAAATCCGAATGGCAGGTATCGACTTGACCCTACCGATCCCCGACGCATGATACAGGTGGGCCCTGATGAAAAGGGTGAGTATGAAATTCTTGGCCAGGAAGGAAAAGATAATGACGGCGATGGACAGGTAAATGAAGATGGCTATACCTTCGAATACGATCCTAATCGCGATTGGGGATGGGGCTGGCAACCAAATTATATCCAGAATGGGGCGTATAAATATCCTTTCTCCTTACCCGAAAACAGGGCGGTACAGGAGTTTGTGATGAAGCACCCGAATATTGCGGCAGCTCAATCCTTTCACAATGCTGGTGGTATGATACTTCGCGGCCCCGGTGATCCCAATGACCTGCAAACCTATAACCCGCAAGACCTGCAGGTATATGATGTGATCGGGAAGAAAGGTGAAGAGTTGATACCTGGTTACCGTTACTTAGTGGTGTATAAAGATCTTTATTCGGCTTATGGCGGCGAACTCGATTGGTTTTATGGCGGCCGGGGCATTTATACCTATTCCAATGAATTATGGACGCCGTATCTTTTTTATAATAAGGATGCAACCCGTGATCCGCAGGATAATACTTCGTTCATGTTTGACCGTTATACGCTGTTTAAAGATGCATTTGTTGACTGGCATGAATTTGATCACCCGCAATACGGCAAGATCGAAATTGGCGGATTTAAAAAGAATTTTGGCAGAGCTCATCCCGGATTTTTACTAGAAAGCGATGCACACCGCAATATGTCTTTTCTTATTTATCATTGCTATCATACACCAAGGCTCAATGTGGATACCATTAATGAAAAGGATCTGGGCGATGGGTTAAAAGAAGTGACAGCCGTTATTTCCAATAGCCGCCTGATGCCTACCCATAGCAGCCAGGATCTGAAATATAAGATTGAGCGGGCGGATTATGTCACCCTTAGCGGTATCAATGTTTTAGCTGGAATGATAGTGGACAATGCCGACCTCAACATCACAACCGAGCAAAAGACCAATCCGGCTGCGATTTCAGTTCGTAATATCCCCGGATTGGGAACAGTAACGGTACGATGGATAGTGCAGGGTACTGGAAAGTATACAGTGACGGTGGATAGTAAAAAGGGTGGTGTAACAAGTAAAACGAAATAGAGAATTCTATTAAATGTTGAACTTCTTTTTATAGTTAGAAATATTCATTTAAAAGTAGTTAGCATGAATTGTTATTAAGTCAATGTAATATAACACCAACTTTTAGATATTACGCAACAGCTAATACATCACTCTTTCTTTCCGCACTATTTTTACTTTTCTGGCATTTAGCCCAGTAACTGAAAAAACTATTGTAAAAACCTTTTATTTCAGGGAATATCCAATCTCTTTCTACTTTAATTCCGGGAAAATGTTTGGTGAGTGGATGTTCTTTTGAATAGATTGCGGGAAAATGCATCAACTGTGGTATTTCGTTGATTTCCCCAGAAAATACCTGCAGGCCTTCTATATTTTTTGCAAGATCAAGAATAAAATTTATCACTTTTTCGCTGACAGGAAATTGTTTAAAATGTGAAGGTTCTAAAAGCAGAATACGGTTTGCTTTTATGGCTTGTTTCCATACCGGATCAAGATTGTACGTTGTATAAATAACCAACGGTAATGATGTGTCAACAACCGGATTAATTTTTTCGGGTAATATTGTTTGCAGAGTAAGAGGTATATTGTTTTTTAGTATTTCAGGAACGTTCATACCTGGTAATTCATCATAACCTTTATCAAGAAAAGTTTGTTGTTGTGAACTATTGGTAAATCGGTTAATATTTTCCTGGTTACAGAAATATTGACGTGAGGAGAAATTTCCTGTTACCCATTGCCAGCTACACACATTACTGGCAAGATCGCCATCCAGCAAATTATAATACATCCATTGTGCAGGTAATTGCCAGTCAGACTTGCCAATATTGCAGGTAATACTTGCTGTGTACATCCTCAGGTGGTTGTGCATATAGCCGTTAGAATATAAACCCCGGATCGCTTCATCAATGGAGTCAATGCCCGTATTTGCTTCAGCAATAGCTGTAGGCAAATTACGGTGTTGTATTCCTGTGTACCGTATTTTGATATCATCAAAAATATCATCTTCCATCTGCTGCCACACCCGTTGAAAATATTCTCTCCATGTCAGTTCCTGTATTAATTTTTCTGCCTGATCTGATGTATATCCTTTTTCAAGTATTATCTCCAGTATTTGCTTTGTAGAAATTACACCTCTTGAAATATACGGCGACAGGTAAGTAACTGCTCCGTTAATATGGTTTCGGGTATTTTCATAGCCAATAGGATTGATAGATTCAATCTTCTCCAATATTTCTCTGTACGATGTGGGAAATTTCATTTTTTCTGTTTCAATCAATAACAAACCCAGGCATGATAAGTTCTGTAAAATAGCTGCTGCTGAATTTTGTTGTATTTTTTTATCCAGGGAATGATTTATTGCTAAACAAAAATCCATAATCTGTATCCGCTCGTTC